>JAEUHQ010000084.1 GCA_016794565.1 Planctomycetota bacterium | reverse complement strand
AGGCCGGTGAACAGCGACAGCGGGTTGGCGAGGTCGAGCGCCGACAGGCCGCCCGTGATCAGCACCTTGCCGTTGCCCATCACCGACGCGCCGTGGCCGGCGCGGGGCGACGCCATCGCGATGGTCGTCGTGGTCCCGGCGACCGGGTCGTAGACCGCGGCTGCCGACGTGGTCTGGCCCGTCGTGACGTCGAGACCGCCCGTGAACAGCACGCGGCCGTCGGGCAGGCCGGTCGTCTGCGAGAACAGGCCGACGCCGAAGGTCACTCCCGCGTTCTCCCACTCCTCGGTGCGCGACTTGTACCGTTGCGCGACGGGTCCCGAGCCGCCGACGAAGAGCAGTTCGTTGTTCGGCGCGACGGCGGCGCCTCCCCCGGCGATCGGCACGGGCGGCTGGTTGAGCGGCGCCTTCCACGTGCCGACCGTCTGCGGCGTCACGCGGACGAGGTTGCTCTTCCGGTACGGGCCGGAGCCCGCGAGCACCTGGAACGACAGCGGCAGCGACTCGAAGAAGATGTCGTCCGGGACGAAGAGCTGCGGCGTTGCCAGCCCCGAACCGTTCAGCGTGCCGGCCCAGCCCGGGATCGCGAACGTGAAGTCGAGCAGGTGCAGGCCCACGTCCAGCGTCACGTTGTACGGCGCGATCAGCGGCGTGGGCTCCTCGATGATGTCGAGGATGAGGAAGTAGGGCTCGTTGGGCTGCCCCACGATCGGCATGTTGGTCAGTGCGCCCAGGGCGCCGCCGACCTTGTCGAGCGTCAGCGTCTGGCCCGGCAGCGCGGCAGCGGCGGCCGCGAGAGTCGCGGCGAGGGTCAGCGAACGGAGGGAGGTCGTGGTGGACGGCATCATGGGAAGTATGGCGCGCGTTTGCCGCGCCGAGACACCGCGGGGACACCGCCCGCGGGCTTCCTCCGCTGGCACCGTGCCTTGCGCCGCGCCGCAGTGGGACGGAGTCGGTTGCACCAAGGAGCGTGCGGGCGCCGCCGATCAGCGTGCCTTCCACTTCGTGAGCAGTTCCTTCTCCCGCTCCGGCTTCATGCCGGCGCGCCACTCGCCGTCGCCCCGCCCCTCGCGAATCCACTTCGCCGTGTCGCGGATGGTCTCCGCGATCGGTCGGAACGTGGCGCCGGCCGCGATCGCGCGCTCGTTCTTCGAATGGCCGTTCTTCGCCTTCGGGGTCCAGCATCCCATCTCGCCCCACGACGACACACCGTTCGCCTCGAGGAATGCGTCGTCGACCCAGGTGAACGAGCACTTGTGGTTCAGCGTGCCCTTGCCCGTGTGCAGGAACTCCTCGGTCGTGATCGGCGCGTCGAAGCCGACCGCGTTGAAGGGGCCGGCGTCGCCGGTGTCGACCAGGTGCACGATGAACTCGCCGAGGTCGCGCACGTCGACGAACTGGAGGTCGTTGTCCTTGGGGCCCGGCGCGAGGCACTCGCCGCCCCGCACGAAGCGCGCCGGCCAGTACGAGAAGCGGTCGCTGGTGTCGCCCGGCCCGACGATGTAGCCGGGACGGACGAGCGTCGCGTGACCGGGGAACGCCGCGCTCACGGCTTCTTCGCAGTAGCGCTTCAGGGCGCCGTAGCGCTCGAAGTTCGGCCCCATGTCCTGCGCGTACTTGTCCTCGCACTCGCACAACGGGCTCTGCTCGTCGACCGGGGTCGCGTCCTGCTCGAGTGACTTGTAGACCGAGAGCGAGCTGACGAAGACGTACTGGCCCACGTTGCCGGCCAGCACCTTGCACACGTCCTCGACCTCGCCGGTGAAGTAGGCGCTCGGGTCGACGACCGCGTCCCACTTGCGGCCCTGCAGTGCCGACAGGTCTTGCGCCGGGTCCTTCGGGCGGTCGGGACGCGGCCGTCGCCGCTGGCCGCGCAGCTTCTCCACGTTCGGGAACAGCCCCGGATTCGTCTTGCCTCGGTTGAACAGCGTCACTTCGTGACCGGCGGCGAGCGCCGCCTCGACGACCGCCGGGCCGAGGAAGCTCGTGCCGCCGAGGATCAGGATCTTCTTCTTGCCGAGACCGCCGATCGGACGGCGCGACCGAGGCAGCGGATCGCCGAGCGCCATCGCTGCGGCGGCAGCGGACGAACCGGCGAGGAAGGAACGACGCGTGGGGGAGTTCGCCATGCGTGCCTCTACGGAGCGCATCGCACACGCGCGAACACGAGCCCGCATCGCGCGAGAAAACACCGCTGCGTCGCCGCGTCGCGGTGCATAGAATGCCGCGCCCCGATGAGCGCCCCTCGGTACCACCTGACGAGCTACGGCTGCCAGATGAACAAGCTCGACAGCGAGCTCGTCGAGAGCCGGCTTCGCCAGCGCGGCTACGTCGCCGCGGCCTCGGAGGCCGAGGCCGACGTCGTGCTGCTGAACACCTGCTCCGTGCGCCAGCACGCCGAGGACCGCGTCTGGAGCAAGCTCGGCAAGCTCCGTCAGCGGAAGCGCGGCGAGCCGGGGCTCGTCGTCGGCGTGCTCGGCTGCATGGCCCAGGAACACAAGCGCTACCTCGTGTCCCGCATGCCGCACGTCGACCTCGTCGTCGGTCCGTCGGCGTTCGGCGACATCGACGACACCGTAGAGGTCGCGCGCCACAAGAACGCGCGCCTCGCCGCGGAGCGGGACCCGGCGCGGACGAAACACGAAGTCGTGGGCGCTGGGGTGGTCACGGTCGACCAGGGCAAGAGCGGCGACACGATCCGCCGCGACGTGCGCGTGCGGCCGCACCGGTCGCAGGCGTTCGTGTCGGTGATGCGCGGCTGCAACATGCCGTGCACCTACTGCATCGTGCCGACGACGCGCGGTGACGAGGTGTCCCGCCCGATCGCCGACATCGTCGAAGAGACCCAGCGCCTCTGCGACGACGGCGTGACCGAGGTCACGCTGCTCGGCCAGACCGTCAACGCCTACGGGCGAGACCTCACCGGTCAGGGGGCGACGCTCGCTCGACTCCTGCGCGCGCTCCACGAGATCCCGTCGCTGCGGCGGCTCGCCTTCATCACGTCGCACCCGAACTTCCTCGGGCCCGATCTCGTGGACGCGATCGCCGAGCTGCCGAAGGTCGCGCGCTACCTGCACCTTCCCGCACAGTCGGGCAGCAACACGGTGCTGAAGGCGATGCGCCGCGGCTACACCGTCGAGCGGTACTTCGCCCGCGTCGAACAGCTCCTCGCGAAGGCGCCCGACGTCGAACTGCACAGCGACTTCATCGTCGGCTACCCGGGCGAGACCGCGGCGGACTTCGACGCGACGGTCGCCTTCCTGCAGCGTGTCGGCTTCGCGCAGAGCTACGTCTTCAAGTACTCACCGCGCCCCGGCACCGTGGCGGCCGAACTCGCCGACGACGTGCCGGACGCCGAGAAAGAGCGTCGCAACCAGGTTCTCCTCGTTGCGCAGGAGGCGCTCACCGTGGCGAAGAACCGGGCGCTCGTCGGACGCACGGTCGAAGTACTGGTCGAAGGCGACAGCAAGGTCGACGGGCGCTTCAGCGGCCGCACCGAGCATCACCGCCTGGTGCACTTCGCTGCCACGGATCGCGACCTCGTCGGCCGCTACGTTCCGGTGCGCGTCACCGAAGCGCTGGCGCACTCCGTCGTCGGCGAACTGCTGCCCGAGAATGCGGCGGAAGCCGGCGCGCACGATCCTGCCGAGACGCACGCGTGAACTTCGACGCGTTGATGGCGGAAGCCGTGCAGCTCGCGCAGCGCGGGCGCGGCGAGGTCGAACCCAACCCCCGGGTCGGCTGCATCCTCCTGGCGAACGGCGAGGTCGTCGGCCGCGGTTCGCACGAATGGTTCGGCGGCCGGCACGCCGAGGCAGCCGCACTCGCCGAGGCGGCAGCCGCCGGCCGGCATCCGGACACCGCGATCGTCACGCTCGAACCCTGCTCGACGCCGAAGGGCGAGAACGGCAAGAAGACCGAGCCGTGTGCGCAGGCGCTCGTCGCGGCGGGGGTGAAGCGGGTCGTGCTCGGCAGCCTCGACCCCGATCCTCGCCATCGCCGGCACGGCATCGAAGTGCTCGAGAACGCCGGCATCGAAGTGATCGACGGTGTCGCCGCGAGCCTGTGCGATCCGATCCTCGCTCCGTTCCGGAAGGCGCTCTCCCTCGATCGCCCCTGGATGCTCTGCAAGTGGGCGATGACCCTGGACGGCAAGACGGCGGCGCCGACGGGCGAAGCGCGCTGGATCTCCGGTGCCGCGGCGCGCCGCCGCACGCACGAACTGCGGGCGCGCTGCTGCGGCGTGATGGTCGGCTTCCGGACTGCGCAGATCGACGATCCCGAACTGACGGTTCGCCTCGTCGAGGGCAAGCAGCCGATCCGCATCGTCGTGGATCCTCTGGGCGAGATCGACGACGACAGCAACCTCGTACGCACGGCCCGGCAGGCGCCGACCTGGCTGCTCGCGAGCGAGGACGTCGACCCGCGCCGCAGCGGTCACCTGCAGGACCTCGGAGTGCAGGTCGTGCACGTGCCGACCGCGGAGGGCCCGCGCCGCCTGCACCTCGGCCTTGCGTTCGCGGAACTGCGTCGCCGCGGTCTGCGCCGCGTGCTGGTCGAAGGCGGCGGCGGGCTCGTCGCGCAGATGTTCGCCTGGAACTGCGTCGATCAGGTTCTCGCGTTCGTGGCGCCGAAGATCATCGGCGGCCGGTTCGCGCCGACCCCGGTCGCTGGCGAAGGACGTGCGTTCATGGCCGAGGCGTGGCGTCTGCACGACGTGCGGTACGAGACGATCGGCGAGGACTTCGCGATCTCCGGCTTCGTCGGCGGCGAGTGACGCTTCACTTCACTGCGCTGTCGCCTGCACCGTCCTGCTGGCGATGCCCGTCCGGCTGATCGCGGTCAGTGCGACACTCGTCGTGCCCTCGGGAACGACGCACGAAGCGACCTCGGCGCCCACGATCGCGAGTGTGCGCCAGCCGCCGCCGTCCCGCACCTGCACGACCACGAAGCGTGCTTCCGGGTCGCGCCGCCAGTCGACGAAGAGGCGGTCGCGCCGCGCGAAGGCTGCGTCGGGCGATGCGGGCGGTGTGTCGCCGAGCCAGGGGCTCGGCGGCGCCAGTGCAGGCTCCACCCAGAGCCGGGTTCGCAGCAGCGCGGTCGAGCGCGACTCGCCATGCAGCAGCTTGAAGCTGTAGAGCACGCATCCCGTCGTGTCGTCGGCGGCGCGCACGAGTCCGATCTGGTCGAGCAGTTCGTCGCGGCGCACGCCCTTGTCGCCTTGCATGCGGTTCAGGTCGAGCCCGGGCCAGACGTGCCGGTTGCGAGTGTTCTGCTGGTGCCACCAGGGCAGCAGGACCGCGAAGCTCTGCTTGGTCTGGTCGATCGGCCAGTAGAGCTGGGGCGACACGTAGTCGTACCAGCCTTCGCGCATCCACTTCACGACGTCGGCAGCGAGGTGTTCGTACTGGTCGACGCCGGCCTCGATGCCGCGCGGGAGTCCGGGCCTCGCGATGCCGAAGGGACTGATGCCCACCTGCACCCATGGCTTCACCGTGTGCACCATCGCGTACATGTCGCGCACGAACGCGTCGACGTTGGCGCGCCGCCAGTCGCCGCGGGACGCGCTCCCGCCGCCGTCGCGATACCGGGCGTAGCTGGCGTCGTCGGGGAACGGCTTGCCGCGGTCGGGGTACGGGTAGAAGTAGTCGTCGACGTGGATGCCGTCGACGTCGTACCTCGTGACGACATCGCGGATCACGGCGAGCGACCAACGCACGATCCGTTCGTCGCCCGGATCCATCCAGCGCAGGTTGCCGTACCGGACGCACGCATCGGGGAGGCGGCTCAGCACGTGGGACTGCGCCGGCGTCGAACGGCCCGAGTGGTGCCACGCGCGGAACGGGTTGAACCACGCGTGGAGCTGCAGGCCGCGCCGGTGGCACGCATCGATCGCATGTTGCAGCGGATCCCACGCATCGTCCGGCGCGCGACCCTGGGCACCGGTGAGCCATTCGCTCCAGGGCTCGAGCTTCGACGGATAGAACGCGTCGCCGGCGGGGCGCACCTGCAACACGAGGGCGTTCAGGCGCAGTTCCGCGGCACGCGCCACGATGGTGTCGAGTTCGGCGCGAGCGGCCGCGGTCGGCAGGCCGGGTCGGCTGGGCCAGTCGATGTTGTTCACGGTCGCGACCCACGCAGCGCGGAACTCGCGCGGGATCACGGGCGGCGTGTCGCGCGTCTGGGCTCGCAGCGCGGCGGCGCCCGCGACGAAGAACGAGAACCACAGAGTGAGCGCACGCAGCCACGGGCGCGGGCCTGCCGACGAGACGCATCGAGCCATCGAGCCCATAGCATGCCGGCTTCCGCGACGGCAGCCATCGCGGAGTGGCTTCGATCCCGCTGACGACGCTCCGGGTGGCCTGCCCGACCGCGATGCGCGGCCGTGCGGGAAGCGAGCGGGCTGGCTACGTTGCGCGACCCGTCGCATCGAATAGTTCGGTGCGCGCGCGAAGAACCCGTGATGCCCGTCTCGCTCCGTGCCCTCGTCGCCGTCGCATTCTCGGCGGCGTCGCTCCTCGCCCAGGAAGACCGGCCGCCGGAGGCGTTCCAGATCGCCATCGGTCTCCAGCAGCGCGGCCTGCACGACGAGGCGACGCGCTACTTCCAGCAGTTCGTGCAGTCGGATCCGCGTCATCCGATGGTGCCCGAGGCGAAGTACCGGCTCGCGATCAGCCGCATCGAACTCGGGCAGGCCGAGCCCGCGAAGAAGTCGCTGGAGGAGGCGCTGACCGCGGGCGGCGCGAACTTCCGGCTCCGCGCCGAGTGCCGTTACCGCCTCGGCGGCCTGCTGGAGGCGGCGGGCGACCACCGCGGAGCCTGCGAACAGTTCGCCTCGTTGGCGAAGGAAGTCCCGGCCGACCACTACCTGCTCGCTGCCGCGAAGTATGCGGAGGGCGAAGCGTGGCGCGAACTCGGCGACGACGACAAGGGCGCGGCCGCGTTCGCTGCCGCCGCCGCCGCCGCCACCGGCGAACGCGCGTCGTTCCTGTTCGCGTCGTTGTACCAGCTCGGTTTCGCGCAGCTGCGGCGCAACCTCCCGGCGGCCGCAGAGTCGTTCGCAAGAGCCGCCGCCGCGGCGCCGGACGATGCGGGCAAGGGCGAGTGCCTCTACCTTGCGGGCGACCAGTCGCTGCGGCACGGCGATCACGAACGTGCGGCGCGGGCGTTCAACGAGGCGCGGTCGATCGCGAGCGAGTTCGCCGACGACGCGGTGCTCGGGCTCGGCTTCGTCGCACTCGCGCGGAGCGACCAGGCCGCGGCGCAGAAGGCGTTCGGGGAACTGCTCGACCAGTTCCCGACGTCGCCGCTCGCCGCGAAGGCGAGCCTGGAGATCGGCCGTTCGTTGTACGGCGCGGGCAAACACGCGGAGGCGCAGCGCATCCTCGCGCCGCTGGTGGCGAACGAGAACGACCCGGTGATCCGGCAGCAGGCGCGCGAACTCGTCGGCCTCTGCGCACTCGCGAGCGGCGCCGGCGAGGCCGCGGTCGCCGAGCTGAAGAAGGCGTGCGCGGAGGCTCCCGTGGCGGACAAGCCGCGACTCTCGTACGCGCTCGGCGAAGCCTACGCGAACCTTTCGCGCTGGGACGAGGCGCTCACCGCGTACGAAGCGGTGCCGGCCGACGCGCCCGCCGAACTGAGGGGCGAGGCGGCGTACGGCGCCTGCTTCGCGTTGCACTCGCTGGGTCGCCACGACGAGTCCATTGCGCGCGCGGAGATCGTGCGCAAACTCGACCCGCCGCACCGGCTGCGCGATCAGGCGACGTTCGCGGTCGCGGAGAACCGCTTCGCGCAACGACGCTACGACGACGCGGAGAAGGAGTACCGGTCGCTGCTGGCCAGCAAGCCGCATGCGGAGCGCGCGGCGTGGAAGGCGTGCTGGTGCCGCTACCTGCTCGGCGACAAGGCGGCTGCGAGCAGCCAGTTCGCGGCGATCGCCGCGAACGAGAAGTCGTCGTTCGCCGACGAGGCGCTGTCGATGCATGCGCTCGCGGCGCTCGAGGCGGGCAGACCGGACGAAGCCCTCGCCGCCGCGGACCGCTACCGTGTGCGCTACCGCGACGGCAAGTTCCTCGATCGCACGGAACGCACCGCGGCGCGGGTGCTGCGGCAGAAGGGCGATCTCGCCGCGGCGCAGAAGCGCCTCGAACGTGCGGCTGCCGCCGCGGTGGCCCACGGCGCCGCGGTCGAAGCGACAGCGGATCGCATCGAGCAGGCCGAACTCGCGTACCAGCAAGGCGACTTCCGCGGCGCCGACGGTCTGTTCGCGGCGCTGGCCGACCAGGCGGACTCGACCGGCGCGCGGGCGGCGGCGGGGCGGGCGTGGTGCGCGTTCGAACTCGGCGACGACGCCGCGTGTGCGCAGTGGATCGGCAAGGCGGAGGCGAACCCGGCGCTCGGCGACGATCTTGCGGGCCTGCTCGAACTGAAGTCCGCGCTCGCGCACCGCACGAAGGCGTGGCCCGACGCGGTGGCGGCGGCGAAGGCGTTCCTGCAGCGGTTCGGCGGCCACCCGAAGGCGAAGGCGATGCGCTACGCGCTCGGCGTCGCCGAGTCGCGAGGCGGGGATCCGAAGGCGGCGCGGGCGACGCTCTCTGCGCTCGGCAGGGACGGCGGCTACGAACGCATGGACCGTGTGTTCTACGAGCTGGCGTGGGCGTGCCGGGCGGCCGGTGACGAGCCGGCGGCGCTCGAAGCGTTCGACCGGGTCGCGAAGGACTCGGCGGACCCCGAACTCGCGGGCGAAGCACGGTTGCACCTCGGCATCGCGGCGCTGGAGCGGAAGGACCTCGCCGCGGCGCGCACTGTGCTGCCCGCCGTCGCGGGCTCGCATCGCGGGGCGGCTCTGTACCGGCTCGCGTACGCCGAGTTCGAAGGGGCGGCCGACGACACGAAGCGTCTCGCGGTCGCGCGCGATCTGTTCGCGGAGGTCGCCGGCATCCAGGGCGAGGCCTTGCGCGGCGAAGCGCTCTACCTCGGCGCCGAATGCGTGCACAGGCTCGGCGACGACCGCGGCGCGGTCGAACGGCTTCGGGCGTTGCTCGGACAGGAGCAGAAGCATGCGCGGGCCGCCAGGGCGCGCCTCCTCCTCGGCGAGTGCGCAGTGCTCGTCGGTGACGGCGAGGTCGCGGCGCCTGCGCTCGAAGAGTTCGTGCGCGAGGCCGGGACTGGCGGCGATCGGGCGGATCTCGCGCGCGCCAACCTGTGGCTCGGCCGCGCGCGCATGCTGCGCGGGGAACACGAGAAGGCCGAGGAGAGCCTGCGCCGGGTGACGGAGCTCAGCGAAGGCCCGCTCGCGGCGGAGGCGCAGTTCCGCATCGGAGAGAGTCGCGCGCAGCGCGGCGATCTCGCGGCCGCGGCGGACGCGTTCGTGAAGCTGCCGATCCTCTACGGGCACGTCGAGTGGGTGCGGCGCGGTCTGCTGCAGGCCGGGCTCACGTACGAGAAGCTGAAGCAGACCGAGAAGGCGCAGCGCATGTTCCGCGAACTGGTGCAGCAGCACGACGGCAGCGACGAAGCGAAGACCGCCCGGCAACACCTGAACGAGCGTTGAGAACCATGCCGATCCTCCCGTCCATCCAGGACCAGAACGTGATCGCGACGGTCGGCGAGTTCTTCTCGGCCGGCGGCATGCTGATGTGGCCGATCCTCGGCTGCAGCGTCGTCGTGGTCGGTCTCGCCATCGAACGCTACTCGAGCCTGCGGCGTGCGCGCGTCGCGCCGCAGGTCGTCGCCGACTCCGTCGAGCAGATCGTGCAGGGGAACGCCGACGTGGTCGCTGCGGGGATCCTCGAGGCCGAGGCGCCCGCGGCGCGTGTGCTCGCGGCGGGCCTGCGCCGGCGCGGCTACCCGCTCGCCGACGTCGAGAAGGCGATGGAAGACCGGCTCGCGGCGGAAGCGGCGCGGTTTCGCGGCAACGTGCGCGGCATCACCCTGATGGCGGCGGTGGCGCCCCTGCTCGGACTGCTCGGGACGGTGCTTGGCATCGCGGAAGCCTTCGCGGTCGTCGAGCAGACGGGTCTCGGCAAGGCGCAGAGCAGCGAAGCGCTCGCCGCGGGCATCAAGGTCGCGCTCTACACGACGATCTTCGGCCTGTTCGTCGCGATCCCGGCGACGTTGGTGGCGGCGCACCTGCAGGCCCGCGCGCGGCGACTCGCGGCGGGAATCCTCGCGACCGTGGCTCCGGCCGTCGAGGCGCTGGCGCAACGTCCGGCGCAGGATCCCGCGCAGGGACCGGACGGAGCCACGCATGCGGCTTGACGACGACGACGACGACGACGCGAACCGCGACGACGTGATGAACCTCACGCCGATGGTCGACGTCACGTTCCTCCTGCTCGTGTTCTTCCTCGCGGCGACCACGTTCGCGAACGACGAGGTCGAACTCGACTTGCGCCTCCCGGAGGCGCGCACGGGCCAGGCGGGCGAACTCGGGCACCAGCTCACCGTGAACGTGATGGCGGACGGTCGCATCCTGGTCGAGGGACGCGAAGTGACGCTCGAGGCGCTGCGGCAGAAGCTGGTGGCGGCGCAGCAGCGCGACCAGAAACAGTCGGTGCTGGTGCGCGGGGACCGCGAGGCGCAGTTCGGGCTCGGCATGCAGGTGCTCGACGCGTGCCGCTTCGCGCGGATCACCAAGGTCGACTTCGCGGCGCTCCCGGTCCAGACTCGGTGAACGATGGCGATGCGTGAACGCACCCGGCGCGTGGCGATCCGCATCGCGTGGGCGGCGCTGACCGCCGCGGTCGCGATGCTCGTCGGGCTGCGCGTCGGGCGGCCGCTCTACTACACGGACGGGCAGCGGCCGTTCGCGGCGACGGAACTCGCAGCGTCGGGCATGGTGCGATGGTCGTCGCCGGACGTGCAGTGCGAACTGCCCGGTCCGGTGGTCGGACGCGTCGCGATGCTGCCGGACGGACGGCTGCTGTACGGCCGCGGCACGGCCGACGGCACGACGGACCTCGTGTCGTTCGACCCGACGCGCCCGACGGTGCCGCCGGAGCCGGCGTACGGCCTCGACACGGAGTTCAACGAACTCGCTCCCGCGGTCGGCGCCGACGGCCGCATCTGGTTCGCGTCCGATCGACCCGGTGCGGGCGGCTACGACCTGTGGGAGAGCCGCGTCACCGCGACGGGCTTCGCGGTGCCGACACCGCTCGCGCAGTGCAACACCGCGCGCGACGAGACGGACCCGGCGCCGCACGGGAACGGCGTCGACTTCGTGTTCGTGCGCGTCGATCGCGCCGTCGACAGCCGCGGCGGGACCTTGTTCCAGTGCCGGCTCGGCGCTGCCGAGGACCCGACTCCCGTCTTCGCGAACACGGCGAAGCTGCGCAACCCGCCGGCCGATCGCGACCCGGCCTTCGCTCCCGACGGTGGCGCGTTGTGGTTCGTGCGGAAGGAGAAGGCGGGGCCGATCCGGATCGTGCGTGCGAGCCGGCTCGGCGGCGCGTTCGACGAGCCGCGGGGGATCGACGAAGGCTGGGCGCTCGCCGACCTGCGCGGTCCTCTGCCGTCTTCCGACGGCATGCAGCTCTTCCTGCTGCGGCCCGCGAAGGGAACGCCCGGCGAGGCGAACCAACCGGACCTCTGGTATCGCGCGACGGCCAGCGAGCTGTATCCGTGGTGGCCTGGGCAGCGCTGGCTCGAACTCCTGCTCCTCGGTGCGGCGTTCGTGTCCCTTCTGCTGCTCGTGCTCCTGCACCTGGGCCGGCGTTGGACCGCGCTCGACTTCCTCGCGCAGTGCCTGCTGCTCTCGCTGCTGCTGCACGTGCTGCTCTTCCTGTGGCTGTGGGGCGTCGAGATCTCGGGCGCGATCGTGCCCGGTACGGCCGACGACGGTGCGCTCGAAGTGTCGGTCGTCGACGTCGCGACCGCTGCCGCGACGAGCGCGTCGGCTCCGGGGGCCGGCGAGGAGATCGCAGCGCGGGTCGCGTTCGCTCCGGCGGAGCGTTCGCTCGCTCCCGACGCGCCTCCGGTCGCCGCGGAGCGTGCGACCGACTCGCCCGCTCTCGCCGCGAAGTCCGCCGAGCTCGACACGAACGCGGCTCGGCGCGAGATCGACGTCGCGACCAGGGTGAACGACGCGGCGACGCCGCTCGCGCAACGATCCGGCGCGGATGCAGCGGTCGTGACGGAGCGCGCGGAGCTCGGCGCGGTGCAGGCGTCGGGGACGGCGAGCGCCGCCGCGGCGGTCGCGGACATGGCGGTCGACGCGCCGACGCCGGTGAACGCGCCGCAGCCGACCGCCGCGGTAGAACGCGTGGCCATCGCCGCGCCGCTCGTTGCGGGTGCACCGAGCGGGACATCGGTCCCGGTCGCCGATCCCGCTGCGGCACCGGTTTCGGACCCGGGACTGCGCGACGCCGGTGCCGCGGCAGCCGTTCGCAGCGCCGCGGACGCCGCTCGCCGCGGCCCGGAAGTCGTGCGCACCGACGTGGCGCCGGCGCCCGCTGCCGGCGACGCCGCGGCGAAGGGCGAGGCCGCGACGCCTGCCGTGGCGGCGGCTGCTGCGCCTGCCGCCGGCATGACGCACGAACGACCGGCGCCGCTCGCCGCGCCGCGTGCGGACGGCGTGCTGCCCGTGGTCGCGGCGCGCGACGTCACAGCGCCGGACACCGCGCTGCGCGAACGTCCGGAACACGACGCCGGCGCGGCTTCGCGCCGCGGCGTCGACGCGGAGGCGCCTCGTATCGAGGCGGTCGCGAACGACGCGCCGCGGCCGCGGACCGAGGGTGCCGCGGGTGCTGCGCGCGAAGCGGCGGCCGCCGAACGCGCTGTGGCTTCGGACGTGGCCTTGCCCGTGGCGCGTCTCGACGCGACGAAGCGCATCGCCGCCGCGCCGCCGATCGTGCTGCCGCCGAGCGCCGGTGCCGCAGGGCCGAGCGAGCGCATCGCCGCACCGCCGGTCGGCGCACTGCGCGACGCGCCCGCGACCGGCCGTTCGCCGGCGGCGCCCGTCGCGAACGAGAGTCGCGGCGTCGTCCCGGCGAGTCCGGTCGCGGTCGCGACGGGCCCCGCTGCCGCGGCTCCCGCGGCGGCCCGACGCTCCGCCGGCAACTCAGCGGACGTGTTCGAAGTGACGGCGCCCGGGGGAGCGCTCGAACGGAGTACCGCGGCGCCGCCTTCGACGGCGATTCCGACGTACCAGGATGTGCCGGTCGCGGGCAAGGGACCGCGCGTCGCCGTGCAGTTGCGAGAAGGGCCGACGATGCCAGCCGCCGGCGCCGCCGAAGTGCACGCGGCAGCGCCGAGCGTCGCGACGGGAGCGGCGCCCCTCCCGCCCGTCGCCCTTCCCGGTGTGCCCGGCGTGACGGAGGCCACACGCGCCATGACCGCTGCGCGCGAAGCGGGCACGAAGCCCGAGTCGCTTCCGGCGGTCGAACCGCCCGCGGTCGCCCTCGATCGTGTGCGGAACGCCGTCGCGGTGGAGCCCGCGGACTTCGCCGCGCGTGCGTCGGCGAAGTCGCGAACGCCGATCCCGACCGCGTTGCGCGACGGCGTCGCGTCCGGGAGGGCGTCCGAGCGCGCCTCGCCGCGAGGCACCGGCGGAGGATCGCCGCTCGCGGCGGCAGTGGTGCCGCGCCCCGAGCGCCGATCCGCAGCGATCGAGGCGCCGGTGCGCTCCGTGCGGCCGGTGCTGGCGCCGATCCCCGAAGAGCGCGTCGAGCAGCCCGCGTCGCTGCTCGAGCGCGCGGTGGCGACGCCGCTCGCGCCGCTCGCCGGGGGCCCGGACGGCCCGTCGGCGTACAGCAACCGGTTCGGTCCCGCGAAGGCGAAGGCGATCGAGAAGTTCGGCGGCACGGCCGACACGGAGCGGGCGGTCGCCGCCGGTCTGCGCTACCTCGCGAGCATCCAGTCGGAGGACGGCACGTGGGGCGACCGCGACCACTTCGACCAGAAGTACGGCAGCGTCTACGTCGGCAAGACGGCGCTGTGCGTGCTCGCGTTCCTCGGCGCGGGGCACACGCCGACCTCGCGCACCGAACACAGCGCGGTGGTGGCGCGAGCGATCGGACACCTGCTCGCACTGCAGGATCCGGACACCGGCGCCTTCGGCCCGAGTTCGTGCTACGGGCACGGCATCACGACGTACGCCCTCGCGGAGTGCTACGGCATCACGAAGGACGCCCGAATGAAGCGTCCGGTCGAGGAAGCGCTCTCGTGGATCCTGCAGAACCAGGGACCACGGCGCGATCGCCGCAATCGCGGCGGCTGGGGTTACTTCTCGCCCGGCCTGCGGCCCGAGGACGACTACGCGCGCGTCTCGGTGTCGTCGTGGATGATCATGGCGCTCGAGTCGGCGCGCCTGTCCGGCGTGGATCTCCCGGCGGAGGTGTTGCCGCGCGCGCGCGAGTTCCTCGAGTTGTCGTTCGATCAGCAGAACGGCTGGTTCCGCTACAACCACAAGCCGAGCCGTCTCAACTCGGCCTGGCCGACGCTGCCCGCGAGCACGCCCGCGGGTGCGTTCTGTCTGATGCTGCTCGGTGCGGCTGCCGACGACGCGAAGGTGTCGGTCGCCGTGGAGTACACCGTCGAGCGGCGACCGGAGGCGTACCGCCGCTACGAGGACGACGACTTCGTGCTGCGCGGACAGGGCAACGTGTACTTCTGGTACTACGGCACGCTGTGTTGCTTCCTCGCCGGCGGCGACGCGTGGACGCAGTGGAACGCGCGGCTGCGCACCGTGCTGCCGGCGGCGCAGGCCGCGGACGGCTCGTTCCCGCCGATCGACGTGTACGCGCGTGAAGCCGGGGACACACGCACCGACCGCAGCTACACGACGGCGATGTGCGTGCTGAGCCTCGAGATCTACTACCGCTACTTCACGCCGCTGCTCGTCGGGCGTTGAACGTGCCCCCGGCGCCTTCGCGCGCTACCCTGCCGCGCATGGCGCAGCCGATGCCGACGACGATCCTGAAAGCCCTGGTGTTCGCGACCGCGGGGGCGATCCTGACGTTCCTGCTGGTCGGCATGGCCCTGGCGAAGAGCTGGCGGGTCGAGACCGAACGCACCATCGCGGCGCCGCCCGAGCGCGTTGCGGAGCTCGTGACCGACTTCTCGACCTGGCCACGATGGTCGGCGATGCGCGCCGACCTCGGGCCGCAGACGTCGCAGACGGTCGCGGGCACGCCGCACGCCGTCGGGCAGTCGATCACGTGGGCCGGCGTTCGCGGCCGCGGCTTCGTCGAAGTGACGGGGACCGGCGCCGCGTTCCTCGACTACGTCGTGCGGAGCCAGGCACCGGGTCCCGCACCGATCGAGGAGTTCGCGCGCGGTCGCGTCGAGTGGAGCGCCGACGGGGAGCGCACGAAGGTGCGGTGGCGCGAGGAACGCGCGTGCGAAGGCACTGTCGAGCGTTGGTTCGCGTGGTTCGGCGCGATCCAGGAGGGTGTGCGCCGGATCCAGGTCAGCAGCCTGACGGGCCTCGCCCAAGCGCTCGAGATGCCAGCCGCGGAGGCGTCGGCGACGACGGGGGCCAAGTGACCGTGTGCGCCGCGGCGGCGCTGCTCGTTCTTCTCGGGACCGCCGCCGCTCGTGCCCAACAGGAGCCGCCCGCCGTGCCGAAGGACGCACCGAAGCCGAATCGCCTCGCCGCCGCGGCGTCGCCGTACCTGCGCCAGCACGCGGCGAATCCCGTCGACTGGTATCCCTGGGGCGACGAAGCGCTGCAACTCGCGAAGAAGCTCGACCGGCCGATCTTCCTCAGCGTCGGCTACTCGGCGTGCCACTGGTGCCACGTGATGGCGAAGGAGAGCTTCGAGGATCCCGCGATCGCCGCGCTGCTGAACGAACGGTTCGTCTGCATCAAGGTCGATCGCGAAGAGCGCCCCGACGTCGACGAGATCTACATGGCGGCCGTGCAGGCGATGGGACAGCAGGGCGGCTGGCCGCTGTCGGTGTGGCTGCGCCCGGACGGCAAGCCGTTCTACGGCGGCACCTACTTCCCGCCCGAGGACGCGCACGGCCTGCCCGCCTTCCGCCGGGTCCTCGAGAGCCTCGACAAGGCGTGGCGCGAGAAGCGCGCGGAGATCGACAAGGGCGCGGACGAACTCGCTGCGCACCTGCAGAAGGCGCTCGCGCCCGAACTCGTCGCGGGGGACCCCGATGCGTCGCTCGCCCGGGGCCTGCTCGCCCGAAGCCGGACGCGCTACGACGCGTCGGGCGGCGGCTTCGGCGAGGCGCCGTCCTTCGCGCCGAAGTTCCCGCCGTCCCGCGAGCTCCAGGTGCTGCTCCGGCTCGGTGACGACGGCGCGACCGCGATGGCGAGGAAGACCCTGCTGGCGATGCAGTTCGGCGGGATCCACGACCAGCTCGGCGGCGGCTTCCATCGCTACAGCACCGACCGCGCGTGGCTCGTGCCGCACTTCGAGAAGATGCTGTACGACAACGCGCTGCTCGTGAACACCTACCTCGACGCGTTCGAGGCGACCGGCGAGGCGACGTTCGCGGCGACGGCACGCGACACCCTCGACTGGATGCTGCGCGACATGCGGCACGAACGCGGCGGTTTCGTCGCGAGCCAGGACGCGCAGAGCGACGGGGTCGAGGGCAGGTTCTTCGTGTGGACCGCGACGGAGTTCGACGCCGTGCTCGGCGACGATGCGGCGTTCGCGAAGGAGTGGTTCGGCGTGACGTCCGGCGGCAACCACGAAGGTGCGAACGTGTTGTCGCTGCCGCGCGGCCTGCCCACGGAACCCGCCGACCGCGAACGCCTGGTCCGGGTGAAGGCGGCGCTGCTCGTCGCACGCGACCGCCGCACGAAGCCTGCCGTCGACGACAAGGTGCTGGCCGCGTGGAACGGACTCGCCATCGGTGCGTGTGCACGCGGCTTTCGCGCGCTCGGCGACGAGCGTTACCTCGACGCCGCGCGCCGCGCAGCCGACTTCGTGCTGGGCGCGCTCGTGCACGAGGGTCGCTGCTCGCGGCACTGGCATTCGGGCGCCGCGCAGAAGGCCGGGTTCCTCGAAGACCACACCATGCTGGCGGAGGGCCTGGTTGCGCTGTTCGAGGCGGACGGCGATCCGCGCTGGCTCGGTGCGGCGCGCGATCTCCTCGCGACGGTGCGAAAGCACTTCGCGGCGCCCGACGGCGGGTTCTGGGCCACGGCGGACGACGCGGAGCCCTTGCTCGCCCGTACGCGATCGCCGTTCGAGTCGTCGACTCCGTCCGGTGTCGCGTGCGCCGTGCACGCGATGCTGCGCGCGGGTCTGCTGCTCGCCGATCCGGCGCTCGTCGACGCGGGGGTCGCCGCGCTGCGGGCGAACCACCAGGCGATGAAGGACGCGCCGACCGCGGTGCCGTCGCTGCTGCTCGCCGCGCAGTTCTGGCTGGCGGATCCGCGCGAGGTCGTGGTGGCCGGAGAACCCGGTGATGCGCGCACGCAGGCGCTGCTCGTCGCTGCGTGGCGCGGGTTCCCGCACCACCGGGTCGTCGCGCCGGTGAACGCCGCGAACCGCGAGAAACTCGCCGCGATGTCGGCGGTGTTCGACGGCAAGGTGCCGCTCGACGGGGCGCCCGCGGCATACGTGTGCCGGCGCGGTGTGTGCCTCGCTCCGGTCACGGATCCCGCGGCGCTCGTGAGGTTGCGATGACCGCGGCTGACTTCGTCGACGTCGTCGAGGGGCGGCGCGCAGTGCACGAGATCCGGCGCGACGCGCGCCACGTCGCCTGGCTGGCCGAACGTCCGGCACGAGCAGGGCACGTCATCGTCGCCACGGTGGCGCGGATCGACGGAGTCTTCGATCTGTCGCCCGAGGCGAACGCCGCGCTGTGGGTGTTCGTGCACGAAGTCGGTCGCTCGATGCGCGAGCGCCTGCCGTGCCAGCGGGTTTGCGTCAGCGTGATCGGCTGGGTCGTGCGCCACGCCCACGTGCATCTCGTGCCGACGGATGCCGCGGGGCAGGTGCCCGGCCTCGACGGGCCGCCGCTGCCGCCGGCGGAGATGGCGGCGATCGCCGCGCGGATCCGCGCGGCGCCCTGATCAGGCGCGCAGCCGGTGGTCGGGGGAGAACGCGTCCTCGCCGTCGCTCGTGCGCAGGTAGTCGCGGAAGACCTCGAGGAACCAGTCCAGTTCGTCGGCGACCGCGACCGGCAGCTGGCGCCGGTCCGTCGTGTCGCCGATGCGGCGCGCGAGGTCGGCGAAGTGCGGGGTCGCGAGCAGAAACGCGGGGAAGTCGCGGTCGGGAACCGGCGGTTCGGCGAGCTTCTGCAGCCGCGGGAGCCAGTGCGACTGTTCGCGGTGCATGCTGGCGCAGTTCGCGCGGCGAGCCTGCAGGGTGATGGCGCGCGGGTCGGCGAGGAAGTCGTAGGTGTCCAAGGCTCGTTCCGTGGGTCAGAAGGCCTGTTGCTGATCGGCCGTCGCCATCGGATTCTTGAGCGCGATGCCGACGCGCCGTCCTTTCACGACCCGACCGCTGCACCTGGACGATCGGGCGGCGGAGACGATGGCGAGGCGCTCGGGTTCGCACGGCGTGTACGTGCGCAATGCGCTCGCTGCCGGCGAAGGCGAAGGCGTGTGGGTGCGCGAAGCGGAACGGGAGCGTGTGCTCTGCTGGTTCGGGCCGCGCGGCAACCTCGTCGTTCTCGACGACGGCGCCGAACTCGATGCCGCGGTCACGACGGCCGTCGTCGAGGCGATCGGGGTCGCGCGCATGCCGTGGCGGATCGTCATGGGCCCGACCCCGGTCGTGGACGAACTTCGCGGTCGCGTCGCCGGCAAGCCGCTGGTGCATCGCGACCAGGTCTACTACGCCGGCACGGCGGTGGACGCCGCGGGGCCGGACGGCAGCGTCGCGGTGCGCACGGCGGAGCGCGCGGATCGCGATCGCCTGGTCCAGGCGACCCTGCAGCTGAACCACGCGGACCTCTCGATCGACCCGGCGCACGTCGACCGTCGTTGGCTGCGCGACACGATCGACGAACGCATTGCCGAGGGGTCGACGCGTGTGGTCGGGCCGCCGGGATCGCCGTACTGCAAGCTCGACTTCGGCAGTGACGGGCCGGGCGGTGCGGTGATCGAGGGCGTGTTCACGTTCCCCGAGCACCGCGGTCGCGGACTCGCGACCGCGCTGGTCGCTGCGTGCCTGCGGGCGGCACCCGGCCACGTCTGCCTGCACGTGGGCCGCCACAACGCGCCGGCGCGGGCGGCGTACGAACGCGCTGGCATGCGGGTCGCGGGAGGGTGCCGCCTCCTGCTCCTCGGCTAGTCTGGCCCGGGCGACTGCCGTCGGAAGTGCGGTCGGCTCGAGCCCCGACTGCAAGGACGGGGATAGCCTCCGCGCATGCGCCGGGTTCCCCAGTTGCTCGTTCTCGCGTTCTCCGCGTGTTGCGTTGCCCGAGACCCGCAAGAGTCGCTGCGGCAGGAGGTGCTTCGGACGGCAGAGCGCTACGCAACGTTCGAATGGCGAGCCGTCGCGGCCAACGCGATGCACGGGCTCGATCCAGACGGGGTGCGAGTCGACACGCCAGACGTCGGCTTCGATCCGGAGGGGTGGCGCGCCGATGGCTCGGCGAACCGAGGCATGCCCTACGCCTGGGGCGGCTTCACGAGCATCGAAGAGTTCCGGACCGGACTGACGAAGGGCCTGTTCGCTGGTCTGGTCCCCGCGTCGGAGCGAGCGAGGGCGAGCCGCCATGCGCTCGGTCTCGACTGCAGCGGGTACGTGGCGCGGTGCTTCGATCTGCCCGTGAAGCAGACCACCCGATCACTCGGCGATCTGTGCATCGAACTCGACGGCTACGAGGCGCTGTTGCCCGGCGACCTGCTGAACAAGTACGACAGCCACGTCGCACTGTTCATCGACTGGACCGACAGCAGCTGCAGGTGGATGCGCGTTTGGGAGGCGGCGCGGCTCGGCGCGAAGGAGAGCGTCTACGACGCTTCGAAGGCGAAGCAGGAAGGCTTCGTGCCGCTCCGGTACCGGCTCCTGGATTCGCACTGGCAACCCATGGACGACGCGTCGCTGGGCGCGCCAACGTGGCGAGCCGACCCGGCAGCGCCCGCGGGCAAGTTCAGCGGGTCCGTCATCGAGGATGTGCGGCTCGACGATCGGCCGCTCGGCGGGTCCGCGGCGGGCGCATGGGTGCGCTACTCCGTGCGCGAAGGCGGCACCGCGGTGTCGAAACGAACCCTGCTCGCGGCCACCGTCGGCGAGAACATCGGCCTGCAATGTGTCGAGGACATCGGCGGCAAGCTGCTGCCGACGGGCCGGTCCGTCGCGAAGACGCAGTCCCTGCCAGAAGTGCTCCGGGACTTGCTGGCGTTCCACGAGCCGCTGGACATCCGGCACGTGGCGGAACACACCGTCGAACGCGGTTCCTGGGAACTGGGTCGACGTCGGTTCTCCGCTCGCCGCCACACGTTGAAGGTCGTGGCGGAGACGACGGTGCGTCACCAGACGCACACGGCGTGGCTGGACATCACCGCGATCCTCTCGGACGACGTGCCGCTCGGCCGGGTCGTCGTGGCCGAGTTCACGCTGGCCATCGACTGGCAGATGCGGGGGCGACGAGAGCATGCCCGGCGGCTCGACACGACGGTGGTGTTGGAAGCGTTCGGAGCCGGGCGCTGACCCATCGCGGCCCAGCCGAGGGCCACGATGGACGTGAACCCCAGCTGGCCGGCTGCCGAGAGGTCCCGGCCCGCCCGTCACTCGCATCGCCACGCGAACGCCAGCTCCGGGCCGAGCACCGGGTGGCGCATCGCCTGGCGCAGGTCGATCGCGGTGAGTTCGCGCCGGATCGCGGCACAGAGCGCGTCCGCCTCCGCGGCGCGGCCCGCGCGACGCAGACCGCGGGCCACGAGGGCGCGGGTCATCGGCGAATCGGTGAGGCTCGACGCCCGCGCGAGCGCGTCCTGCATGTCCGCGACCTCGCCGCGCACTTCGTGTCCGAATGCCTGCAGCAGGGAGGTCCATGCGCTGTCCCCCCCGTGCGCGAGTCGCTTCTCGAGTTCGAGCGAACGTTCGCGCCGTTCGGCGACGTCGGCGAGCCCCTGTGCGAACGCACACGCGTCCGCGACCGCGGTCGACGGGTGCTGCGCCTGGATCGCGGCGAGAAGGGGCGCGAGATCCTTGCCGCCGCCGAGCCGCACGAGCACCGCGGCCTGTTCCGCGAACTCGCCGGCGCGCCGTTCCAGCGCAGCGGGATTCTCGAGCAGCCAGCGCAGGTCCGCCTGCAGGAACCGGCGCGCGGCGGCCGCGTCGCCGGCGAGCATCGCGCCGGCAGCCTGCATGCGGAGCACTTCGTGTTGCACGGGATCGCGACCGTTGCGCAGCGTGTCCGCGACCCGGTCGAGGCGCTCCGTGAGTTCGTCGATGCGGCCGGCCACGAAGCACGCGATCGCCTGCGGCACCACGACCCAGGCCATGGGCAGTCGGACGGCGGCGTCGTCCAGGTTCGCGAGCGCGGCCGTTCCGTCGCCGGCCGCGATGCACGCCCACCCGAGGTGGTAGGCAGCGATGGCGAGATCGGGAGCCTCGGCGCGCAGCCGTTCGAGCAGCGGCCGCGCGGTCTCGAACTGGCCGAGGAAGTCGCGCGCGATCGCTTCGCTGAGCAGCGGCTGCAGGTCGAACGGCCGTTCGCGACGTCCGACCTCGGCGAGTGCCAACAGTTCGCGGTCGCGTTCGCGCGCGCGCGACGGATCGATCGACGAACGGGCGAGCAGCAACGAACGCGCGAGGCGGTGCTGGACCGTGGGGGAGAGTCGCGTTTCGTAGCGCAGGGCTTCGAGGCAGAGCTTCTCGGCCGCCGCTGCGTCGCCGCGCATCAGCTCGACGGACGCGAGTCCGTCGAGCACCGCGGGTGCGGCGCCGTCGCCGCGGCGTGCGGCGAGCAGCGCCTTGCGCGCGCCGTTCACCGCGCCGTCGCGCAACAGCGAGCTGGCGTCGTCGATGGCGACCGCGACCGCGGGTTCTCGCGACACGCACTGCGCGACCGGCACCGGCGCGGGGCCACGTTCGCCGAGGGCGAGCCGGGCGCGCCACGCGAGCCGGTCGATCGCGGCGGGCAGGTCACCGTCGGCGAACGTCTCCCCGCCGAGCACGGCGGGGCCGCCGGGGCGGTCGAGGAACGCGGCTGCCGTCCGCGCCGCCGGGTCGAGCGACAGGCGCAGGACCGGCGCGCCGTTCGGGACGGTGTCGCGCACCGCGAGCACTGCGGACTGGCGCAGCGCTTCGCGCCACCACACGCCGGCGGCGCGCCACTCCGGCTCGTCCGGGAGACCGGTGCCGACCGCCGTCCCCACGAGTGCGCCAGCGGGCAGCGTTGCGGCGAGGGGCACGTCGGTCGGGAATCCGGGCGGCAGGTTGTCCCTCGGGCCGGCCGCGCAGGCGGCGAACACGACGGCGAACGGGAGCGACGGGGTGCGCACGCGGCGCAGCATTGCCGCAGCGGTCATGCCGCTCAATGGCGTGCGGCTCAATGCGCACGGCGGGGAATGCCGATGGCAACGGGACATGCTCGCCCGACTGCTCGTCCCGTGCCTGTTGTCCGGCCTCGTCGCCCAGGCGCCGAAGCCGGGATCGAAGCCCGCCGCCAGCCCGCCGGCGCACCAGGAGCCCGTGCCGAAGCCGGTTCCCGCGGAGAGTCCGCCGGCCCGCGTGAACCCGGTGCAGTTCGACAGCTCGGGCTGGCCGATCGTGGACGAGCCGGCCGCGACGAACGTGCCGCCGCCGGCGCCTGCGGTCGAGACGAAGAAAGGGGACGCGAAGGTCGGGACGAAGGCGCCGCCGGCGTCGACGTCTGTCGTGAAGGATGCGGAGCAGCCGGCGGAGCCGCTGCCGAAGCTCGTGTCGGGCACGCAGCTCGGGTCGCCGCTGCTCGACGTCTACCAGTTCGTGCACGCCCCGGCGGCCTTTCGCGAACTCGGCGGTGTGCAGGCGTGGTGGCGCCTCTCGACGTACGGCGCGCAAGGGGAGGTGATCGGCGTGCGCGAGATCACGCACACGGCGGACTGCGCCTTCGCGGAGCGGGATCGGCTCGAACTGGCGGACGGTCGCGTCTACGGACGGTCGGGCGCGTCGGTGTTCGCGGAGCGGAACGGCATGCCGTGGCCGACCCTGACGGAGACCGCGCAGCAGGACCTGCTGCTCTTCGGGCTGCACCTGCGGATGCCCTGGTGCTTCGGCGACGCCACGACGTTCGTCGTGGTCGGGAAGGACAACGTCGTGCGGAGCGGCGAGACGTTGGCGCGGGTGACGGTCGAGCGTCGCCCGGCCATCGAGAGCGAGACCCTTGGCCCCGAGGTCGATCCGGCGCCGCGTGATCGGTTCGAGCTGCTGTACGAACCCTCCAACGGCGCGCCGCGCGAGTTCGTGCACCGGCTCGCATGCAGCAAGGAGACGCGCCGGGTGTTGCTCGAGGACTGGCGCGAGATCAGCGGCGTGAAGATGCCGTTCCGGCGCGTCTACGTGGACGAGGCACTGCGGCAGACCACGACGATCGAGCTGCTGCGGATCGAGTCGTCGCGCACGAGCGACCGCGACTTCCGGCTTCGCTGAGCGTCGGCGCCCGCGGCGGTCGCCCCTCAGAACTTCGCGCCGGCCGCGATCCAGGCGCGCAGCGCGGCGAGTTCCTCCTTCGTCGGCTGCGGCTTCTCCTCCGGCGGCATGTGGTCGTCGTGGTCGAGCGGCAGTTCGCAGTGCGTCAGCATCGGGCTGTCGTCGGGCTTGCCGGCGACCAGCACCGCGCCGTTCTCGCCGCCCGTCTCGATGCCCTCGATCGTCGTGAGCACGAGGTCGCCCTTGTGTTTGTCGGGACCGTGGCACTGCTTGCACGTGCGCGCGAGGAACGGCGCGACGACCCGTTCGTAGTCGCCGCCCGGCGTCGGCGCGCGAACGGCGCTCCCCGCGGCCGTCGCGGGTCCGGCCGGCCCGGCGGGCGCGCTCGAGGTCTTCTTCGCCTTCGGGAACAGAAAGTCGTCGCCGTGGGTCAGTGTGCCGCCGAGATGGCCGGCCGGGACCATTACGCCGAGGGCGAGGAACAGGACGACGCGGAACGGCCCGCGCCGCTCGCGGAACGCGAGCAGCGCCGCGACGAGCGAGAGCGCCGCGAGCGCGATGCCGAGGATCTTGTGGGTCTCGAGCGTCGAACCGGTGTAGCCCTCGCGCGCGAGCAGCAGGCCGGACGCGACGGACAGCGCGGCGGCGAGTGCGTTCGCGACGGCGAGGGTCAGCACCGAGCCCCGCGGGGCCGGACGCCGAAGCAGCGCCGAGCCGTACTCGAGCAGCGCGATGCCGGGCAGCAGGCCGAGCGGCGCGTGCAGCAGCAGCGGGTGCGCGCGGCCGAGCAGGTCGAGCAGCGAGAACGTGTCGTCGGAGACCGCCATGGCGGACAGTAGAACGAGCCGCTGCGCGGCGACCAAGTCGCGTTCGCTTCGCTCGGGGCGAGCAGTATCCTGCTCCGCCCTTGCAACCCTCCGCTTCGCCAGCCAGTGCGGACGTGCACGTGAAGGTCGTGCGCTCCGCCCCCGACCTCGAGCGCGCACGTTCCTTCTGGCAGCAGTGGGAGTCGCACCCGACGGTGGAATGGTCCGCGTGCGAGGCGCTCGTCGCCACGGGCGGCGGTTCGACGAAGACCGTCGCCTTCGTGCACGGCGACGAGACTGCGCCGAAGGCGATGCTCGTCGCGATGGACGCGTGGACCCGCACGACCGTGCAACTCGGCTACTGGCGCGTCGCGAATCCGCGCGTTCGTGTGTTGTCGGTGAAGCACGGCGGCGGGTGGCTCGGTCCCCTGAGCGACGAGAGTGCGCGTGCCTTCGTGTCCGCCGCGCGGCGCGAGATGCGCGACGAGGGTTGCACGATGCTCCACCTCGAGCACTTCCCGATCGACCATCCGCTCGTCGCGGCGGCGATGGCGGCCGGCGCGTCGTGGATGCGCCCCGAACCGGACGTGAACTGGCGCGTCGCGATTCCCGCTTCGTGGGCGGAGTTCACGGCTGCGTGCAGCAAGAACACGCGGCGCAACCTGAAGCGCTATCCGGAGCGGTTCCTCGAAGAGTTCGGCGCGCGCGCCGCGGTGAAGTGCTGGTCTGCGCCCGAGGACCTCGCGCGCATCGTCGAGGAGATGGATGCCGTCGCGCGGCACAGCTACCACCGCAGTCTCGGTGCGGGGTTCCTGAACGCGCCCGAGCAGGTGGCGCTGATCCGCGCTGCGCTCCGGAACGGCACGTACCGCTGCTGGGTGCTGCACATCGACGGCGCACCGGCGGCGTTCTGGGACGGGCGGCGGGCGCGCGGCACGTTCTTCACCGACTTCACCGCCTACCTGCCGCAGTACCGCGACGCGCGGCCGGGCTGGTACCTGCTCACGAAGGTGATCGCCGACCTGTGCGTGGACCCGGCCGTGGACACGATCGACTTCGGCCAGGGCGATGCGCAGTACAAGCAGATGCTCGGCACGGAGTCGTCACAGGAAGTGTCGGTCGCGATGTACGCGCCGACGTTCCGCGGTCGCTCCCTGAGGGCGCTCGTCGGCGCCACTGCGGGCGGTACGCGGATCGCGCGCCGCGTTCTCGATCGCCTCGGTCTGCTCTCGCGCGTGAAGCGGCTGTGGCGGCGGCGCCTCGCCGACGACCCCGCGAAGCCTGCCGACGGGGTCGCCGACGAGCGCGCGGAGAAAGTCGCGGACAAGGGCCGCGGCGGCGCGACGGACTGATCGCGGGGCAGCCGGCGGACACCGGGCCTTGCGGCCGCGCGGGGCGGGCTCAGAAGGAGTTGCCGAAGGCGAGGGTGAAGTTGGATCCTTCGTCCCCGTAGCCCCAGTCGACGCGGAAGACGGCTTCGCGCGAGAACGCGATGCGGAAGCCGAAGCCGTAGCTGTCGAGGAACTTCGCGTCGTGCAGGTCCTCCAGGCCGCCGGCGACCGTGCCGCACTCGTAGAAGAAACCGAGGCCGATGCGTTCGATGCGGATGGTGTCGCTGAACGTGATGCCGCGCGGGATCAGGCCGATGCGGTACTCGATCGACGCGTGGGCGGCCGCCCGGTCGGTGAAGCGGTTCTGGATGTAGCCGCGGAGCGTGTGGGTGCCACCGAGGGTCGGCAGGCTGTAGTAGGGCAGGTCGCCGACCGTGTCCTCCACGAAGCAGCCGATCGCGAGCACGTCCGTCGGCGGGTTCTCCTCGACGCCGGACCCGCCGCGATGCAGCAGCGGCGGCAGCGCGAAGACATGTTGTGCGTCGATCCCGATCGTGCCGCCGAAGTCGTTCTCGCTCTGCCACGCGAGATTGGCGAACGTGCCGACGCGGCTGCCCTCGTACGGCTGGTGCAGCGAGTCGCGCGTGTCCCAACCGAAGTTGAGCAGCAGCCAGAGCTGGTCGTCGCCGTCGCCGTCGTCCACGAGAGCAGGGAAGATCTGCTCGGTGCTCGGCACGGCGCTGACGCGGCCGCGCGAGAGTCCGTGGTGCTCGCCCTGGAGATCGGCGCGCAGGAGCCAGTCGCTGCCGGAGTCGGGCAACGACGTGCGCACGCCGAAGCCGAGCGTCGTGGTCTCCTCCGTGTAGCTGGTCTCGGCGTCCTTCTCGGTGCGGCTGCCGAGGCCGAAGAAACGGCGGGTCAGCGTCTTCTCGTATCCAGCGCGCCCGTAGAGCCGTTCGCGTTCCTCGCGCAGCACGCCGCCGTCGGGCATCTCGCGCACGGAGAGCCAGCGCGACCAGTTGATCTTGTACGCCTGCTGCCCTTCCTCCGAGTAGGTGAGCACGATGTTCGCGAACTCGCGGTAGCGCTGGCTGCGGAAGTCGACGTCGGTGAGTGCGAGGCCGCCGCCGAACCCGATGTCCTCTTCGTGGAAGACGATCGGGGTGAGGAAGCTGCTCACGAGGAAGCGGTCCAGCACGCCGCCCGGTTTGATGCGCCCGGGCGGCGTGTAGCGCCAGCGCTCGGGGTGCGGGAGGTCGCTCGGGTACTGCGGCTTCGGAATGCGCCCGTCGGGGTCGAGACCGCGCAGCGGGTCGTACGCCGACACCGGCGTCGGATCGGGCTGCTGTTGCTGCGCCGCGAGCGTGGCAGCGAGAACGACGAACGCGAGGAACGGGAGCCGACGCACGGCGCGCATCGTCGCGAACGACGGCAGTCGCGCAACGACCGAGCCGGGGAAGGCGGTGCAGTGCGGCATCGGCCCGCCCGCTATCCTCCGGCGCGATGCGTTTCGCCGCCAACCTGTGCCTGCTCGCGACCCTGACCGCACAGGTCTCCGGTCAAGTTCCGCCGGTGGGCGTACTGGACCAGCTCGCGCTCCTCCGCCGGGTGGCCGATGCCGATCGTCTGTGGTGGCCGGCGATCGCCGGCGAGCGATGCCGCCAATGGAGCAGTTTCGATCGCACGAGCCTCGTCGGGCCGAAGAATCCGGGCGCCTGGTACGCGAACAGCGACCGGGGCAACTACCTGCGGGTCGAGGACCACGACGGCGGGCCGGAGTTCGTGATGGTCGAGTGCGACGGGCCGGGCTGTGTGGCCCGGATCTGGTCGGCGAATCCCTCCGGCACACTGCACTTCGACGTCGACGGTGAGCGTGTGTGGAGCGTCGACTTCGCGGCGCTGTGCAGCGGCCGGACCGAAGGGGTGCCGGAGCCCCTCGCCGGGGTGCGCGGCAAGGGCGGCAACTGCTGGCTGCCGATCCCGTTCGCGAAGTCGCTGAAGGTGTCCGCGACCGCGGGTGATCTCTACTACCAGGTCGACGCCGTGCAGTTCGTGACGGGCACGAACCTCGCGAGCTTCTCTCCCGTGCGGCTGGCGGGCGGCAAGGACGTCGCGTTCGCGGTGGCGCGAGCGCTCGCCGGGGCACCCGCGCCGCGGACGGAACGTTCGAGTCCGGCGACGACACGAGTCGAGGTTCGCGTCCCTGCCGTCGTCACCGGCCTCGAGATCGCCGTGCGATCCTCGTTGGACGACGCCGACCTTGCTCGCGTGATGGCGGGCACGAAGCTCGTGGTGACGGAGGCCGTCGAAGGGCGAGTCGCCGTGCTCGTGGACGTGCCCTTGCCGGCGTTCTTCGCCGCCGGCACGGAATGGCGTCCGTGGTGCGGCAGCATGCTCGGTGTGCGCGAGGACCGCAGCGCCTGGTGCCGCTGGCCGATGCCGCTGCCGTTCGGCGGCGTGATCGAGGTGGTCGCCGACGGCGACGTCTCGGGCGCGGAGATCGCCCTGGATGCCTTCGTCGACATGCGCCCGCTCGGTTCGCCGTTCGATCGCGATGCGCTGCGATTCCGCGCGAGCTACCACGTGGCGAAGGGCACGCCGACGCGGCCCTTCTCGGATCACCTCGTGCTCGACGCGAAGGGGCGTGGCCGTTTCGTCGGGTGTTCGCTGCTCGTGCGGAACCCGTCGCGCATGTGGTGGGGCGAGGGAGACGAGAAGGTGTGGGTCGACGGAGAGTCGTTCCCGTCGTGGTTCGGGACCGGCACCGAGGACTACTTCGGCTACGCGTGGTGCGACCCCACGCCGTTCCAGGCGCCCTTCCACGCGCAGGTGCAGTGCGACGGGCCGATGAACTTCGGGTTCACGCAGCTCCACCGCACACACATGCTGGACAGCATCCCGTTCCAGCGGTCCCTGCGGTTCGAGTTCGAGCGCTGGCACTGGGTCGATTCGGTGGCCGTCGACTACGCGACGGTCGCGTACTGGTACGGCGAGCCGGGCGCCACATCGGGCCTGCCGCCGGTCCCGCCCGCGGCGGAGCGTGCGCTCGAGAAGCTCGCGGGGCCGCCGATGTGGATCGCCGAGAACGCGATCGAGGCGGAGTCCCTGCGCGTAGTCTCGTGCACGGGCGGAGCGCACACCGTGCAGGACACGGGGCTCTACGAGAAGGTGTTCTCCACCGACGCGGTGCGCTACTGGCGGGGCGGCGCGATCGGCGACGAACTCGTGCTGGCTCTGCCGGTGAAGTCGCCCGGTCGATATCGCGTCACCGTCGCGTTCGGTCGGAACGACGAGGGCGTCGTGGTGCAGTGCTCGGTGGCCGGCCAGCCGGTCGGCGCGCCCTTCGACGCGTTCGCGGCGCAGCCATCGACGAGCGGCCCGATCGTGCTGGGCGAAGCGACGCTGCCCGCGGGGGAGTCGGAGTTCCGGGTGCAGATCACCGGAGTCAGCGCGTCGGCGAAGCCGGCGCACGTGCTGGCGATCGACTACGTTCGGCTGGAGGCCATCGAATGAGTGCGAAGAAGCGCGTGCGACGTGAGATCTTCGAATGCCCGAACTGCGGCGCCGACGTCGCGGTCGGCAGCAAGGCGTGCCGCGAATGCGGCAGCGACGCGAACACGGGATGGCAGGACCCTGGGGAAATCGAGTACGCCAGTGTGGACATCCCTGAGGGCTGGAGCGAAAGCGGCGCTGCCAGCGCACCACGACGCCGGTGGTGGATCGCGGTCGTGGCCCTCGTCGTCGCGATCGCGCTGCTGCTGCTGAGCGTGTTGCGCTGACGCGCTCAAGCACGATGCCGCGCGGCGACGAAGCCAGCGGCCATGATGCACGTCGTCGGGAGGGGCAGCCGGTCGGTGATGGCGTTCGCGCTCTGCAGCGCCGTGAGCAGTGTGCTGTCGGCGCAGCAGGACGAGGGCGCGGCGGATCCGGGTGAAACGGTCGCGACCGAGCGCGAGTGGATCGGCGGGATGCCGTTCACGCAGTGGTCGCGGCTCACGGGGGACTGGAGCGGCCGGCGGAGCGAGCTCGAAGCGGCCGGCATCGAGGTCGCGGGTGGCGTGACGTGGGACTGGTGCGCCGCGTGGCATGGCGGCGCCCGGAACCGCGACAGCCTGGATGCCTTGCTCGACGTCAACGTCGCGTTCGACCTCGAACGGATCCTCGGGTTGCCTCGCACGCTCGTGTGGGTCGACGTCTACTCGGTGCAGGGCCGCGACCCGAGCGACGACGTCGGCGATGCGCAGGGATTCACGAATCTGCAGGCGCCCGACACGGACGAAGTGGCGGAGGCGTGGATCGAGACGTGGCTGTGCGACTCGTGCCGCCTGAAGTTCGGCAAGGTCGACTGGAACAGCGAGTTCGCGTTCACCGAGGAAGGGGGCGAGTTCGTGAACAGCTCGGCCGCGATCACTCCGACCATCGTCGGATACCCGACCTACCCCGACCCGGCGACCGCGGTCGTGGTGGCGTGGCAGCCCGACGAACTGTGGCATGTCGGCGCGGGGGTGTTCGACGGCGCTGGTGCGTACGGCGTGCGCACGGGGCGGCACGGGCTCTCTGGGTTCTTCGACGCGGAGCACGGCGACGACTGCATCAGTGTGCTCGAGATCGGTCGCGGCTGGACCGGCGGCGGGACCTGGGGCTCGGGCCGCCTGGCCGTCGGCGCGTGGTACCACTCGGCGCGCTTCGATCGCTTCGACGGCGGCAGCGAACGCGGCGTGGTGGGCGGGTATGCCGTGCTCGACCAGCGTCTGTGGCGCGAGAACCCGGACGACGCGGAGGATCGGCAGGGCTTCGGCGCGATGGTCTACGTCGGACTCGGCGACGGCGATGTCGCGGACATCGCGCAGCACGCCGAGTTCGGGATCACGTGGACCGGGGCGCTGCCGCAGCGCGACTTCGACGTGATCGGACTGCTCGTGACCCATGCGGTGCTGAGCGATGCCGACGGCGCGGGCTTCGTCGGCGACGAGACGGCGATCGAACTGCTCTACAAGGTGCAGCTGACGCCGGCGATCAGCGTGAAGCCGGACCTCCAGTACATCGTGAATCCGGGCGGCGATCCGTCGCTCGAGGACGCGCTCGTGGCGACGCTTCGCGTGGAGATCGTGCTCTGAACGCACGCAGCTCCGCATGTGGTACCCTGCTTCGGTCCCGTTCCCCGGAGGCTCGATGCGACCCTGGTTCCTGTTCGTGCTCCTCGCCCTGACCGCGTCGCTGTCGGCCCAGTCCGGTCGCACGTTCCGCCGCGCCACGCGCACGCCGACCACTCCCGCGGCGAGTTCCGTGGTCGAGGCGGCGGCGTCGAGGAGTGCGAGGACCGAGCCGCTGCGCCGACTGCGCAGCGGTCGCGCCTGGAGCGTCCACCACTTCTCGAGGCGGCCGGCCGAGACGGCCGCGAACACCGCGGTGCCGGTCGATGCGTCGAGCCGGACGCCGTTGCACCGTTCGCCGATGTGGGGTCGCGTCGTGCGAGCGCCGGCTACGGGACGCTGATCCACGCGACGGCCGCCCACGGGATCGCGCGCAGCCCGTTCGGCTGTTCGACGACGACCCAGCCGCCGGGACCCTCGGGAAGCGCGCGGGCCAGCTTGCCCGCGGTCTGCAGGCTGCCGCGCTCGGAGGAGTGCACGACGACCTCCGTGCCCACCGCGGGAGGCCACGTGCCTTTCGCCGGAGCGGCTGCGTTGATCGCTGCCTTCGGACCGGGGAACGCGACCTGCGGGCGATTCTTCGGCGGCAGCGACCGGTCGTCGCCGCCGTGGGCGAAGGTCGCGTCTGGGTCCTCGTCGGTCGCAGCGACGACGTCGACCGTGACCGGGAAGTGGTCGCTGTAGATCTTGCGCCAAGCGTCCTTGCTCAGTTCGCCGTAGTCGCCGTGCACGGTGAACGTGTCGGCGCGGACCTCGCCGAAGCCCGGCCCGACCACGATCTGATCGATCGGCTCCGGGAAGTGCATGATCGTCGGCGTCGGCGTCTTCGTGTGCAGGTACGTGAGGAGATGGTCCTTCTCGAGGATCGTCTCGGGCTCGGCGCCGTACGTGCTGTTGAAGTCGCCGAGCAGCACGCGGTCGGCGTCCTCGCCGTTCGCGCCCTGCAGTTGTTCGAACCAGCCGCGCAGCTCCGTTGCTTCGAGGCGGCGCTTCTGTTCGTCGGGTGCCTTCTGGCCGGCCTTCAGGTGCACCGTCGTCGCGCGGAAGTCGAAGCCGGTCGCCTTCACCTTGAACGCGGCGGTCACCGG
>JAEUHQ010000081.1 GCA_016794565.1 Planctomycetota bacterium | reverse complement strand
GGCTTCGCCATCGGCGGCGGCAGCCAGCCGACATACGAGTCGGGCAGGAGACCGCGAACGCGCGCTTCGGCGCCGTCGACTTCGAACGCCTGCGTGTAGGTGTCGAGCTTGCGCCCCTTGCCGAACCATTCGCGCAGCGCGCTTCCGTCGTCCGTGGGCGGCACCAGCTCGGCCGCGCGCGCGGCAGCCTGCGCGACGTTCCACTCCTGCACCGCTTCTCGAGCGGCGTCGAGGCGCGCGTTCTGGCCGCGGTCGAACTGGACGGCCGTGCCCGCCAGCACTTCGGCGACGCGCACCATGCCGTTTTTCGCGTACGCGTCGGCGAGAAGGACGAATTCGGCCGCCACGGCCTGGCCGGTCTTCTTCCGCTTCGCGGCGAACGAGTCCGCCTGCGCCAGCATCGGCTCGATCGTCTTGGCCAGGTTGTCGCGCAGTACGCCGGCATCGAGGCCGTCGACCAGCGCGAGCGCTTCGCGCAGGCGCATCGACGCCGGCTCGAGTTCCTTCTTCGCGATGTGCGCCTTCGCGGCATCGACGGCCGTCGCGATCGCGCCTTGCCGTTCTGCCGCGCGTTCCGCGCGCAGTTCGTCGTCCGTCGGTGCATCCGCCGGAAGCGGATCGATCCGCAGGTTGCGGAAACGAACGGGGCAGGTCGGGTTGTTCTCGAGGCCCATCATCAGGCCGACGGTGCCGCGGACCGGCTCGCCGGCATCGGTCTCGATCGGCGCGGTGCCGTCGAGCTGCGCGCGCAATCGGCTGCCCCGGACCTGGATCGACAAGCGGCGGAAGCCGTCCTGTGTCGGGGCCGGCGTCACCAAGGATTGCGCGAGGTCGGTGTTCTTGTGGTCGCGCAGGCGATAGAGGGTGATCCAGTACTGCTGCAGCTTCGGATTCCATGCGACCATCGCGCGGTACCCGCCGAACGAATTGCTCGTCGGGGACAGCTCGTGCCCGACCGCGAGAGCGAGGTTGTGCGGCTTGGCCGGGTCAGCGGGACGGAACTCCACGACGACCTCGTGATCGGCGTGCGCCGCGTCCGCGACCCACTCGGAGTTCGACGCTCCGGGGTCGCACTCGAGCATGCCCTCGACCTCGCGCCACTCGCCGTAGACGAAGCGCGCCTTCGCGCGATCGAGCAGCGGATCGACCTTCGGCTTCGCCGGCTCGGGCGGCGTGGCCGTTCCCGGCTTCGGCTTCGGTCGTGCGGCTTCGAGCAGCGCGCGTTCCTTCGCGACGGCATCGCGATCGAGGCTCGCCGCGACGTCGATGCGATCGCTCGCCGCGTCGAACCACTTCTTGCCGCGGTACAGCGCTGCGAGTTCGACCTGGCCTTTTGCTGCGTTCGTGAGCATCGCGCGGCGGCGCCCCTCGAGCGGGTCGTTGGTCTGCAGCAGGTAGAGGGCGGACAGGCGCGCGGCCTCGTGAACCGGATTCGCCGGCAAGAGATCGAGCTGGTCGATCGCCTGCCACAACAGGAGGATCGCTTCTTCGACCTCCTTGTTCTTCAGCATGCCCTCGGCACGCGTGATCGCCGCGAGCACGTCCTTCGCGTCGGGTGGCTTCTGCCCGTTCTCCTGCGCCGTGATCGCGACGAGCAGGGTGAGGGTCGGCAGGGCACGGAGGGCGGCACGCATGGCTTCTCGCGCCGCATGGTAGGGGCAGCCGCGACTTGGGCAACGAGGCACACCGTCGCGGCGATCACCAGCCCTCGGGAAGTTCCTGGCGCAGGCGGAAGCCGGTGCGGATGCGCAGCAGCTTCTCGTGGGCGCGCACCTCGATCTCGTCGTCGCCGAGGCGTCCCTTCAGCACGAGCGAACGACGCGTGCCGTCGACCCTGCGGCCGCGGTCCTCCCTCTTCATCAGCAGAGGCACGTCCACCTGGACGGCCGTACTCCCTCGTTCGCACGTCCATGTCGCCGCCGCAGCGTCCTTGCCGCGCGCCTTCACGCTCGCCGTGCCCGTCGCAGGATCGAACACGAAGTCGAAGAAGCGCCGCTGCCCCGCGCCGTCGCGGCTCCACGCGAGGTCGCCGCGGTCGATCGCGAACTCGCGCCACCTCGTCGCATCGCTGCGCGGGACCTCGCGGCCGCCGAGCCGCATCTCGTCGACCACCCACATGCCGTACAGCTCGGGTGTCGGGCGCTCGCGCTCCCACTCGCGCAGCGGCGAGAACGCCGACAGCGCCAGGGAGCCGAGCACCCACGCCCAGCCGATTGCGGCGACGAGGGACCCATGTCGGCCCGCGGGCACGCGCAAGTCGACGGGCGTCGAAGGTGTGTTCGCGACGAAGAGCGCGTGCAGGCTTCCGGCGAACGGGGCGAGCAGTGCGATGGTGAACAGCAGGAGGTGCGCCGAGTACAGTTTCACCGGAACGCCGCACAGCCAGTTGAGCGCGCACACGTTCGTCAGCACGCCGATCGTCACGAACGCGCCGAGCAGCGCGGTGCGGCGGTGGAACAGGAGCAGGCTGCCGAGCAGCTCGCCGCCGCCGCCGAAGAGTTCGTACCCGGGGAACGCCTGCATGAACGTGCCGACCATGCCCATCGGCGTCGTGTCGCCGATCTCCTGCGCCGCGCGAAACAGCTCGAGGCCGCCGAACTGGCCGCCGCGGAACTTCGCGAAGCCGTAGCCCGCCACGGCGAACGCCACATCGAAGCGCACGACGAGGTGCAGCCATCGTCCGAGTCTCGGGTGGCCGCAGGGCCGGCGTTGCACCAGCGACCAGATCGCCGTCAGCAGCAGCGACGCGGCGACGATCGCGAGCAACTTCGCGAAGTCGTGGCCGGTGTCGCCGCTGCCGGTCGGCTGGTGGATCACTTCGTACGGGGCGAGTCCGTTGCGGTCCATCCACGTCGTGAGGCCTTGCCAGCCGCTCTCGATGCCGGCGAGCGCCGCGGACCACGTGCTGGGCGACCACCACGCACCCTTGGCCCGGTCGGTGATCGCCTCGAGGCCGCCGCCGATCGTGCCGAGCAGTTTCGTGAGCGGGCGGGGAAACGCGTACAGCAGGTAGTGGCACGCCGCGTAGCGGAACAGCACGCGCTGCCACAGCGGCCAGGGGAGCGGGGTGGGCGAGGGTTCGGTGGACATGAGGGCGCGATGGTCACGCATACGGATCGACGGCCGCTGCGGCGAGCGATCCGGTCTTCGCGCTCGCGATGGCCCGCCCGGCGGGCGAGCGGTAGCGTCTGCCGCCGCATGGCGACCGGTGATCACCTCGGGCCCGCGCTCACGCATGTGGAGCCCGACGACGCGGATGCGCTGCGAGCGCTCTTCGCCGAGCAGCGTGCGCGGCTCGACGTCGTGCGCGAACACCGCCTCTTCGAGTGGGTCGGCGGCGCGTCGCCCGGGCGCGTCGCGCTGACGGGGCTGACGCTGCAGCTGGCGTGCGTCGGGCTCGTCGCGGTCGGGCTGATCGTCGCCGGCATCACGCGCGGGCCGTGGCTGTGGGGGATCTTCGCAGTCGCCGCCGCGTGCCTCGCCGTCCGCGCCGCGCTGGTCGGACCGCCGACGCAGAAGGCGCTGCACTTCTGCGAACGTGCCGTGCTGGTGCCCGGCGTCGTCGTCGCCGACGTGCCGTTCGCGGACCCGTCGCTGTCACACCTGCGATGTGCCGCGGTGATGGTCGCCCCCGGCGGCGTGGGCCCCGCGGCGTTCGCGGCCTTCGTCGCCGCGGCCGACCGCCTCCGTTCCCTGCTCGCCGAGGATGCCGTGGTGGTCGAACACCTGCAGGCCTTCGTCGGCTCGGTCCGACGCGGTCTCGCCGCTCGCGTCGACGACGGCCATCGCATCGCCGTTCCGGTCGCGATCGGCGACGGATTCGAACTCGCGCACCTCGCCGTGCCGATCCCGCTGCTGCCGCGCGGGGAGTTCTCGTCGCGGCTCGTGTTCGTGCTGCTCGATCCGGCGGAGCGCGACGCGGGCCAGGCGCGCATCGTGCAGAGCACGCTCTGGGGCAACGGCGTCGAGCAGCTCTGCGAGCGCTTCCCACGCGAGGAGGCGGAGTGAACCTCGCCGCGATCGGTGGGCGCCTCCGCGACCTGGAGAAGGAGGGCCGGCTGGAGAAGCTGCTCGGCCAGCGCGACGACGCGATGCCGTGGGGCGACATCGTCTGGATGCTGCAGTGGCCGGGCTGGATCGGCGTCGGCATCCAGATCTGGCGCATGGCGAACGCCGCGACCGTGACGAAGGACGTGCCGCCCGCCGAGATGGCGTGGTGCGTGATCCTCGCGCTCGTGGCCGCCGGCCTCGGCCTCGCCGGACGCTTCGTGCGGACGAAGGAGCAGCGCGTACGCCAGTGGTTGCGCCGCCGCGGCCTCGTCGTCCCGGCCGCTCTCGTGCAGGCGAACGACGCGTTCTTCGATCCGGGCAACGACCGCTGGCTGCCCGGCTCCGTGCTGGTCTCGTTCGATCCGGCGGTCGTCGACCGTCCCGAGACGCTGGCCCGCGTCGGCAAGAGCTTGTTCGCGATGCGCCGTGCGGATCGACGCACTCTGCGGCCCGAGCATGCCGCGATCGCGTGGACGCTGTACCACGAGATGGGTCCGACGCCGTCGATCGCGGTGCCGCCCGAACTCACCGAGGGCCTGCGTGACTGCCTGCTCGTGAGCGCGATGCTGCCGCCGAAACCCGCGCTGTGGCAGTCGCTGTTCGTCTGCCTGGCGCTGCCGGGCGAATCGTCGCCGGCGGGGGCCGCCGTCGTGGCTGCGGACGTGCTCGCGTGACGCGGGCTCCATCGCGCGACCTGATCGAGCGACTGCAGCGTCTGCGCGCGATGTTCGTCGACGACGCTCGCGGGGAACGGGCACTCGCGGACTACTGGCGCAGCGACGCCGACCTCGCCGCGTACGACGCGGTGCTCGGAGCGCGCATCGGGTGGAAGTGGGACGCCGCGCTCGCCGAGTGCGCGGAGCGAGGATTCGCGCGCGCCGACGCGGACGTCGTTCTCGACCACGGCTGCGGGTCGGGGATCGCCGTGCGGCGGTTCGCGGCGCGTTTCGGCGCGCGCGAGGTGCTGTGCCACGACCGGTCGGCGAAGGCGATGGCGTTCGCGGTGCGGTCGCTGCAGGGATCGGGTGTCGCGGCCCGGGCGGTGCGCGACGTCGCTTCGCTGTCGCCCGACGTGCTGCTCGTGAGCCACGTGCTCGGCGAACTCGATGCGGAGGGGGAACGCGCGCTGCGCGACCTGATCGGACGCAGCCGTCGTGTCGTGATCGTCGAGCCTGGCAGCAAGGCGGTCGCGCGCCGGCTCGCGGGGGTGCGCGACGCGATGGTGGGGACGTTCCGGGTCATCGCGCCGTGCGTGCACGCGGGGCGGTGCCCGACGCTCGGCAACGAGCGCGACTGGTGCCATTTCTTCGCTCCGCCGGCGCCGGAAGCGTTCACCGACGGCGACTGGGTGCGCGTGCAGCGGGAACTCGGTCTCGATGCGCGCGCGCTGCCCTACTCGTTCCTCGCGCTCGCGCGCGAGGCGGCCGACGCGCCGTCGCCTGCGCCCGTGCACCGCGTGATCGGCCGGCCCGACCATGGCGCTCACGTGACGAAGGTCCAGGTCTGCGACGGAAACGGCCTGCGCACGGCAGAAGTGCACAAGCGCACCCATGCGGCGCTGTGGCGCGCGCTCAAGAAGGACCCCGAGTCGATCCGTTCGCTGCCGCGCTGAACCGCTACGGCACGGGCGGCAGATCGCCGCCGAGGCCCGGCGACCACGCGACGTCCATGCCGGCACCGGCGTCGCCGAGCGCCTTCTTCATCGCCTGCATCTGCTCGCCGTCCGCGCAGAACGCGGCGGGCACGATCAGCACGCGCGACCTGCCCATCGCCTTCAGCTTCGTGAGCACCTTCGGCAGCGTGAGATCGCCGTCGGCGTCGGCCGTCGCGATCGCGATGTTCGCGAACATGCTGCGGCGCTTCAGCACCTTGTTCTTCTCGTGCTCGAGCCACGCTGCCTTGTCCGCGTCGCTGGTGCCCGGCGGCAGCACGACGACGGTGGTGCCGCCGAACGGTCCGCCGGCGAGCGGCAGGCCCGTGCCGTTGGCGAACGAGGCGACGGGCCACGGGCCGTCGCCGCCGACGACGAGCGGTCGCGGTCTGCCCGCCGCCGCTTCGTCGGCGAACGGCTGGCCCGGCTCGACGACGCTGGCGCCGTGGCCCGCGTGCATCAGCGCGAGGCGGTGCAGTTCCTGCCATTCGCGCGCGCGCGGCGTGTCGGTCGCGAGGCGCAACTGGTGGCGCACAGTGGCGGATCGGTCGCCTTCCCACCCGAGACGCAGGCGCTGGCGAATCTCGGAGCGGGCCGCCTCGGCGGACTCCAGGTTCCCGATCGTCGTCGGCGTGCCGACCTTCTGGTAGTCGGCCGCGACCTTCGTGATGCGGGCGTTCGCGGGGTCGCGCGCGAGCACGAGCAGCGACTTCGCGACGGGCTTCTGGTCGGGCAGGCCTTCCATCGACAGTCGCGTCAGGTCGCTCGGGTCGATCGCGACGAAGTCCGCGTCGAGCCATTCGCCGTAGAGCGCTGTCCAAAGCACGGCGGCGCCGCCGTCGCCTTCGCCCGCGACGACGACCTTCGTCGCGTCGATCGAGAGGCGCCGCGTCAGGTACTCGACGATGCCCGCGATGCCCTGCGCGACCCGCGAATAGTCCGCGCGGAAGCCGTCGCCGAACGCGTAGCGCCCGCCGAGCCCGAGGTCGTCCTGCACTTCGGGGAACGGCGCTTCGACCACCGCGATCGCAGCGCTCTTGCCGGCGGCGAGCCGCCACATCGCGACGGCGTCCTCGGTGCGCGTCGTGCGCGCGGGCAGCCACACGAGCAGCGGCCACTTCCCCGTCGGGGGAGTGACCTCCGGCATCACGAGCCGGTATCGCAGTTCCGCCGGCACGCTGACCGCGAAGTTGCCTTCGTTGAAGTCGCGCGCGACCGGAGCCGCGTAGACGAGGAAGTCGGCCTGGTCCTTGTCGCGGTCGGGCCGCGCGGTGTGCACGCCGAGCGTCGGCGCGATCGAGACCACCGCGAAGGTCGCGTCCTTCGCCCGCCGCGCGAACTGCGCGGCCGTGCCGTCGCGGTAGGCGACGTGGAAGCCGCCGGCGACGTGCAGCACGAGCGAGCCTTCGTGCGCCGCGCGCGCCTTCGCGACGGCGTCGCCCATCGCGTTGTCCCACAGGTTCTGCGTGTCGTAGAGCCGTTCCTCCGCGGTGCCGCCGCCGCCGCCGCCCATGTGGCCGCGCACCGCGCGGTCGACGCGCTCCCAGTAGCCGTCGCTCGCCGCGAAGATCTCCGCCGGCACCCACGCCCGCTGCTCGGGTGGCAGCGCCGCGATGGCCGCCTTCGGATCGTCACCGCCGAGTTTGCGACGCAGCGTGGCGGGGAAGTTGGCGGCGACCACCGGGATCTTCGCCGCCTTCGCCGCTTCGACGAGCGGGCGGTACGCGGTGTCGTAGTTCTGCCACGGGCGCGCACGGTGCAGGAACGCGGCTTCGTCGATGCGGCCGGCGAGGTAGTCGTCCACCGCTCCCTGCACGTCGCGCTCGAACATCTCCATCGACAGCACGACCTTGCCCGCGCGCTTCTCGAGCAGGCCCTCGAGCACGGCGAGTTCGACGCGGTGTGTGGTGTCGTCGACGTGCGTCTCGCCGAGGAACACGGCGTCGAACTTCGCGAGGCGCTCGAGCAGCGTGGCCCAGTCGAGTTGCTCGCCGGTCTTCGTGTCGACGATGCGGGTCGCGGCGGCGAGGTCGGGCAGCGGTCGCGGCGACTGCGCGGGCGCTGCGGCGGCGAGGGCCAGTGCGGTGACGAACGGCAGCGGGCGGCGGAGCATGCGCGGATGACACGCGCGCGGCAGTGGCGGCGCAAGCATCGCCACGACGATGCTCCTGGTATCCTGCGCTCCCGAGGAGATCGCATGCGAATCGTGTCCGCTGCCCTGTCGTTCCCGCTCGCCGCCGCTCTCGCGGCGCAGGACGCGCCGAAGGTCGTGTCGATGACGCCGGCCAACCTCGCCGAAGTCGACGCGAAGACCACGAAGCAGATGGTCGTGGTGTTCGACCGCGCGATGAACGAGGACGGCTTCTCGTTCTGCGGCGGCGGCCCGAACTTTCCGAAGACCACGGGGCGACCGAAGTGGAAGGACGGCAAGACCGTCGTGCTGGAGGTCGAACTCGAGCCCGACCACCGGTACTCGCTCAGCCTGAACTGTCCCGCCGCGTCGAACTTCCGCAGCGCGGAAGGCGTGGCGCTCGCCCCGGTGCCGTGGTCGTTCTCGACGATCCCGGGCAAGGTGCGCGCGGCCGGCGAGCAGAAGCAGCGCAACCAGAAGGCGCTCGCCGAACTGATGCGGGTGCTCGCAGAGAGCTACTCGTACCGCGATCTGCGGGTGAAGGACTGGAAGAAGCTCGAGAAGGAAGGTGCGCCCGCGGTGCTCGCGGCGAAGACCGATCGCGGCTTCGCGGCTGCTGCCGCCAACATGCTGAAGCCGACGGCCGACCTGCACCTGTACCTGAAGCTGGGCGACGACGTCTTCGGCACCGGCTCGCGCGCGGTCGACCCGCTGTTCCGCCGCGACCTGCTGCGCCGCTACGCGAAGGTCTCCGCCATCGGCGACCAGGTCATCGCTGGCCGCACGGACGACGGCATCGGCTACCTGATGATCGGCGCGTGGACGAAGGACGTCGATCCCGAGCGCGTCGGCGGTGCGATCACCGAACTCGCGGACACGAAGGCGATGGTCATCGACGTGCGCGCCAACTGCGGCGGCGACGAACTGCTCGCGCAACAGGTCGCCGCGTGGTTCGTCGACGGCACGAAGGTGTATGCGAAGAACCGCTACCGCGACCGTTCCGGCCTCGACGGCTTCGGCGCGATCCTCGAGCGCTCGATCACCGGCAACGGCGAGAACCGCCGCTACGACAAGCCGATCGCCGTGCTGACGAGCCGCTACGTGATGAGCAGCAACGAGTCGTTCGTGATGATGCTGCAGCAGGCGAAGGACTGCACGGTGGTGGGGCAACCGACGTTCGGCAGCAGCGGCAACCCGAAGCCCTTCGACCTCGGCAACGGCGTCACCGCGATCGTCCCGAGCTGGCAGGACCTGCGGCTCGACGGCACGCCGTTCGAGGGCGAAGGGCTGAAGCCGGACGTTCTCGTCGCGTGCACCGCCAAGGACCTCGAGACCGGCGATCCGATCCTCGAGAAGGCGCTCGAGATCCTGCGCGGCAAGGCGAAGTGACGCGGTCGGGCGACCGCGCTCATTTCGCGGGGCGGCGCGGAACCGGGATCGTGGCGTCGCCCCAGGCCGCGTCCTTCTTCTCGTTGCGCAGCACGAAGCGGTAGTCGTCCTCGCGCCGTTCACGCCAGTCGCAGTCGGGCACTCCGTCGCCGTCCGTGTCGGCCTTCGCAGGATCGGTGAGATGTTTGTGCATCTCCGCGAAGTCCGACAGGCCGTCGCCATCGGCGTCCGGTTCGTTCTGGGCCAGCGCGAGCGACGTGAAGATCAGCGGCAGCGTGGCTGCGACGGAGCGGAGGCAGCGCACGGGGCTATTGTTGATGCGCCCGGGCGGCGTGAGTAGGGTCTCGCGCCTCGCGGCCTGCTTCGCTCGAAATGGACCCCTTCCCGACCTCGACGAACAAGCTGCGGCCGATGCTGGTGGAAGGGGGCGTCGCGATGGCGATCGCGGTCGCCGTCTACCTGTTCTCGTGCCTGTTGGTCGCGCCGAAGCCGGAGAGTGTCGGCTTCGGACTCGAATGGCAGAGGATGGCCGGGGACCCGTTCGGCCTGAGTGGATTGTTCCCGCACCGGCTGCTCGCACCGCTGCTCGCGTGGCTGCTCGGTTTCGGCAGCGAACACTACGTCGGCTACGTACGTGGGCTGCACGTCGTGATGCTGACCTGTGGCGTGCTGTACGCGCGGCGCCTGGGCACCACGCGACTCGACGCCGCGCTGATCGCGATCGCCGTCGCCGTGACCGCACCGGTCCAGATGTACAAGTGGCACTGGGTCAGCTACTGCGACCCCCTCAGCTACTCGCTGTTCCTGATCGCAGCGATGTGCGTGCGGCACACCACGGTGTTCTGGGTGTTGTTCTTCTTCAACCTCACGACGCACGAACTGGCCGCCTTCATGTTGCCGTGGTGCTGGTACCTGCGGCGCTGCTCCGGGGCCCCGTGGCGCGTGGATGCCGCGTGGGTCACCGCGGTGTTCGGGACCTATGCGGCGTACTACTTCCTCGTGCGCCACTTCGCCGTCCAGCACACCTTCTCGTACGACTTCTTCGTCGAGAACCCGTTGTTGCCCTTCGGTGCGATCGCGATCTGGGCGATGGCGATGACTCACTGGCTGCTGGCGTTCGGTCCTGTGCTCGCGGTGCTGGGCTGGCACTGGCACACGGCGGCGAACGTGCGCGAACGCTGGCAGTTGTGGCTCGTGGTCGCGGGGATCGTCGCGATCCTCGGCATCGCCTTCGACTGGATGCGCCACGCCAACCTGATCCTGTTG
>JAEUHQ010000064.1 GCA_016794565.1 Planctomycetota bacterium | reverse complement strand
CTCCTCGATGCTGCGCATCAGGCGCTCGTCCGGCTCCTCGTCGCGGCCCGTGTACGGGTTCTTGACCTTCTCGTTCTGCGTGTAGGCCTTGACGTTGTCGATGTAGTTGCCGCACAGCCGCGCGATCGCCTCCTCGTCGGCGGAGATGGCGCGCTGGACCTCGTTCTTGATGATCTCCTCGTACTCCTCGCGCACGACGAGCAGGAGGTCCTTGTAGCGCTTCTTGGTCTCCGGATCGGAGATGAGGCTGTGGTGGTCGAGGCCTTCCTCGAGCTCGTTCATGATCATGAACGCGTTGATGCACGGCAGGTCGCGCACGAGCACGTTGCTGATCTTGTCCTGGATGTAGCGCGGCGAGATGCCCTCCATGCCTTCGCGCATCGCTTCGTCGCGCAGCTCGCGGATGTTGTCGCGGGTATAGCCCGGCAGCGACTTGCCGTTGTAGAGCTTCAGCTTCTGCAGCAGCGAGAGGTTCGCCTTCTTCGGTTCCTCGAGGCGCGTCAGGATCGCCCACATCGCGGCGATCTCGAGCGTGTGCGGGGCGATGTGCTTGCCGGGCACGTGCTTCCTGCCGAAGTCCTTCTCGTAGATCTTGATCTCGTTCGCGAGTCGCAGGTTGTACGGGATGTCGATCTTGATGGTGCGGTCGCGGAACGCCTCCATCAGTTCGTTGCTCTGCAGCCGGTTGTACTCGGGCTCGTTGGTGTGCCCGATGATCACTTCGTCGATGTCGGTCTGCGCAAACTTCTTCGGCTTGATCTTGTGCTCCTGCGACGCGGTGAGCAGGTCGTAGAGGAACGCGACGTCGAGCTTCAGCACTTCGATGAACTCGATGATGCCGCGGTTCGCGACGCAGAACTCGCCGTCGAAGTTGAACGCGCGCGGGTCGCTGTCGGTGCCGAGCTCGGCGATGCGGCGGTAGTTGATGTCGCCGGTCAGCTCCGTGCTGTCCTGGTTCTTCTCGTCCTTCGGCATGAACGTGCCGATGCCGACGCGGTCCTTCTCGGAGATCAGCAGCCGGTTCACCACGACGTGCTCGAGGACCTTGCTGTAGTCGCCGCCGTAGCGCTTCAGGAGCAGTTCGAGGTAGTACCGTGACACCGGCGACAGGTCGAAGTCCTGACGCAGCTTGTAGGAGGTGCGCACCTTCTTCTGCAGCGACGCGAGCACCTTGGCGCGGACGTCGCGCGGCAGGAGCAGCAGCGGCTCCTCGTTCATCGGCGACTGGATCTTCTCGCCGTCGATGTTCCACGCGAACGTGTAGAGCGCACCCTGCTTGCTGTGCGAGTACGCCTCGAGCCCCTTCTTCAGCAGGCGCACGATCGTCGACTTGCTCGAGCCCACTGGACCGTGCAGCAGCAGAACGCGCCGTTCGCTACCGAAGCCGTGCGCCGCCGCCTTGAACACAGCCATCAGGTTGTGCAACGAACGCTCGAGCCCGAAGACGCCGTCCTTGCCTTCCTCGATGACGTCGTTGAAGAAGCGGTAGCGCGGCACCTTCTCCTTGTCGATCTCGATCTCCTCCACGCCGTGCGAGAGCACCATGTCGTAGAGGCGCTGGTGCGCCGTGCGCACGAGCAGCGGGTTCTCCTGCACGAGGTCGAGGTACTGCTGGAACGTGCCTTCCCAGTGCTCCGCCTGGTACTGCTTCTGGTCGAGGGATTCGCGGATGAGTCCGGGCAAGTCGAAGTCGGTCATTGCGTGCGCCTCGCGTACCTGGCGCGACGGGGGGCCGCCGCGGCGGTTCGGATCTGCCCATCGTATCGACGCAATCCGTGGAGGGCATGAGGCTTTTGACGGGGCGAAAAGCGCTGCCGCGCGTTCGCGAGGCTCGCTAACGTGCAGCGCCATGACCTCGGCCCGGCCCGCGCACACCACCAGCGCCTCGTTGTTCCTCTGCTTCGTCGCCGTCACGGCATGTGGCGGGCCCAAGGGCCCGATCGACGGCAGCGCCGCCTACGCGCACGTGCAGAGGATGGTCGGCTTCGGCCCGCGCCCCTACGGCTCCGACGCTCTCGGGAAGACCGCGGACTACATCGTCGCCGAGGTCGGCAAGCTCGGACTCAAGGTCGAGCGGCACGAACTGATGCACGACAAGGAGAAGAAGCTCATCCGCAACCTGTACGTGCAGATCGACGGCGAGGATCCGCAAAACGGACCGATCCTGATGATCGGCGGCCACTACGACACCAAGCTCGCGGAAGGGCACACGGACGCCGCCCACAACTTCCCGTTCGTCGGCGCGATCGACGGGGGCGGCGCCCCGGGGGTGCTGATCGAACTCGCGCGCGTCCTGAAACAGGCGCCGCAGAAGCCGAAGGTCAACGTGTGGCTCTACTGGATCGACGCCGAGGAGTCGCTCGACTGGCGGTGGAACAACGACCGCGCGCTGCTCGGCAGCAAGGCGTTCTGCAAGATGCTCGCCGACACGAAGACGCTGGCGCGCGTGAAGGCGTTCGTGCTGCTCGACCTGATCGGCAGCAAGAACCACAAGATCGACTTCGACGGCAACTCGGACGGCAAGCTGCAGGCGATCTTCGAGCGCGCCGGCGGCACGATCGGCGAGAGCAAGCGGATGTACGAGTTCCCGACGCAGCAGGAGCGCGCCTACTACCAGCAGAAGAAGGTCAACTGGGGCACGACGGACGACCACATGACCTTCCGCGGCTACGGCGTGCCGTCCGTGCTCCTGATCGACTTCTTCCGCCGCATCCCGCCGCACCTGCAGGAACTGCCCGCGGGCCAGCCGCCCGAGATCGACCCGCGTTACACGCAGTGGTGGCACACCGCCGACGACGACATGGACCAGGTCGACCCGAACGCACTCGCCTTCGCGGGCAACCTCGTGATGGCCGCATTCTCGGACCTCGAAGCCTACTGCCTCGCGCGAAAGTGACCGGAGGAACGTTCATGCGCACGTCGTCGATGCTCGGCTTCCTCGCCGCCGGCCTCGCGGCGTGCATCGGCGCGGCGATCGCCACGCGACAGGCCGCGACTCCGCCCGGCGCCGGCGCCACGAACCAGCACGAGGCCGGTCGGCCGATCGACCAGCGCGCGGTGCTCCCGCTGACTCCGGTCCGCGCACCCGAAGGGCTCGGCGACCGCGCACTCGAACACGTGCGCACGTTGACGGAGTTCGGGCAACGCCATCCAGGCACACCCGGCTGGACCCGCCAGCTCGAGTACATCGCGAACACATTGCAGGCGCTCGGGCTCACCGTGCAGCGCGACACGTGGACCGATCGCAAGGAGCGGATCACGTTCACGAACGTGTGGACGTCGATCCCGGGGCGCAGGAAGGAGCGCATCGTGCTCGCGTGCCACCACGACACGAAGTGCATGCAGGGCCACCCCGACCCGGCGCACAACTTCCACTTCGTCGGTGCCAACGACGGCGGCAGCGCGGTCGCGCTCCTGCTCGAGCTGGCACCCGTGCTGCGCGCGACGGAACGCGACGCGACGATCGACCTCGTCTTCTTCGACGGCGAAGAGAGTCTCGACTGGGCCTGGAACGACGCCGCGCGCGCATTGTTCGGCAGCAAGCGCTTCGCGACGCAGCACCGCGAGAAGCTGCTCCTCGGCGAAGAAGCACGCATCGAGGCGCTGATCCTGCTCGACATGGTCGGCCGCACCGACCTGCACATCCAGGAAGAGCTGTACTCGACGTCGCGCCTGCGCACGATCCTGTGGTCAGCGGCGGTGGCGTGCGGCCACCGCGAACTGTTCTTCCGCACCGCGGAGGCCGCCAGCGACGACCACGTGCCGTTCCTCGACCGCGGCATCCCCGCCGTCGACCTGATCGACCTGGTCGGCAACCCGCACTGGCACAAGGCCACGGACACCATCGACAACATGTCGGGAAAGAGCCTGCACGCCGTCGCCGACGTGGTGCTGACGATGCTGCCCGAGGTCGAACGCGCGTACGTGCTCAGGAAGGAGTGACCGCCCCCGCGGGCGGGACCGGCGCCGCCGCAGGCTCCGGCAGCGCCAGCGTCAGAATGGTGCAGCCGACCCGCAGCGGGGGCGGCTGGTCCGCGGTCACCACCTGCAGCCGCGCCTCCGGCCCGACGACGAACATCGGCAGCGCCGCGTCGCCGTACTTGGCCGCGTAGGCCTCGGGACCGAACTGCTCGGTGATCTTAGGCGACCGGATGCGCGCACCGTCCGCCAGGCGCTCGCGCAGCGCTTCGATGGTGACGCCTTCGCGGAACAGGACACGACCCGGCATGCGCCCGCTGCGCTCCTCGCGTGAGTTCGGCTGCCCGACCAGGCGGTACAGGCGCGCACGCCCGAACACCGCCGCGAACTGACGCAGGGCAAGTCGGTTCACCTCTTCGCTCGGCGTCATCGCGAGCACGTTGCCGATGCCGGCCATGTCCGCCTCGTCGACGAAGCGCGACGAGAGAACGCTGCCGTGCCACGTGCGGAGGCCGAGCGTGCGCGCAGCCGCCGCGTTCGCGGCGTTCGTGTCGACCAGCATGACCTGCACCCCTTGCTCGCGCAGCGCGACCGCGATCTCGCGCGCGAGCAGTTCCGCGCCGACGATCAGGACACCCTGCGGATCCGGCTCGGCGACCCGCAGCCGCCGCGCGATCGGCCCGGCCGCGACCCCGTAGAACACGACCGAGATCACGATGACGGGGAAGACGAGCGCCACGATCGCGCCGGCGCCGCCCGCATCGGTCCGTTCGTAGGCCAGCGAGAACTCGGCGCTGACCGCCGCAGCGACGATCCCGCGCGGCGCCATCGCCATGAGGAACGCACGATCGCGCCACGGCAGTTCCGACCCCGCCGTGGACAACCACACCGCGACCGGTCGCACGACCACGATCAGCAGTGCTGCGTAGGCCACCGAGCGCCAGCCGAGCTGCGTCATCTGCGCGAGGTCGAGCTTCGCGGCGATGCACAGGAACAGCGCCGACACGAGGATCGTCGACAAGTGCTCCTTCCACTCCGCGATGTGCGCGGTCTCGAGCGCGCGACGGTTGCCGAGCACGATCCCCATCACGGTGACCGCGAGCAGACCCGCTTCGTCCTGCAGCGCGTTCGCTCCCGCGAACACCGCGGCGACGGCGCCGAACGTGAACGGCACGTGCAGCATGTCCGGCACGAGATACCGCTCGAACAGGAACGCCACGGCACGCCCGACCGCCAGTCCCAGGCCGCCGCCGACGGCGATCGTGAGCAGGAGGCCGATCACCACGTGTTCCGCGCCGGCGTCCGCCGTCGACACCTCGAGCACGAGCAGCGCGAGCAGTGCACCGATCGGATCGATGAGGATGCCCTCCCACCGCAGGATCGGTCCGATCGGCGGACGCGGCTGCACGTGCCTCACGAGCGGGATCACGACCGTCGGCCCCGTCAGCACGAGGATCGCACCGACGAGCGTCGCGACGCGGGCGTCCACGCCCGCGACGAGCACCGCGGCGAGCACGGACAGGCCCCAGGTCGCCAGCGCACCGACGGTGACCAGATTGCGCACGACCTTGCCGCTGCCGCGCAGTTCGTCGAAGCGCAGCGTCAACCCTCCCTCGAAGAGGATGAAACCGACCGCGAGCGAGATGATCGGCCGGAACGCGGGGCCGAACGCACCGACCGGGTCGAACACGTGCAGCACCGGCCCGACGAGGAAGCCGATCGCCAGCAGGAAAACGATCGCCGGCAGCCGCACGCGCCACGCGAACCACTGCGCCAGCGCCCCCACCGCGAAGACGAACGCAAACGCACTCAGTGGTTCCACCGGGCATCCTCCGACGCGACGCGTCCGCTCGAGGCGAAGATGTCGCCGTAGTCCGTTGCATCCGTACCGTGACCGCTGAGACTCACGCCGCGCATGGTCGCGGCTGATCGCGCGATCGGCAACGATCCGCTCGACCGAGAACCCGCCGCGCACCGCTCCACCCCATGCCCCACGTCGTCCGCGCCGGCCGCTCGATCCACCACAGCCGCGAAGGCGACGGCCCGGGCGTCGTACTGATCCCGGGGCTCGGCGCGGGCGCGCGGCTCTTCGGCACGCTGCCGCGCCGTTTCGCGCGGAGCGGCTTCACGTGCGCAGCGATCGACCCGGTCGGACTGTCGCCGTCGAGTCCGCTGCCGGACGGCACGTTCTCGTTCGTCGAAGCGGCGCGCGATGCACTCGCGGTGGCGGCGACGCTGCCGCGGCCGGTAGCGCTCGTCGGCACGTCGCTCGGCGGCAAGGTCGCGCTGCAGGCTGCGGCCGAGCCCGGCGCTCCGATCGACGGCCTGGTGCTGCTGTGCAGCTCCGCGCTGCAGACCGAACGCAGCCGGCGCGTCTACCGGTGGTTCGAGATCCTCTGCACCGAGATCGACGGCCGCTTCCTCGGCGAGCTGACGGCGCCCTTCCTGTTCGGCGACACGTTCCTGCAGAACAAGGCGAACGTCGTCGACGACATCGTGCGCGCGACGAAGCCGAGCGACGAATCGCGCGTCTTCATGCGGACCCAGGCGCGCGCGCTGCAGCAGTTCGACGGCCGCACGCTGTGCGCGAAGGTGCGGACGCCGACGCTCTGCCTCGCCGGCGCCGAGGACAACCTGACACTGCCGAAGGAGGTCGAGGCGACGGCCGCCTGCATCGTGGGCGCGCGGCACGAGTGCATCGCCGACGCCGGGCACAGCCTCCTGCTCGAAAGCGCCCTCGCGTACGACCGGATCGTCGGGTTCCTGCGCGGCGCCTGAACTTCTCACGGATTCCCCGAACCGCAGCAGCGGTTCGAGCCACCAACGAAGGCGATGCCGAAGACCGTGTCGCACCCGCCCGAAGGCCTCGCGACCGAACGCTGCGAACGGCTTCTCGCCGCCGCCCCGCGCGTTCGTCGGTTCGCGGAGCGGCTGCTCGGCCAGGACGCCGACGACGGCATGCAGGATGTGCTCACCGAGGCGTGCCGAGCGCTGCCCGGTTTCCGCGGCGACTCGCAGCTGTCCACCTGGCTCCATCGGCTGGCGCTGCGAGTGCTCTGCTCGTTCCGCCGCCGGCGGGACGCCCGTTCTGCGCACGAGATCGCGGACGCATCGGCCGAAGCGCACCTCTCGCCCGCGGCCCTGCGTGCCTACGCGGCGACGCCGCTCGACCATCTGCACGCGCAGGAACGGCGCGAGCGTGTGTTCGCGGCGCTGCAGCGGCTGTCGCCGGCGCACCGCGAGGTCCTGCTGCTGCGCGGCGAAGGGCTCGGGCAGCCCGAGATCGCGGCGGCACTCGGCCTGCCGCTCGGCACCGTGAAGTCCCGCATGCACGCGGCGCTGGTGGCGCTGGCCGAGCGCCTGCCCGACCGCGAGGAGTTGCTGCCATGAACGAGAACACGCGCGAACACGAGATCACCTCGCTGGTCCAGGGAGACCTCGACGAACCCACGGCCCGCGCGCTGCGCGCTCGCCTCGCCGCGGACCCCGCACTGCACGCCGAGTTCACTGCGCTCGCTGCCGCCGACCGGGCGCTGCTCGAAGCCCTCGGCACACCGGCGCGGACAGGGCACCGCACGACGCATTGGTGGCGGCCCGCGCTCGCCGCCGCCGCCGTCGTCGTCGTGGCCGCCCTGCTCGCGACTGCGCGCGCCGACCGCGCCGCCGCACACAACGACGTCGTCGGCCTCCGGGTCGCGCCGGTCGGCGACAGCAAGCAGCCGGTGTTCACCGACGCCGCGATCGAGTTCGTGTGGGAAAACCGGATCGCGGCGACCGGCTGCGAAGTCATGATCGAGAGGCTCGGCGCGGACACCACCATCGCGGCGCTCGCTGCCGATCGCGCCAAGGCCGCGGCGAACCCTGGCAAGGCGGCCCCCGTGGTCGTGCGCGCGACACTGCACGCGCCGGACGGAGCCCGGATCCCGGCGCGTCTCGCGGACGACGCGACGACGATCGCCACGACCGCGACGCGCCGCGTCCCGCTGCGGGCCTTCGTTCTCGACGCGGAGTCTCCGCCGCCGTACCTCGGCGGCGCACCCGGCGACCGCGAATGGCGCGAGGACTTCCTCTGGGCGATCGGGAACATGCCGAGCGACGGCCCGCGCCGCTTCCTGCTCGACCAGGTCGGCGAGTGGACGATCGAACTGCGCGTCGAGTCCGTGCCGCCGCCCGTGGCGGGCGGCTGGCCCACGTTCGCCGAGCCCCTCGTCGTCGCGACGAAGGTGATCGCCACCGGCCTCGTCTCGGACTGGGGCCCGACGCACGACGGCATGCGGGCGCGGCTCGTGCTCGCGACCGGCTGCAGTGACCTGGACCATGCACCGCTCGCGGTGCAGTTGCAGAACGTCGGCGACCACCCGCGCACCTACAACGTCGTCGGGATCACGATGGCGAAGGTCCCGCAGCCCTTCCATTGGTCGCTGCTCGTCGCGACCGGGGACGGCGATCCCGCCCGGATGGAGCCGCGCAAGAACCTCGGCGTCGTGATGGGTCACGACAACTCGATGATCCGGCATGCGCCCGGCGCCACGCGGTCGCTCGTCGCATGCGCCGACTACTGGCGCCTGGACGGAAAGGGACTCGTGGAACTCGCCGGTGCGGCGAGTCTCGCGGCGGAGTTCCACTTCGAGGCGACGCTGTGGGACTCGAACGACCGCGAACTGTGGCAGGGACGGCTCCCGACCGGAGCGCTGCGACTGCCGCCGCGCACGAACCGCTGACCGCGGCCGGCGAACCTCAGCCCGTCTTCACGGCGCCGTGGCTGAACATCCAGATGCCGGTGCCCGTCGCAGCGAGCACGCTCACGAGCCAGACGAGCACGGCGGCCTTGTGCCAGCGCCGCGCCTTCTCCGTCCTCCACAGTGCGACGCCGGTCAGGATCACCGGCAGCGCGAGCAGCCCGCCGGTCTTCGCGAACCACAGGTGAATGCGCTTCACGTCCGCCGGGAAGTCGTAGCGACGCACGAGTTCTTCCGTCAGCACGATCGTCACGACCAGCGAGACCATCACGAGGGGACCGAGCCAGAGGTGCAGCCTGCGCTTGCGGGTCCATCCGGTCAGCAGTGCGCCGGTGAGCAGCACGACCGTCGTGACGAACGAGAACCAGAACGGCAGGGTCTCCATGGGCCGCGGCATCGTGAACCAACCACGGCACCGAAGGAACAGCGGACCCGCGAACGCTTCCCCGGGCGAACCGCCACCGCTACGGTCCGCCCATGGTCAGGATCCTCCAGGGCTCGCCGGCGGGGCGCGGACTGCGCGTCGGCATCGCGGTCGCGCGCTTCAACGAGGTCGTCACGGAGCGCCTGCTCCATGGTGCGCTGCAGACGCTGCGGGAGAACGGGGTCGCCGACGGCGACGTCGAGGTGCTGTGGGTTCCCGGCGCGTTCGAACTGCCGATGGCGTGCCGCTGGCTCGCCGACGCGCGGCGTTTCGACGCACTCGTGATGCTCGGCGCCGTCGTGCGCGGCGGCACCGACCACTACGACTACGTGTGCAGCGGTGTCACCGACGGTGCGATGCGCACGGGCCTCGACACCGGAGTGCCGCTCGGCTTCGGCGTCCTCACCTGTGCTTCGATGGACCAGGCCCTCGCGCGCGCCGGCGGAGACGCCGGCAACAAGGGCGCCGACGCCGCGCTCGCGGCGCTGTCGATGGCCGACTTGCGGCGCCGCATCGACGGGGCCGGTTGATCGATCCGCGCGGCTGGCTACAGTCTCCCGCCCCGTTTCCCCCGGAAACCGCTCTCTTCCCATGACCGTCCCCGTCCGTCGCCGCACGCGCGCCCGTGAGATCGCCATGCAGATCCTCTTCCAGTTCGATCTGCGCGGCGCGGACTACGCGCACGACGTCGGCAAGTCGGCGGCGGAGATGTGCGCGGAAGAGGGTCAGGGCGAAGACGACGTGCAGGAGTTCGCGCTGCGCCTCGTCGAGGGCACTCTCGCCCATCGCGAGGAGATCGACGGCAGGCTCGCGGCCGTCGCGCGCAACTGGGACCTTCGCCGCATGGCGAACGTCGACCGCAACATCCTCCGGATGTCGATCTACGAGCTCATGTTCTGCGGCGACGTGCCGCCGAAGGTCGCGATCAACGAGGCGATCGAGCTGGGCAAGAAGTTCTCGACCGCGAACTCGGGCGGTTTCGTGAACGGCATCCTCGACCGCGTGCGCATCGATCTCGAGGCCGAGCGCAAGAAGGCGACCGAGAAGCCGTCCGACGCGGCCCCCGAGGGACGCGCGGCCGAGACGGCCGGCTGAACGCGGCGGACGCAACGGGAGGACGCATGGTGTTCGGCAAACTGCTGTCGGCGCTCAAGAAGACCCGCGACGTGCTGACGGCGGGCCTCGGCCGCCTGTTCTCCATCGGTCGCAAGCTCGACGAGGCGTTCCTCGAGGAGCTCGAAGAGGTCCTGTACAACAGCGACCTCGGCCCGGTCGGCACGAAGGTCGTCGAGGACCTGAAGGCCGCGTGGAAGCGCCGCGAAGTGAAGGAGACCGCCGAGGTCCCCGCGTTCCTGCGCCGCCGCCTCGTCGCGATGCTGCAGGGCAGCGAGGGCTCGCTCGCGCACGCGACGGACGGACCGACCGTGATCCTCGTCGTCGGCGTGAACGGCGCCGGCAAGACGACGTCGATCGCGAAACTCGCGAACTGGCTCCAGCAGCAGGGCCGCACGGTGATGGTCGGCGCCGGCGACACGTTCCGCGCGGCGGCCGTCGAGCAGCTCACGCTGTGGGCCGGACGCCTCGGCATCCCCATCGTGAAGCAGGGGACGGGTGCGGACCCCGCCGCCGTCGCGTTCGACGCGGTGTCCGCGGCGATCGCTCGCAAGGTCGACTACCTGATCCTCGACACGGCAGGCCGCCTGCACACGCAGAAGAACCTGATGACCGAGCTCGAGAAGATCGTCCGCGTCGTGAAGAAGAACCTGCCCACGGCGCCGCACGAAACGCTGCTCGTGCTCGACGGCACCACGGGCCAGAACGCGATCCGGCAGGCCAGCGAGTTCGCGCGGTCAGCACCGGTCACCGGCCTGATCCTGGCGAAGATGGACGGCACCGCGAAGGGCGGCGCCGTGTTCGGCATCCGCGACGTGCTGCCGGTGCCGGTCAAGTTCCTCGGCGTCGGCGAGGGCATCGACGACCTCGAGCCGTTCCGCGTCGAACCGTACGTCGACGCGATCCTCGACTTCGGCAAGACCGCGTCGGCATGAGCGGACCGGTGACGAGCGTCCCCGCGGCGCCGCCCACGTGGCTGCCGTGGGCGTTCGTCGCGCTGCTCGCCGTGCCGTTCCACCCGCTCTGGGTCGACTTCGAACAGGTGCGGCGCGGCCTCCTGCTCGTGGCCGCGGGGGCGTCGCTCCTCGGCCTGCGCTCGCTCCCGACCGCGCGCGGCGAACGGGCGCTCTGGTGGCTGCTCGGGTTCCTCGCCGCGAGCGCAGCCATCAACTTCGTCGGGCAGGCGATCGGCGCGACCGACGCACGACCGCTGTCCTTCCAGCCATGGGAGGCCGCGTACCGGCTCGCGCACTGGTTCGCGCTCGTCGTGGCGCTGCGCATCGGCGCCGCTCGGCCCGACGCGTTCGGCACGCCGCTCGCCGCCACGCTGCTCGCGACGTCGCTGTTCGGCCTCCTGCAGCACCTCGGCCTCGCCGAGATCGCGGGCTACGGCTCGCGCCGCGAACCGGTCTCCGTCTTCGGCAACCTCAACGTCGCATCGGAGGCGACCGCGGTGTTCGCGGCCGCAGTGGCCGTCGTGTCGGGCCGGCGACCGCTCGCCTTCACGGCGATCGCGGCGGCTTCGGCGTATCTCGTCGTGAACCAGTCCCGGTCGGGACTCGTCGCACTGCCGCTCGGACTCGCGCTGCTCGCGATCGTGCGCCGCAAGGCCGGCGGTGTGGTGCCACTCGCGGTCGCTGCCGGCGGTGCATTGCTCGGCGCGGTCCTGGCGCTCGGTTTGCCGCGGCCCGAACCGGTCGACACGTCCGCGGTCGTGGCGGAGCAGAAGCGCGGCACGGTGACGCTCGGAGTGCGCGTCGAGATCGCGAAGGGCAGCACGAAGCTGTTCGGCGAGTCGCCGCTCTTCGGTCAGGGACCGGGCCAGTTCGCGATCCAGTACCCGCGGGTGCGGAGCCAGGACGAGATCGAGATGTCGAGCCACGGACGCAAGTTCGCGAGCGAAGTGCGCACCGCGCACGACGACTGGATCGAGATCCTCGTCGAGGGCGGCCTGCCCGGGCTGGTCCTGTTCGCCCTCGTGCTGTTCGCGCTGCAGCGCGGCGCAGCGGACCGTTCGCGGCAGGTGCCGCTGTTCGTATTCCTGCTCCTGATGCTCGTGCGTTCGCCGCTCGGGAACGCACCCGCCGCGGCGGTCGCCTTCCTGCTCGTGGGGCGCGCGGACGCGGCGCGGGCACCGGGACGGCGCCGGCGGACGGTCGACGCGGCGCTCGGCGTCGCACTGTGCGGTCTCGGCGCCCTCCCGGTCATCGGCAACACGCTCGCGACCCCGTACCTCGCCGCGCGTGCCGCCGGGGAACATCCGCCGCGCACCGCGATCGAACACGCCGCCGCGTGGATGCCGTTCGAGCCGCGGTGGCTGCAGTTGCTCGCGCAGGAGCAGATGATCGACGGCGATCTGGCCGGCGCGGCGACGACCGCGGCCCGCGCGCTGAAGCTGCGGCCGTTCGATCCGCCGCTGTACGTGCTGCTCGGCGAGATCCTCGCGCGCGGTGGTCGCGTCGCCGAAGCGGCCCGGATCGCGCGCCACGCGCTCGGGTTCGACCCGGCGAACCCGGAACTCCGTGTGCTGCTCAGCACCATGCAGTGCCGCGCGCAGAAGGCCGACCTGGCGATCGAAGCCGTCGTGCAGAAACCGCACCCTGTGCTGCGAGCACGCCTCGCCGACCACTTCCGCGACCTCGGCGTTCTCGCCGAACGCGACGGCGACGCCGCGGGTGCGGCACGCTATCGCGTCGAACGCTCGTTCCTGCAGGCGGTCGACGGACTCGGCGACACGACACCCGCGGGCCTCGCCGCCACCGACGAGCGCATGAAGGCACTGCTCGCGGCGACGCGCGACGCCGATCTCGTGCGCAAGGACATGCGCTGGCTCGCGGTCGGCGGTCTCTACGCGCTCGACCTCGGCAACCCCGACACCGCGATCGAACAGGGCGCGGCGGCCGACTCGCTGGGCATCGCGATGCCCGGCTGGCAGCGCGACCTCTTCGGCGAGAAGCTGGCACCGCTGGAACGCATCGAAGCCTGGCAGCACGTCCTCACGCGCCGCTGAGCCCTTCGCGATCGGACCGCAGTACAGTCGCGGCACCATGACGAACCGCGCCCTCGTCGGAGCGCTTTGTACGGCGCTGTCCCTCACCTCCCTTCACGCGCAGACGCGCGTCGCCTTCGTGGGCGACTCGATCTCGCACGGCTTCACACCGGCGCACCCGAGCTACCGCGCGCCGCTGTGGCAACTGCTGTCCAGCCACTGCGTCGACTTCGTCGGCACCCGCATCGGCTGTGCCGGGGGCAGCAGTCTCGCTGTTGGCACTCTGCCGACCGGTCTCAAGCGCTTCGACCAGGACCACGAGGCCCAGAGCGGGCGACCGGCGTTCGACATCCTCGCGCAGTGGGTCGTCGCCGCGCCCGTCTCCGCCGACCTCTACGTGATCCAGGCGGGCACCAACGATCTCGCGTGGTGGCAGCCCGTGATGACTCCGGCGAACACCCTCGCCGCACTGGTCGCGCTGACCAGCGTCATCCAGGCACTGCCCGGAAGCCCGCAGGTCTGCGTCTGCACGCTCCCCGGCGCGGATCCGTCGGTGCTCACGCTGCCCGGCATCAGTCCGACGCTGCTGACGGACATCGCAAGGCTGAACGCGCTCATCACCGCCAGTCCGTCGCCCTTTCCCGCCGGCACGCTGATCGCGCCGATCGACGTCGGGTTCGATCCGACACCGAACGTCCACACATTCGACGGCATCCACCCCAACGACGCCGGCGAGGCGAAGATCGCAGCGACGATCTTCGCGGCGATCGGCTCGTCGGTGATCAGCACGACGGGGTTCGCGTGCTGGAAGGAGTTCGGGATGGGCTGCGAGCATCCCGAAGCGAACGGAGACCCCGAAGTTGGCCACCTGCGCCAGCTCGGCGGGCGCCCGATCCTCGGCGCCAACTACCAGCTCCTCCTCTCCGAGATCCCAGCGAACTCCCTGCCGATCGCGTTCGTCAGCCTGACCGACTTCCCGCCCATCCTGATCGGACCGACTGCCCCGGGCTGCACGCTGCTCGTGGATCCGACCACGACCGCGTCGCCGGCACTCGTCGGCGGCCAGTGGATCCTCACTCTGCCCATCCCGACCAGCACGTCGTTCATCGGCACCGAGGTGTTCGTGCAGGGGATCGCCGTCGGCGGCGGCTACAACCCGCTCGACGCGCTCAACACGAACGCCGGCATCGTACGCATCGGCACCTGACCGGCCGCGGGATCAGCCGCCCTTCGCGCCGGCGCCTTCCTCCTGCTTCGGCGCTGCCTTCGCGTCCTTCAGCACGTCGAGTTCTTCCTCGGCGCCGGCGGCCTCGACGAACTGCTCGAACGTCCACTTCTGATCGCGCAGCGGATTGCCCTCGGGCATCGCCGCGCGCAGCGCGTCCTGGATCGACCAGCCGAGGAACGCCATGCCGAGGCGCGTCGCGTGCAGCTTGTCGCCCTGCAGCAACGCCCCGGGCGGTGTCTTCAGCGGCCCCGACGCGAGATCCAGCGTCGCGCCGTCCTCCTTCATCGTGCGCACGAGCGCAGCGAGGGGAACGATGTGCACGTTCGGATGCTCCTTCACGAACGCGGCGAGCTGTTCGTTGAGCGCCTTCAGCAGCTCGGGCGACGGAATCTGCTTCGGGCTCAGCATGCGCCGCGCCGCGCCCTGCATGTCCGGCAGATCGCCGATCAGGACCGGCATGCCGAGCTTGCCGAGCATCTCGCAACCCGAACGCAGGAGTTCGGCGCGCTCCTTCGCTTCGTCCTCGCCGACGTGGCCGTACGCGAACCAGAACGGGAAATCGATCGCGACCACGACGTCCGCCTTCGCCCGCAGCGCGCCGTCGATCTGGGCCTGCCCGATCGTCGTCGGCGACGTGAACATCATCACCATCTCCATGGTCGCGTGCGTCGTCGCGCGCGCGTGTTCCCCGGTCCACTTGCGCAGCAGCTCCTGCAGCGACAGCGAGTCCCCCTGCTCCTTGGCATGGGTCATCGGACCGTCGCGGAAGCCGCCGCTGACGGATGCGCCGATCACGTGGACACGTGGCTTCTTCACCTCCGGCGCGGAGTCCTGCGCGGGCAGCCATGGCAAGGAGGCGACAAGGACGACGAACAGCGATCGGAGCATCGGTTCTTCCTCGGTCAGCGAACGGCCGCGAGCACGACTTCGTGCAGGCGCCGGCGGATGTCTTCGATCTTGGCATTCTGCCGCGACGGATGCACGCGGTTCGTCAGCAGCACGACCGTGAGGGCTGTGCGGGGCTCGCACCAGACGGACGTCCCGGTGAATCCCGTGTGCCCGAAGGCGCCGCCGCCCATCGGTCCGAAGGCGAGCCCTCGGTCGTCGCCGCCCGGGAGAACCGCCGCGACGAGGTCGGGCGGCCAAACCGAACGGCCGCCCGCGAGCATCGCCGTGCCGAGGCGGAGCACGTCGTCGGCGGTGGCGAAGAGCCCCGCGTGACCGGCGACCCCGCCCATCGCGAACGCGTTCTCGTCGTGCACGCGGCCACGCAGCACGCCGCCGCGCGCGGGATCGAGTTCGGTCGGTGCGGCGTCGATCGGCGGTTCGTCGAGCGGCGCGAAGCGCGCACCGCGCATGCCGAGCCGGGCGAACACTTCGCGCGCGACGAACTCGGCGAACGGCTCGCCGCTCGCGGCTTCGACGACCGCGCCGAGAAGCATGAAGCCGAGGTCGCTGTAGCGCGTCTTCGCACCCGGCGGGCTCACGAGCGGCGTGCTCGCGATCGCCGCGACGATCGCGTCCTTGCCCTGCATCGAGCGATGGAACGGCTCCCATGCCGGCAGTCCCGAACGGTGGCGCAGCAGGTGGCGAACCGTGATGCCCGCCTTGTCGCCCTCGGCGAACGCGGACAGCCAGCGACCCACCGGGTCGTCGAGGCGCAGCGACCCGCGGGCGACCAGGGTCAGCACCGCCGGCAGGGTCGCCGTGACCTTCGTCAGCGACGCGAGGTCGTACGTCGTGTCGAGCCGCACGGCCGGCGCGCCTTCGTCGTACGACTCTCGACCGGCGGCCACTGCCGCGACCCGCACGCCGCGCCGCGCGACGAGACAGACCGCGCCGGGGAACGCGGGCGACGCGACGCCGTCGTCGAGCACCGCGGCGACGCGCTCCTCGAGATCGCCCGCCATGTCCTGATCGCCCGACGCACCGCGCGGCACGTCGGTACCGACGAGACGCATGCAGCCGTCGCCCGCGCCCGCGACCCCGGGGATGCCGATCGGCAGGTGTCCGACGAACGGAGCTTCGCCGCGCAACGCCGCCGCGACCTGGCGTTCGACGCGGACCGTGGCCGCGAACGCACAGACGTAGACATCGGCGAACGGCAGCGCCCGGCCGACGTAGGGATCGCCGAAGGAGACCGCGACGACTTCCTGCTCTCGCCCGAGCGCCGCGAGCACCGGCTGCAGGCGCGGCGGCAGGCCGAGCGAACCGCGGTTCTCGCGCACGCGCACGTCGAGCGCGAGCACGACGCGGGCCGCCGTCGCGACCTTCGCGGCGGCGATCTCGATCGCGGCGTCGGTGCTGGTCCCGGAGATGCGCACGACGTCAGGCGCGATCAGGTCGCCGAGCGCCGCGGCGAACGCGACGCCCTGGCCTTCGTCCTTGTCGGCCATTGCCACGAGCAGCGCGGGCCCGCCTTTCGCCGACAGCGGCACGCGGCCGTGCCTATCGCGGACGAGCGTCACTCCGCGCGCGGCGATCGTGTCGGCCGTGCGCTCGGCGTCGGCCGTGCGCAGCGCGGCGGGCCAGTCGGGCGCCACACCGCCGCCGCCGCCGAGGAGCCCGGCGCGCTCCTTCGCGGCCAGGATGCGGCGCACAGCGTCGTCGAGCCGCGCCATCGGGACCCGGCCCGAACGCACCGCCTCGACCACCGCGTCGCGCGCGGCGAACGGATCCGGCGGCATCAGCAGAACGTCGGCGCCGGCGAGCAGCGCACGCACGGCGACCTCGCCGGGCGGCAGCGCGCCCTTCACACCCCCCATGTCGAGCGCGTCGGTGACGACGAGACCCCGGAAGTGCAGTTCGTCGCGCAGGACGCCGTGCAACACGCGCGAACTTAGGGTCGCCGGCACGGCCGGATCCTCGCCGAGTCCAGGCACGGACAGGTGGCCCGTCATCACTGCGCCGAGCCCCGCGTCGATCGCCGCCGCGAACGGTCGCAGCTCGACGCGGCGCAAGCGCGCCCCGTCGCCCGGCACGGCGGGAAGGCCGATGTGCGAGTCCGTCGCGACGTCACCGTGGCCGGGAAAGTGCTTTCCGCACGCGATCAGCCCCTCGGCATTCACCCCGCGCACGAACGCCGCGCCGAGCCGCGCGACCTGCTCCGGGTCCTCGCCGAAACTGCGCACGTTCACGATGGGGTTGTCCGGATTGCTGTTCACGTCGAGCACCGGCGCGAACACGACGTGGAAGCCGAGCGCCTTCGCCTCCTGCGCCGTGATCGAGCCCATGCGCTCCGCGAGGTGTTCGGATCCCGTCGCACCGACGAGCATCTGGTTGCCGAGTTCGGTCGCACCAGCGAGCCGGAACCACACGCCGCCCTCGAAGTCCCCCGCCATCAGCAGCGGAACTGCGCTCGCCGCCTGCAGCCGCGGCACGAGCCGCGCCGCGTCGAGGGCGGTGCCGAGGCTCAGGATCACGCCGCCGAGGCCGGCGCCGCGCACGCGCTCGATCAGCTCTTCGTGGTTCTGCCCCTCTTCACGCGACAGGCACCAGGCGACGAAGAGTTGCCCCGCCTTCTGCTCGAGCGAGAGCGACCGGAAGACCGCTTCGACGCGTTCCGAAGACGACGGTGTCGTGGCGCACGAACCGAACGCGATCAGCGGCCCGACCAGCGCAGCGAGGAGCCTCATGCGAACGCCCCCCGCGCGCCCGACGCCGCGGCGCCGTCGAGCACGACGCGCAGGTCCGCGTGGTCGCGGAGACCCGACGCGGGGCACTGCGCCGAGGGCGGCCCTTCCGCCATCGCGCGCATGGCCGCCGCCTTGGCCGAACCGAATGCGCACAGCACGACGGTCCGCGCCGCGCGGATCGTCGCGACGCCGCTCGTGATCGCGCGGAGCGGCGGCTCCTCCGGCGCGAACCGCGAACGGGCGTCGTCGCGCGTCGGCGCCGCCAGCCGGGCTTCGTGGAAGCCGGTCGACAGCGGCACGCCGGGCTCGTGGAACGCGACGTGGCCGTTCCGCCCGATGCCCACGAACTGCAGCGCGACGCCGCCCGCCGCGCCGAGCCGCCGTTCGTGGGCGGCGATCGCCGCCGCATCCGCGACGGCCGGCACCGGCCAGAAAGCGCCGTGTTCGTGCATCGTGCGGAGCGCGGGACACGCGGCGAACAGTTCGTGCACCATGCCGCCGCGGCGATCGGGCGGGAAGCCCTCGTACTCGTCGAGGTGCGTCGCGACGAACGCGTCGGGGCGCACACGACCCGCGACGAACTCGGCGGCGAGCGCGCCCAGGAACGGCGCGAAGGTCGCTCCGGTCGCGAAGCCGACGACAGGCCTGCCGCCGCGCGCGAGGCAGTCGTGCATCGCGGCGAGCAGGAGCGGAACGGCAGCGGCGGCGTTCGCGACGAGGCTCGTCCGCGTTCCGGCGGGCATCGTCACGCCGTGCCGACCTCGAGCGCGCGACGCACGCTGCCATCGTGCGTGAGCAACAACGTGCGCGCCGTCGCCGGATCGACGGCGTGGCGCAGAACGACGATCGCGACCTTGGCTTCGCCGTCGCACGCCGCGAGCGTTCGTTCCGCGGTCGAAGCGTCGCAGCGCGCGGCCTGCGCGACGATGCGGATGCTGCGCGCCACGAGCTTCTGGTTCTGCGCCCGCAGGTCGACCATCAGGTTGCCGTACACCTTCTCCAGGCGGACGAACGCGCCCGTGCTGAGCATGTTGAGGACCATCTTCGTCGCAGTGCCCGCCTTGAGTCGCGTGCTGCCGGTGACGACCTCGGGTCCGGTCACCACCTCCACCGGCATCTCGGCCGCCGCGGCGACGGCACTGCCCGGGTTGCAGACGATCGCGGCGGTCAGGGCGTGCACACTGCGCGCGTGGCCCAGCGCCCCGAGCACGTACGGAGTGCGCCCGCTCGCCGAGATGCCGACGACGACGTCCTTCGGACCGACGTGCATGGCGCGCAGGTCCGCTTCGCCGGCACTCGTGTCGTCCTCCGCGCCCTCGACCGGACTCACGAGCGCCTCGCTGCCGCCCGCGATCACGCCGACGACCTGCCCCTGTGCCGCGGAGAACGTCGGCGCACACTCGGCTGCGTCGAGCACGGCGAGTCGCCCGGACGTGCCGGCGCCGCAATACACGAGGCGACCGCCCTTGCGCATGCGTTCCGCGATCTCGTCGACCAGCGCCGCGATGCGCGGCAACTGGCTGCGAACGGCATCCGCGACGTGCCGGTCTTCGTCGTTCATCGCGGCGACGAGATCGAGCGTCGGCATCGCATCGAGCTGCTCGGTGCGCGGATTCGACGCCTCGGTGGTGAGAGCGGTCAGGTCCGGTTTGCTCATCGTAGGAGCGGCGCAGTATAGCTGCGGCGCGCTGAGCCTCGCCCGCACACATGCCCATCGGCTCCCTCGACATCACGATCGTCGCCGCGTACCTGCTCGCGATGATCGGCCTCGGTGTGCACCTGGGGCGCGGTCACAAGAACGCGAAGGACTACCTGCTCGGCGGACGCGATCTGCCGTGGGTCGCGCTGCTGGTGTCGATCGTCGCCACCGAGACGAGCACCGTGACCTTCCTCAGCGTCCCCGGGCTCGTCTTCGGCGACGGCGTGCCGGGCAGTCCCGGCGATCTGCGCTACATGCAGCTGCCGCTCGGCTTCCTCGTCGGCCGCGTGATCGCCGCGCGGCTGCTGCTGCCGTCGTACTTCCGCGGCGAACTCTTCACCGCGTACGAAGTGCTGCAGGCCCGCTTCGGCGCGGTGGTGCGCGGCATCGCGAGCACGCTGTTCCTCGTGATGCGAACGCTCGGCGACGGTCTCCGTCTGTACCTCACCGCGAAGGTCGCCAGCGAACTCGCCGATGTCTCGCTCGGGACGGCCGTGATCGCCACCGGCGCGTCGACGCTGCTCTACACCTGGTTCGGCGGCGTGCGGGCCGTCGTGTGGACCGACGTGCTGCAGTTCGTCGTCTACATGGCGGGCGCGTTCGTCGCCGCCGCGCTGCTGTGGCACGACGTCGGCGACCGTCTCGGCGGACTGCTCGCGAGCGACGCGGGCGCCGGGCACCTGCGGTTCGTGTCGTTCGAGGCGACCTTCGCCGACCCGTACACGTTTCACGCGGGCCTCGTCGGCGGCGCGTTCCTGTCCCTCGGCAGCCACGGCGTCGACCACCTCGTCGTGCAGCGTTACCTGTGCGCGCGGTCCCGGCGCGACGCGCAGAAGGCGCTGATCGCGAGCGGCGTCGTCGTGTGGATGCAGTTCGCGGTGTTCCTCGGCATCGGTCTCCTGCTCTGGGCCTTCTACCGGCTGAACCCGCCCGAGCGACCCTTCGCGGACAACGACCGCGTGTTCGTCGACTACCTCGTGCACCACATGCCCACGGGACTGCGCGGCCTCGTGATCGGCGCGGTGTTCGCGGCGGCGATGTCGACGCTGTCGGGCTCGCTGAACAGCTCGGCGTCGGCGCTCGTGAACGACATCCTGCTGCCGCTGCGGCAGCGGTCGGCCACCGACCCGTGCGCCCTGCCGTGGGCGCGCCGCGCGACGCTGCTCTTCGGCGCGCTGCAGATCGGCGCCGCGCTGGTCGCGTGCGCGACCGGCTTTCGCGGCGCGACGATCGACGCGGTGCTGGCGATCGCCTCGTTCACGACTGGCATCCTGCTCGGATTGTTCTTCCTGGCGCGCCTCGCCCGGCACGCCGACGCGCGCGCGGCGACCGCGGCGCTGATCGGCGGCGCCGTCGTCACCGCAAGCGCGCGCTTCGTGCTCCCCGCCGCGACGGACCTGCGGATCGCGGGGATCTGGTTCGGTGCGATCGGGGCGTTGTCGACGCTCGCCTGCGGCCTCGCCGCGAGCCGCGTGCGGAAGCGACGGTCCGCTTGAACGGCGGGACCGGGTCACCCCTTCGGACCGACACGCCGTCCTGGTCTACTGTCGGCACCGTGTCCACCGCGCCCTCTGCTCCGACGAACTCCGCGCGCTGGACCGTCGCCGCGTTCGTCCCGGCGGCCGTGGTCGCTGCGTGGCAGGCGCACTGGCCGTGGCCGTTCTTCTCCGACGACGCGTTCGTGTCGCTCCGCTACGCCGAACGCCTGCTCGACGGCAACGGCCTCACGTGGACCGCCGGCGAACGCGTGGAGGGGTACAGCAACCTCGCGTGGGTGCTCGCGTGCGCCGCGCTCGGCGCGCTCGGAATCGACCTCGTGACCGCCGCGCGCCTGCTCGGTGCGGCGTGCACCGCCGCCGCGCTGTGGGCGGTCGCCCGTGCGCTGCGGCCGCGCACGGGGCACGAAGCCGCGATCGCCGCGGCCGCGACGATGCTCGTCGCGTCGTCCGGAACCGTGATGGCGTGGACCCTCGGCGGTCTCGAGGGGCCGATGGTGATGGCGTGCCTCGCGTTCGGCTTCGCCGCGCTCGTGCGTGCGAACGCCGACGACGCCGATCCCGCGCGGTGGCCCGTGGCGACGCTGTTTCGCTGCGGATTGCCGTTCGCCCTCGCATGCTGGACGCGCCCCGACGCGCCGCTGTGGGCCGCGATCGTGGGCACGATGCTCGGCCTCGCAGCACGGCGCGCCGGCGTGCGAACGGCCGTCGCCACGCTCGTGTGGTTCGCGATGCCGTCCGCGATCGCGTTCGCCGCGCAGCTCGCGTTCCGCGTCGCGTACTACGGCGAGTGGGTGCCGAACACGGCGTACGTGAAGGCGCAGTTCGACCCGGGCTCGGGCGCACAAGGACTCGAGTACGTGGCGAGCGCCCTGCGGACCTCGCCGGGACTCACGTGGCCCGCACTCGCCGGCGCCGCCGTTCTGATCCTGCGCGCGCGCACGCGCCTCGTGGGCGCCATGCTCGCCGCTCCCGTCGCGGCGTGGCTCGTGTACCTGGCCGTGATCGGCGGCGACCACTTCCCCGGCCGCCGTCTTCTGCACGGCGCACTCGCCCCGATGGCGCTGCTCGGAGCCCTCGGCTGCCGCGAACTCTGCGGCGGGCGCAAGGGACTCGTCGCCGCAGGAACCCTGCTGCTCGCCGCGTTCGGCGCCGTTGCGGTGTACGTCTCGCGCACCGACGACAAGTTCGTCGAACCCAAGTACGAGACCTGGGAATGGCGCGGCAAGGTCGTCGGTGAAGCGCTGCACCGCGCGTTCGCGGACGCGCAGCCGCGCCTCGCGGTCGACTCCGCGGGCGTGGTTCCGTTCTACTCGCGCCTGCCGGCACTCGACATGCTCGGCCTCTGCGACCGCACGATCGCCAGAGCACCGTTCCGCCCTTGGCTGCTCGACATCAAGGCGCGCGGCGTGCTGCCGCTGCCTCCCGGTCACCTGCGCGGCGACGGCGAACACGTGATGTCGTGCAAGCCGGACCTGATCCTGATGGGAACACCGCCGGGCCTGCCACTGCCCGTGTTCGTGAGCGCTCTCGAGTTCGAGAGCGACCCGCGGTTCCTCTTCGGCTATCGCTGCGTGCTGCTCGATCTCGGCGAACACGAACTCGCCTCCGGGAGCAGGGAACCGATCGTCGCCCCGCTGTGGACAGCTCTCCACGGCAAGGTCGGGCTGCGCGCGAGCGCAGAGCGGGTCGAGGCGCCGGCCTGGCTGTTCGGCAGCCTGCGACTCCGCCGCCCGGTCATGCTGCACCATCTGGCACCACCTCCGGACACCGACGAAGGGCGCTCGATCGCAGCCGAGGTACAGCGGATCGTCGGTTGGATGGCCGCGCGCGAGGCCGTCGCGGTGCCGGGCGCCGATGCGTTGCTCGAACTGGAGTTGCGCGCGCCGTCGGCCGAGTTCGAGGCCCCGCTGCCGGCGGGAACATGGCGCGCGCGCGCCGAACCGGCCGACGCCGCGGTGCGCATTCTCGGCACCACGCCAGGTGCCTCGACGATCGTCGCGGACGGCGTCGCCGACGTGACCATCGTCGTCGAGCGCACGTCGGCATCGAGCCTTCCGGCACGCGTTCGCCGCGTGGTGTTCGAGCGCGAGCGCTGATCCTTCCCCAGGATCTTCACCGCGCGCACACGAGCCCTGCACGTTCGCCAGCGATCTTCGTCGCCCTCGCGGATCCGGCGCGGCGTACGAACGCAACGCGACGCGAACGTCAGCACGATCGACAGCCTCCCGGCAATCGTGTCTGATGCCCGGCTCGGTCAGATTCCCCCCACTGCACATGAACATGCATTCGCACACCCAGAGACTCCTGCCCCTCGCGGCTTCCGCGCTCCTGTCGACCTTCGCGTTCGCCCAGGTCCCGATGACCTTCGGCAACCTGGTCGTCGTCCGCGTCGGCGACAACACCTCCGCGAACTCGAATGCCGCCACGCCGGTGTTCCTCGACGAGTACACGCCGGCGGGCACGCTGGTCCAGTCGATCACCCTGCCGACCGCCGCTTCGGGCGCGAACCACGCGTTCAGCATGTCGGGCACCGCCACGAGCGAAGGCCAGGTCAACGTCTCGACGAACGGCATCTACTTCACGCTCGCCGGGTACGACGCCGCGCCGGGCACGGCCGCCATCGCGACGTCGGCGGTCGCGACGAACCCGCGCGTGATCGCGCGCGTCGACATCTTCGGCAACATCGACACGAGCACCGCCCTCACGGACGCCTACGACGTCACGAACATCCGCGGCGCGGTCTCGGACGACGGCCTGCGCTTCTGGACGACCGGTGCGACCCCGGCCAGCGTCGACCCGACGGACGGCGTGCGGTTCATCGCGAACATCGGCGACACCACGTCGGTCCGCATCAACGCCGGCGCGCCGAACAACTGCCGGTACGTCAGCATCTTCCACGGCGATCTCTACGTCACGTCCGCCTCGGGTTCGGTCCGTGGCGTCGCACGCCTCGGCAACGGCGGCCTGCCGACTTCGACTCCCGAGCCGATCGTGCTGCTGAACGGCTTCCCGACGTCGGCCGGCCCGAGCCCGTACGACATGTTCTTCGCGAGCCCGACGACCATCTATGTCGCCGATGACGCGACGAACGGCGGCGGCGGCATCAAGAAGTGGGAACTGATCAGCGGCACCTGGACCAACACCTACAACCTGACGAACGGCAACCTCGGCTGCATCGGCCTCTCGGGCTACGTGCAGAACGGCGTGACCACGCTGTGGGCGACCAGCAAGGACGGCGGCGGAGTCACGAGTCTCGTCTCGGTCGTCGACAACGGCGCCGGTTCGCCGTGGACGACGATCGTCCCGTCATTGACGAACGCCCGCTTCCGCGGCGTGCGTCGCATCAGCCTGCCGAGCAACTCGGCGCGTTTCCCGATCGGTTGCGGCGCAGCCAACATCAAGGTCACCGGCAACGCCGAACTCGGCACGAACATGTTCGTGTCGATGACGAACTCGGCGTTCGGCTTCAGCCTGCTCGGCTACGGCCTGTTCCCGGCGTTCTTCCCGTTCTGCGGCTCGTGCACGATCGCACACGAATGGACGGTGATCGTCGGCGCGACGGACCACACGCTGACGATCGCGCCGTCGTGGGCGACACTCGGCCTGCCGATCTACGCGCAGGGCGCGGACCTGCTCGCGCCGGGTGGCTGCGCCGACCCGCTGCTCACGCTGACGGACGCCGTCGGCTTCACGATCCAGTGAGCCGGTGAGACGACCTGCGTCCGGGCGCGGCGATGCCGGCGCCCGACGCGGTCACGCGAGATCGAGGAAGCGCCGGGCGAGGGCGGGCCCGGCGCAGCTGTCCTCGTGCTTGAAGAAGACGAACGCGAGGCCGCCGCGCGCCCGCAGTCGATCGCGCCAGCCGCGCAGGTCGAGGTCGGAGTAGGCCGCGCGCCGCAGCCGCAGGTAGCACCACGTCGACGTGTCGGCGATCACCGGCGGCGGCGCGTCGTCCTTGTCGCTAGCGACGATCGCGACGTCGTGTTCGCGCATCGCGGCCAGCGCGTCGTCGTCGCCCCAGGTCGGATGCGCGAACTCCATCGCGACCCGCGTGCCCTTCGGCTGCAGCGCGAGGAAGTCGCGCAGCACGGCGACGTCCTTCCGCACCCACTTCGGCACCTGGTAGAAGACGCAACCGAGCGTGTCGCCGAGCGGTTCGAGCACGGTGAACAGGAGCGTGACCAGTTCGCCGCAGTCGACCAGCTTCTGCGTCCACGTGATGCGCTGGCTCGCCTTCACCACGAAGCGGAACGTGTCCGGCACCTGCGAGCGCCACTTGGCGACCATCTTCGCCGACGGCATGCGATAGAAGGTGTTGTTGAGTTCGACCGCGGGCAGCCGCTCCGCATAGAACGGCAGCATCGCGTCCTTCTTCAGGTCGTCGGGGTAGAACGCCGGCCGCCACTCGTCGTAGCTGAAGCCGCTGGTGCCGACGTGGAGGGAGAGCGAGGGTGTCGTCACGGCGGCGCACGATACGGGACGGCGGCGCCGGCGCAGCGGGTCGAGCGTTGCTCCCCACCGCGGCAGCGATCATGCTCTGCGCGCCGGGCCGACCGCCGTCGGCGTTCAGAGGCTCGCAGAGCTTCTCGACGCACACGTCGAACTGCGCCTCACCCAGCAGCTTGTTCAGCGCCAGGTAGAACGGGTGCCCAGGCGAGCGCGGCGTGTCCGCAGCCGCGATGAACAGGTCCTTCTGCTTCTCGTTCGTCCCCTTGCCGAGTGCCATGCAGTTGCGTCCTCTGCAGAACACCCACGTACAACTCACGCCGGCCGGCCACTCCGTTCCGACTTCTTCAACGGGCTGTCAACCATCCCCGGGCAACTCCGGAATCCCCCGCTCGTACTCCGCCAGCCCGACGAACACGGCCTCCGCGGCGCGCGGATGCTGACCGTAGAACTCGTCGAGGGCCTTGTGATGCCGCTCCAGCGGGCCGTCGATCCCCACCTGCACCGGAGTGACCTTCCCGCCGTGCTCGACGACGAAGTCGACTTCGCCGCGGTCGCGCCAGTAGCAGATCCGCGGATAGCGCCGCCGCAGCAGGACGAAGGTCGCGCACTCGAGCTGCTTGCCGCGATCGCCACCACCCGCGACAACCGCGACGCGCCGCAGCCCGTTGTCGACCGGATAGTACTTCTTGTTGCGCGCCGCCTGCTTCCGCGCCGACCACGCGAAGAACGGGCAGGCGAACGCGAGGTACGCGTTCTCGACGGCGTCGAGATACAGACTCGTCGTGTCGCCCGCGATGCCGAGCGCGGCAGCGACGCGACGCACACTGAGTTCCGAACCGGCCGACTCGTACAGCATCTGCACGAGGTGCCGCAGCGGTTGGCTCGAGCGAGCGCCGACGCGTTCGCGCACGTCGCGTTCGACGATGTCGTTGAAGTAGGAGCGCAGCAGCCGTTCGCCGTCGGGCGAGGTCGCCGGAGCCGGAAAGCCGCCGGCGGCGAGGTAGTCCTCGATCGACGTGCCGGGCCGCAGTTCGCGGAACTCGTCGAAGTCGAACGGGAACAACTCGACGCGGTGGTGACGCCCCGTGAGTGTCGACGCGAGTTCGCCGGAGAGCAGATGCGCGTTCGAACCCGTGACGACGAAGTGGCGATCGCGCGGACGATCGAGTTGGGAACGCAACCAGCGCTGCCAACCCTCGACGCGCTGGATCTCGTCGAAGAAGTACCACGCGGGGCCCGGCCGTTCGCTCTCGAATGCGTCGACGAGCGACTGCAGGACGGTGTGGTCGAGTCGCGCGGCGAGGCGCGGGTCCTCGAAGTTCACGAACACGCAGCGTTGGCGATCGAGCCCGTACCGACCGATCAGTTGCGCGAGCAGCGTCGACTTCCCGCAGCGGCGCACGCCTTGAACGACCAGAGCCAGGTCACTTCGCAGCTCCGCCGGCAGGCGAACGCGGCGCGGCACCGTGGGTTTGGGCGGCGTCTGCCAGTGGCTCCAGGAAGCGGCGACGGCAAGTAGCTCGGACGTGGGCACGGGTGCGATGGGAACGGCGGGCGGCTTTGGTGCCCAGTTTACTGGGCATCGCCAAGAGTGCCCAGTTTACTCGACGCGAGTCCCAAACGGCTATCCGACAGTCGGTAAGGACGACCACCGCACGGCCTCGTTCACGCCCAGAGCACCAACCCCCGCACCTTCGCGTCGTGCAGCGCGTGTCCCGGAACCCGCACACGCATGCCGTGCGTGTAGTGCCCGGCGAGTTCGACCCGGTGGCCGCCGTCGAACGAGTGCACGGTGCCCTTGCTGCCGCGATGCGCGAGCGGGACGACGACGGTCTCCTCGGCGCCGGCGACTTCGCCGCGCGTCACCACGAGCTCCGCCACCACGTCGGCGGGCGTCAGCACACCGAGGTCGACTTCGAGGTGCACGTCGAGGTGCTGGCCGACCTTGAACTCCTGGAGCTCGACGGTCGTCGCCGCGGTGATCTTCACCTTGTCGAACGCGCCGCGGATGCGCTGGAAGTCCTTCGCGCGGTCGCGCGCCGGGGCCTTCTTGTCCGCCTGCTGCGCGAAGTAGTTCGCGGCCAACGGCAGGTAGGCCGCCGCGACGTAGTCCCCGACCATGCGGTCGGTGTTGAACACTGTCGGGACGGTCTCGAGGTTGTGCACGACCATCTCCATCCAGCTCGTGGGCACGCCACCGCGGTCGCGGGAGAAGAACGACGGCACGACCTCTTCTTCGAGCAGTCGGTAGAGCGCCGTCGCGTCCGCCTGGTTCTGCAGTTCGTGGCTGCCGTAGACCTGCGAACCGCCGATCGTCCAGCCGTTGCCACCGTCGGCGGCCTCCGGCCACCACCCGTCGGCGATCGACAGGTTGAGCACGCCGTTCGCCGCGGCCTTCATGCCCGACGTGCCGCTCGCCTCCTCCCAGCGCGTCGGCGTGTTCACCCACACGTCGACTCCCTGCACGAGCGCCTTCGCGACGGACATGTCGTAGTCCTCGACGAAGAACACGCGGCCGATGAACTCGGGCGACCGCGCGATGTGCACGATCGACTTCATCACGTCCTGCCCCATCTTGTCGCGCGGATGCGCCTTGCCGGAGACCAGCACGCGGACCGGTCGATCGGTGTTCGACAGGATCTTGCGCAGGCGCTCCGTGTCGGAGAACAGGAGCTGCGCGCGCTTGTACGGCGCGAACCGCCGCGCGAAGCCGAGGTACAGCGCCTTGTCGTCGAGGCCGGCGAGCATCGCGCTCAGCACCACCGGGCTGTCGCCGCGCGCATGGAAACCGCGCGTCACCGCTTCGCGCACCGCGTCGAGCATCAGGCCCTTGTTGGCCTGCCGCACGCGCCACAGCGCCGAGCGATCGATCTTCGGCGCCTTGCCGAAGTCGGCCGGCCGCACCGTGTCGTCGTCGCTGCGCAGGAGGCGCGTGATGCCGGGGTGCGCCCACGTGGCGAGGTGCACACCGTTCGTCACGGACTTCACCGGCACCTCGCTCTGCAAGAGGCCCGGCCAGAACGCGTGCAGCAGCTTCTGCGACGCGATGCCGTGCATCTTGCTCACGCCGTTCACGTAGTTGGCGAAGTTCATCGCCAGGTACGTCATGTTGAACTCGCTCGAGCCGCCGCTCGCCTGGCCGAGCGCCATGAAGCGATCCCACGGCAGGCCGACCCACGTCTCGGCGTCGCCGAAGTAGCGGCGCATCAGGTCCTCGCCGAAGCGGTCGTGACCGGCCGGCACCGGAGTGTGCGTCGTGAACAGCGTCGTCTGTGCGACGTACTCGCGCGCCGCGTCGAACGGCAGGCCCTCGCCGCCGACGAGCCGGCTCGTACGTTCGAGGGTCAGGAAGGCCGCGTGGCCCTCGTTCATGTGGTAGACCGCCGGGCGCACGCCGATCGCGCGCAGCAGGCGCACACCGCCGCGGCCGAGCACGATCTCCTGCTGGATGCGCATCTCGGGGTCGCCACCGTAGAGATTGCGCGTGATGTCGCGGTCCTCGGGGCGGTTCTGCGCGAGATTCGCGTCGAGCAGATACATCGGCACGCGGCCGACCATCGCGCGCCACGCACGCAGGAACACTTCGCGCCCGGGCAACGGCACCGAGACCTCGAGCGGCCGGCCGTCCGCCGTACGCACGACCTCGACCGCCAGCTTCTGCGGCCGATTCTCCTTGTCGACCGCGATCTGCTGACCGTCGCTCGACACCTGCTGGCTCATGTAGCCGAAGCGATAGAACAGGCCAACCGCCACGAGCGGCACGGCGAGATCGCTCGCCGACTTCAGGTGGTCGCCCGCGAGGATGCCGAGACCGCCGCTGTAGATCGGCAGCGAGTGGTGCACACCGAACTCGGCGGAGAAGTACGCGATCGGATGCTGCGGCGACAGCGCCGGACCGCCGCCGCCGGTACGCACGGGCAGCGTGTTCTGCGCCGACGCCATGTAGTCGTCGAAGCGTTTGCACACGGCCTGCAGGCGCCGCAGGTACTCGTGATCCTTCGCCTTCGTCTCCAGCGCTTCGAGTCCGACGCTCTGGAGGAACGCGACCGGGTTCTCCCCGCACTTGCGGAAGCCTGGCGCGAGGTCTTCGAAGAGCCCGCGCACGCCGCCGTTCCACACCCACCAGAAGTTGCGCGCGAGGCGCTCGAGCCCACGCAGGCTCTGCGGCAGTGTCGCCGACGCTTCGAACTGCGTGAGGCGCGGCGTGGTGCCCGAGCCCGGCGACGGCAGCGCGCGGCGCGGCAGACGGAACTGCACGACGCCGGTCGTGCTGCGCTGCTGGACCGCGGCGATCGCCTTCTGGTACGCAGCCTGGTAGTGCGCGAAGAGGTCCTTCCACGCGGTGCGGCCGGCCGCCGCGCGACAACGGGCGCGCATCTGGTCGCGATCCCCGCGGGAATCGAGGAAGCCCTCCATGGCGTCGACGAGCGACGTGATCACGTCGCGGTACGGCACACGTTCGCGCTTCAGCACCGTGATGCCGTCCGAGGGACCGAGGCCCGCACCCACGGCCCAGCGGCCGAAGCCGGCGAGATCGGTCGTCACGGTCGGCACACCGACCGCAAGAGCCTCCTGCGGCGTGTAGCCCCAGGGCTCGTAGTACGAAGGGTAGGCGCCGAGGTCCATCGCCGAGAGCACCGCCTCGTACTCGCGCCCGAACAGGCCGTCGTCGGGGCGCAGGTAGATCGGGATCTGCACGACCTTCATGCGGCTGCCGAGCCGGTTGTCGAGACCGAGCCGTTTGCAGTGCGCGAACACCGGATCGTGCTCCTCGTCGAAGAGGTTGTGCGTGCAGAGCCCGATCGGTCCGTTCGCGGGACCGCCCGCGAGGCGGTCGATGAGTTCGGCGCGCATGCCGGAGTTGCCGGCCGGCACGAGCAGGAACGCGACGAGGCGGCGCCCCTTGCTGTTCTGCATCTGCGCCATCGCGTCGAGCAACAGCTCGATGCCCTTGTTGTGGAACTCGTAGCGCCCGGCGAGCGCCACGAACGCCGCGTCGTCGACGTCCTCGCCGAGCATCGCGCGAGCGACCCGCGCGAGGTCGGCTCGGATCGCGGCGCGATCACCGGACGCGAGTTCGTCGACGACCGAGATGTCGATGCCGTTCGGCAACAGCGGGTCGACCTTGCGCTGGTGCAGCAGCTCGGCCTCCGCGGCGGTGATCGAACTCACGGTCGTGAACACGTCCGCTTTGCGCGCGCACACGCCTTCGAGCGAGTGCTTGGCCTGCACGCCGTGCTGACGCGCGAGCTCTTCGACGCTCTTGCCCCCGAGCCCGTGGTCGGGCGCATTCGGGTCCGCTGTGATGCCGAGCGATGCCATCGCGCGACCGAGCATCGTCGCGTGCGTCGTGAACACCGTGCCGATGCTGGGAATGCGATCCTGCAGGTACAGCAGCGAAGCACCCGTCATCCACTCGTGCGCCTGCACGACGGCGCGGCGGTGGAACGGTGCGAGGAACTCCTCCCACCACCGCTCGATCACCATGCCCGCCGCGGTCGCGAAGAGCACGGGCTCGACGTAGTCCCAGTCACCGGCGATCGAGTCGACCTTGTGCCGTTCCCAGAGTCCCGACAGGATGCCGTTCTTCTGCTCGTAGAGGCCGGAGAAGCCGACGAGGATGCAGCGTGGCCGACCGGGAATGCGCCAGCGCCCGATGCGCACCGGTACACCGAGCTGACGGCAGCTCTGGGCGAACTCCTCGAAGCCGGGCTCCTCGTCGAACGGCGGCTGCTGGCCCGTGCCGGTGAGGAGCTGGGGACCCACGGTGATGTAGTCGTCGCCGAAGCGCTCGACCGCGGTCACAGCCTTGCTCGACAGCACCGTGTGGATGCCGCCGACCTTGTTGCAGACCTCCCAGCTGATCTCGAAGAGTTGGAACGAACGATCCGGCATGATCACTTCTTCTGCTTCGGGGTCGCCTTCTCGACCTGCACGCGCAGATCGTCCAAGGCGGTCATCAAGGTCACGAACGCCGCGTACGGCGAATCGTAGGGACTGAAGTACTCGTGCACCTCGGCGTCGCTGTGGTGCTTCGTCGCGGCGTAGTAGACGTGGTCCGACGTCGTGAACTGCCGCCACACGTCGAGCAGGTCGGGGCGCTTCTCGGCCACTGCGAGCACCGCCGGGCGCAAGGCGTGGATCGCCTGGTGCGCCGCGACCTGCATCGGGTTGCCGAGCCACGCGGAGAGGTTGCGTTCGACGTCGGCCCACGACACCGGCGTCGCGATGTCGAGTTCGGTCACGGCCTCGCGTTCGGCGGCGACCTGCGCCGGCGTCCGGAAGCGGAACGTCGGGTCGCTCAGCACGTGGTCGGGCAGGTTGCGCATGAACTCGAGGATCCCGGTCTGCTCGCCCTGGTGCTCGCCGAAGGTCTCGTAGTCCATGAAGAGTCCGATGAACTGCGCCGGCGGCGGGACGTCGTGCAACCAGCCCGCGTAGGTATCGGCAAACAGCGGGTACGAAGGCCACTTCCGATTCGAGAAGCGGAACGCGATGTCGTCGGAGAGCGAGTAGCTGCGCAGCAGCAGCTTGAGTCGATCGCAGCCCTTCGGTCGGTAGGGCACTTGCGGGCTGCGCCAGCCGAGCAGGCGGTCCGCCCCCTCGCCGAGCATGCACTCGAAACCGAGGTCCTCGACCTTCTTGCAGATCGTGTTGTCGAGGATCAGTTCGGTATCGCGGAACGACGTCGGCTCGCCGAAGAGGTCCGTCACGGTGTCCCGCTGGATCTCGACCTGGTCGGCGAACTCGTCGAGGTCGATCACCGCCGCGAGGCTGTGCTGGCTCGTCTCGCACAGGAACTCGACGTTGCCGGTCTCCGCGAGCTGCACGAACGAATCGAGCGCATCGGGCACCCAGTCGCGGAGCTGGCGGATCACCGTGCCCGACAGCGAGAACGCGCAGCGGAACTGCCCGTCGGTGCGGTCGATCGCCGACAGCAGCAGCTTGTTCATCGGCAGATAGCAGCGCTCGGCGACGCGTTCGGCGACGAGGCGGTTCAGGCCCGTGTCGAAGTAGTCGAGCTTCTTGATGCGGTCGCCGGGCTTCCACTTGCGCAGCCGGTACGGCTGGTGGACCTGGAAGTAGAAGACGACGTCGATCACGCCGTCTCCCCGGATCGGCGCGTCGCGACAGCCGCCGCTGGCGCGTCGAGCATCGCGAGGGCACGCAACAGTTCGCCGGTGTTCCAGGCCTGCGCGAACGTGCCGCCGGGCCGATGCGGTGCGTCGCCGTCGAAGACCTCGCTCACGTGGTCCAGGCCGGCGCGATCGAGTTCGGGCAGGAACCCGTCGAGCCACGAACGCAGTTCGGCGCGCACATCGGCCTGCTGCGTCTTCGCCGCCGCCCGGAGCGACGCTTCGACGAAGAACCCGCCGAGCCACGGCCAGACCGTGCCCTGGTGGTAGCTGCCGTCGCGCTGCTCGACGCCGCCCTCGTAGCGCGGCCGGTACGCAGGATCACGCGGCGACAGCGTGCGCAGTCCGCGCGGGGTGAGCAGTTCGGCGCGCGCCTTGCCGACGACGCCGGCTCGCTGCGCGGTCGACAGCGGCGAGTGCGGCAGCGCCGCGGCGACGACCATGTTCGGCCGCACGGTGCGGTCCGGCGCGCCGTTCCGCACGCGGTCCGCCAGGTACTCGCCCTCCGCGAGCCAGAACGCCTGCACGAACATGGCACCGCAGCGGTCGCGGGCCGCCGCGAAGCGTGCTTCGCCGCGCTCGACGAGGAACGCGAGCAGCGAGTACCACAGCGCCTGGATCTCCACCGGCAGTCCGTCGCGCGGCGTCACCGGGCCGCGGCTCGTGCGCGCGTCCATCCACGTCGCATTGAGGTCCGGCCGACCCGCGCGCAGGAGGCCTTCGCCATCGACCGCGAGGCCGAGGCCCGTTCCCTTCATGTAGGCATCCGCAATGGAACGGAGCGCGGGCAGATACTCGCCCTTGATGCGCGCCTCGTCGCCGCCGGCGGCGGCGTAGCGGACGACGGCCAGCGCGAACCACAGCGCTGCGTCGCAGCTGCCGTAGTGGCTGTCGTCGATCGACGCGCCGTACACGTTCGGCAGGAGCCCGCCCCGCAGGAACGGCAGCGCGCCGCCGAGCACGAGCGCGCATTCGGCGAGGCGGCCCCGCGCGAGCGTGAGCCCCGGCAGCGACACGAACACGTCGCGCCCCCACTCGCCGAACCACGGGAAGCCGGCGAGCACGCCGCGACGACCGGCGACCGCGCGGTAGAGGAAGTCGTCGGCGCCGAGCGCCAGGCGCGCGCGCAGCGAGTCCTTCGTTCGTTGCGACGCCACGAACGCCGCGTCCGCGGCAGCTGCCGCCACCGCGAAGTCGCTCGTGGGATCCCCGCACGGATCGGCGAACGCGAACGCCGCCGTCGCACTCTGCCCAGGCGCGAGGTCGACCTCGAGCACACCGGGGCTCCACCGGTCGCCGACGTGGTCGTAGCCGCGGTCGCGATCGGTCGCGAAGAGGAAGCCGCGATACCACGCGGACTCGCCGCGGAAGGCCGCGACGCCGTCCACCGACAGCCACAGCATCGGCAGCGCCTCGTTCGGCCGGATCCCCCAGCTCGCACCACGCGAATGCACGGTCGCGTCGAAGCGATCGTCGGCGCGCGGCAGGTGGTCGGCGTTGCACCAGCCGAGCAGGGGTCGCACGAGGAGTCGCAACGGCCGGCGCCCCGCGTTCGTCCAACGCACCAGGAGCGCGGGATCGTGGTCGTCGCTGGTCTGCCGCAGCGCGACCGTGCGTTCGACGACGTGCGCACCCGCGCGGAACCTCCAGCGCGGGAGCGGCCGGTGCTCGAAGGTGACGTCGGCAGCGGGCGGCGAGGCCTCGGGCAGCGACGCCCAGTGCGCGTGCATCAGGATCGTGCCCTGCGCTTCGTCGGCGATGCGTTCGTCGAGGCCGGCCACCACCGACCATCGCTGCGCACTGCCCTCGGCCCGCGCGACCCAGAGGCCGTGGTAGCGGCGCGTCGGCAGGTCTGCAGCGGTGCCGCACGCGTAGCCGCCGGCGCCATCGGTGAGCAGCCACTCGGCGGACGGATCGGTCGTGGGACCGCGCGGAGGCTGGCCCCGATCGGCGGGTGGACCAGCGGGAGACTTGGCAGATGCCATTCGGAGCGAGACCGGACGCGCGAGGAAGCGCACGAGCCTACGTCGCCTTGCTCCGGTATCAACGTTCCAAAGCGCTCCGATTTCGCGCGCCCGATTCGAGGACTGGGTCTGTCGCTCGCGGCGTGCGCGCTGCATCCTTCAGGAATCGCAGGCGCGCTCTGCGATCCGCCATCGCCATGGCCACGCTCGACCTCAAGAACACTCTCGTCTTCGTTCTCGCTGGCGGAGAAGGCAGCCGGCTGAAGCCGCTGACCCTGAACCGCGCGAAGCCAGCGGTGCCGTTCGGCGGCTGCTACCGGATCATCGACTTCACGCTGTCGAACTGCATCCACTCCGGCCTGCGCCGCATCCACCTGCTGACGCAGTACCAGGCGCGTTCGCTCGAGGAGCACATCCGCTTCGGCTGGAACTTCCTGCCGCGCCGTCTCGAGCAGTGGATCACGTGCAGCCCGCCGCACCACGTCTCCGTCGGCAAGTGGTACCGCGGCACGGCGGACGCGATCTTCCACAACCTCGACACGATCTCCGACTGGGATCCGCCGAACGTCGTCGTGCTCTCCGGCGACCACATCTACCAGATGGACTACCGCAACATGCTGCGCGAGCACGTCGAGAACGGCGCGGCGCTGACCATCGGAGCGGTGCGCATCAAGGCGGAGGAGGCGTTCGGCTTCGGCATCCTGCAGATCGACGCCAGCGGCCGCGTTACGGGATTCGTCGAGAAGCCGAAGCAGAACGCCCCGCAGATCCCCGGCGATCCGGGCCACTGCCTCGCGTCGATGGGCATCTACGTGTTCGAGAAGAACGAACTCGTGAAGCGCCTGCGCGCCGACAACGCGATGCCCGAGGGCCAGGGCGGCGACTTCGGCCACCACGTGATCCCGCGCATGATCCACGAGGTCCCTGTGCACGCGCACATGTTCCGCGGGCTCGACGACGAGAAGACCCCGTACTGGCGCGACGTCGGCACCATCGAGGCGTACTTCGACGCCAACATGGACCTCTGCAACGTGAAGCCGCAGCTCAACCTCTACAACGAGGACTGGCCGACGTACACGCTGTGGCACAACGACCCGCCGGCGAAGACCGTGTTCTCCGAAGCGGGCGAGGGGCGGCGCGCGGAGGTGCAGGACTCGCTCGTGTGCCCCGGTGTCGTCGTGTCGGGCGCCAAGGTGCGGCGCACGCTGCTCAGCAACCGCGTGCGCGTCGAAGAACACAGCCAGCTCGACGAGTGCATCGTGCTGCGCGGCGCGACGATCGGGAAGCACTGCCGCCTGAAGCGCGTGATCGTCGACAAGTGGAACAAGGTCCCCGACGGCACCGTGATCGGCTACGACCTCGAAGCGGATCGCAAGCGCTTCACCGTGTCCCCGACGGGCATCGTCGTCGTCGAGCACGGCCACAAGTGGAGCTGAGGTCGCGGCGCGGGCCGCAGCGCGATCGCGGCCTCGCACACGGCGCTCGTCAACGCAGTCCGGCTTCCATCTCGTCGGCGAGCCAGCGCGCGAGGCGCTCGTTGCCGCGCACGGACAGGTGGCTGCCGTCGGCCAAGTAGCACGCGAGCGGGTCCGCTTCCGCGGCGAGGATCGGCGTCGCGTCGAGCGGCGTGATGCCGAGGTCCTTCGCGACCTGCATGAGGCGCCGCTGGCCGAGGCCGCGCTGGTACTTCGCCGGATCGAAGCCGATCCCCTTCAACTTCTCCAGGCGCCGGCTCTCGACCACGTGCCACGACGTCGGCAGGATCACGAACCAAACCGGGCGCCCGTTCGCGATCTCCTTTGCACGCTGCAGCGCGACCCGGTAGGCCTTGAGGATGCGCGGGATCGCCGGCCGGCCACCGTCGGACGACGAAGTCGTGTCGTCGATCACGGCGAGGTAGAGCCCGGCATCCGTCGCCGGCCCTTTCGGCATGCCCTGCATGCGCACCGTCTCTTCCGGATCGGACGGCACGTCCGCCCGCGGCGACCACGTCGGGTGGTTCAACAGGATCCAGCGCTCGAACCACAACGCGGCGCGCGAACGGTAAGCGAGCCGCGCACGCCACGACGTCTGCAGCATGCGCGCGATGTCGCCCTGCACGAGTTGACCGGCGTAGACGGTGCGCAACGGCATCATCTCGTCCAGGGGATCGTTGCCGAGGTACGTGCACACGACGAACGCGTCGGCGCCGAACGGTGCGTCGAGCCGCGCCATCCGGGCGACCGCGTGCGACGGCCCGAAACTCGGGATGCCGGCGTTGCCGACGGTGCAGTTCGCGCCCTTGCCGTGCAGCGCCTCCTGGAGACGCGCCGGCAACGCCTCGGCGTCGTCGACGCCGCACCCGAACACGAGCGAGTCGCCGACCACGAGCACGCGACGTTCCCCCGCGGTCTTCCCGGCGATCTCCGCGCCGCGCATGCCGAGCGCGTTCACGGCGACGCGCGTCACCGGTGCGCCGGGCCCCATCTGCAGCGTGCCGCGATAGCCGGGAGTCAG
>JAEUHQ010000142.1 GCA_016794565.1 Planctomycetota bacterium | reverse complement strand
ATCGTCGAAGCGATGCACGAGAAGGCAGGACAGGATCTCGAGAGCGCGGCGATCGAAGCCGGCGCGCAGGACGTGGAGAAGCTCGAGAACGTCGACGAGGAGAAGAGCGGCGGCCGATTCTTCACCGACCGCACGGACATGTACACCGTCGCCGACGCGCTGAAGAAAGCAGGCTGGACGATCGCGACGGCCGAACTGGGCTATCGCGGCAAGGACCCGGTCGCGCTGGTCGGCGAAGAGCGCTCGAAGGTCGAATCGTTCCTCGAACGCCTCGACGAGAACGACGACGTGCACCGCGTCTGGGCGGCGATCAAGTAGCGAACGGGCGCCGAGGCGCCGCGCCGATCATTCACCTGTGTAGAGACCCGTCGGCTGCGGGCGGGTGGAGATCAGGCGATCGTCGACGAGCCAGATGTCGCCGTCGAGCTGGAGGAGGTTCGCCAACGCCCCGAACTCGGCGGCGTCGGTGAACTTGAGCTGCTTCAGCAGCGCCCCGGCACCCTCGGGCAGGATCTCGATCGTGCCCCGGTGGTCGACGACATCCCAGATCGCGCGGTACTGCAAGATTCGGACTTCAGCCATGAGAAGAGCCCTCGGTCAGAAGGTGTAGGAGAAGACGATGGCGAAGGAGAACCGCTCCTCCTTCTTGGTCGCGACGTCGGTGGCGCCCGCCGGAGCCGGCTGATTCGCGATGAACCCGTCGGCGAGCACTTCCGCGTCGGGGTCCACCATCACGCCGACGCCGATGTTGAAGCTGTTCGTGTCCTCGACACGGCGGCGCAGACCGAGCATCCATCCGAGCCCCGCTTCGTCGATCAGATCGTTCTCGCCCATCTTGATCGCGACGAACGGACCGGTGCCCCACAGGCGAGGCTTGGACGCACCGAAGAAGTAGTGGGTCTCGAGCACGAAACCCAACTGCGCGTCCCCCTCCTCGTCAACGCGAACCGTGCCGTCACGGATCGACGCCGACTTCACCCGCGAGCCAGAATGCATGTCGAAGGTCGCGCCGATACCGGTTCCAAAGTTGAAGCCCTCCAGCGACGTCTCCTTGGCCTTCTTCGATTCCTTGACGGCCTCGTCCTGGGCGAACGCCTGCCGGAACGTCTCCATGGAGACGTTCTCGAACGCGGCGCCCAGGGACTTGGGAGTCTTGTCCGAGAGCAGCTCCTGCATCGGCGTCTTCGCGGGCTTCGGTTCCTGGAACAGGTCGGCCTCGGCACCAAATGCCGTCGCCACGCTGTTCGCCGACCGATCGATCTCGCCAGCGTCCTTCTTGTCCGCCGCGGCCGAGAGGCCCTTCTTCAAGCTGTCGAGTTTCTCGATCTCCTTCTCGAGGACCTTCACGAGGTCCTTCGCCTTCGCCTCCTTGTCACCCGGAGCCGCCCCGGTGACCAGGGCAGACTGCTCGACCCACTTGCGGGCTGGATCGGTGGAACTGCACGCGGCCGACAGGACCAGGACGGGGCAGGACGACGCCATCGCAATGGCACGCAGGAACCGGACTTTGCGCATGTTCTTCTTCCCCACGAGAGAGGGGCGGCGACGGCAGTACCCCCGCGAACCCGTGCGCCTTACTCGTCGCGAGGGCTTTTTGTGCCGGGGCTACGGCACGACGAGCACCGGCATTCGTTCGCGCACGGCCACTGCCACTCCCGCCGACAACGCCCACAGGCCGCGGCGCGCCGCCGTGAGAAGGTCACCGCCGGCAGGCGCGGCGAGGCCGCTCCACGACGCGACCTCCTCGACGTCCGCGGCGAACGTGCGCTGGTTCAGCCACTTCACCTGGTCGGCGAGCACCCCGACGCTGCCGATCTCGGCGCTGTCGCCGTCGGGCAGCGGCGCGCGGAACGTGACCGGGAAGTCGCCCGGCAGCCACATCGAACACGCGAGCAACTGGCCGAACTTGCTGGTCGCGAACTTCGCATCGGCAGCGGCGCGCCATTCCGGATCGAACTCGAGCAACGGCGGCACGGCGTCGGGCAGTTCGAACTCCGGCTTCTCGGCGTAGAACGCGAAGAGACGCAGCGCCATCCAGCCGGCATCACCGGCGTCGAACGTCGCCGCGACCGCCGACCCCTCGTCCCAGCGCAGTTGCTCCGCGACCTTCTCGGCGACGGACGCACGCAGGTCGGCGCGCCACGCTTCGACTCCGGCTCGGAGTCGATCCAGTTCGCCACCGCGCCGCGCGTAGAAGCGCGACAACGGGCCGGCCCAGACGGTCGCCATCAGGCCTCCGCCTTCGGGTCGCGATCCATGAGTTCGCGCACGGCCTGCTGCGGCGGCAGACCTTCGAACAACACACGCGCGACGGCTGTCGCGATCGGCATCTCGATGCCGCGCCCACGCGCCTGCTCGACGACGACGCGCGACGTCCAGACGCCTTCGGCGACCTTCGGGGACGCCGACAGCGCCTGCTGCAGGGTCTCGCCGCGCCCGATGCGTTCGCCGAACGCCCGATTCCGGCCGTGCCGCGAGAACATGGTGACAGCGAGGTCGCCGACGCCGCCGAGACCCGTGAACGTACGCGGATCCGCGCCGAGCGCTTCGCCGAAGCGCTGCATCTCGACGATGCCGCGGGCGAGGATCGCGGCCTTGGTGTTGTCGCCGTAGCCGAGGCCGTCGCCGATGCCGGCGGCGAGCGCCATCACGTTCTTCAGTGCACCGCACAGTTCGAGGCCGAGCACGTCGCGACTGCGGTAGACACGGAACGTGCGCAGCGACAGCATCGCCTGCAATCGCTGCACGGTCGCGTCGTCGCTGCCGGCCAGCACCACGGTCGTCGGCAGGTCGCGGGCGATCTCCTCGGCGTGGCTCGGGCCGCTCAGGACCAGCACGCGTTCGGCGCCGCCGAGCACGTCGACGACGACTTCCGACGGCCTCTTGCCGGTCGACTGTTCGAGACCTTTGGCGAGCGACACCACGGGCACGTTCGCAGGAACGTGAGCGCCGACCGCTCCGAGCACCGAACGCACGTGCTGGGTCGGTACCGCCACGAGCACGAGGTCGCAGCGATCGAGCACCGCGATCGCGTCGTGGGTGACCCGGATCGACGCCGGCAGGACGACACCCTCGAGGTAGCGCTGGTTCTGTCGCGTCGCGGCGATCGCTGCCGTGTAGACGGAGTCGTGGCCCCACAGCGACACGCCCGCGCCGACACGGTCGAACGCGAGCGCCATCGCGGTGCCGAAGCCGCCGTTGCCGAGGATCGCGAGTCTCATGCGCTCCCGGCCGCGCGCGCGGCGAAGAACTTCTTCAGGTTGCTGCGGTGCGTCCAAACGAGCAGCGCCGCGATCACGCAGCAGAAAACGAAGAGCGGCAGATGCTCGTGGAACGCCGCGCTCCCGTACAGCCCGACGAGCGCCACGGGCAGTGCACAACCGAGCGCGAGGCTGCCGAAGAACACCTGGCCCGTCGCGGCGCGAACCACGAAGAACACGCCGAGGCCGACGAGCGTCACGCGCCAGTCGAGGGCGAAAAGGGCGCCGGTCGCCGTCGCGACACCCTTGCCGCCGCGGAACCACAGGAACGGCGAGAACACGTGCCCGAGCACGGCGCCTGCCGCACAGACCACCGCGAGCAACGGCGTCTCGTTCCCCACGAGCACCGCGGCGAGCCCTTTGCCGGCGTCCAGCAGGTAGACCAGCAGGAACGCGGCGAGCCGCCCGCCGCGGGTCACGAACGCGCGGCTCGCGTTCGTCGCTCCGGCGTTGCCGCTCCCCACCGTGCGCACGTCGATGCCCTTCGCGAGCCGCACCAGGAGCCACGCGAACGGCACGGCGCCGATCATGAACGCGAGCGCGAAGCGCGGGGCGACGATGAAGAACGTGAGCATCGAGCGGTCGAGCAAGGCTAGTTGCGGGGCCGGGCGAAACCAACGCCTCGTGCTCCGCGGCCGCCGCGGCTAACGTCGCGCGCCCGTGACGGCTCGCATCGGCATCGACACCGGAGGCACGTTCACCGACGTGGTCCGCTGGTCCGCGAAGGGAGTGCAGGTCGCGAAGGTCCCGTCGACACCGGGCGACCCGGGCATCGCCGTGCTGCGCGGCCTCGCCGCCGTGCGACGCCGGCCCGACGAAGCAGTCGACGTGGTCCACGGCACGACGGTGGGACTGAACGCGGTACTCACCGGCGATCTCGCGCGCACGGTGTTCGTGACGAACCGCGGCTTCGAGGACCTGATCGAGATCGGGCGCCAGGAGCGCGAAGACCTCTATGCGATCGCGCCATCGCGCCCGGTGCCGCCCGTGCCGCGTTCGCTGCGCGTCGGTGTCGCATGCCGACGTGGCCCCGGCGGCGCCGTCCTCGATCCCCTGACCGCCGCTGAAGTCGAACGCACCGTCGCAGCGGTGCGGCGGCTGCGACCAGCGGCGGTCGCGATCGGGTTCTTGCACTCGCCGGCGAACGCTCGCGACGAGCGCACCGTCGCCGCTGCGCTGCGCCGCGCTCTAGGCGACGTCCCGATCACGTGCAGCGCCGATCTGCTGCCGGCGCACGGCGAGTACGAACGCTTCTCCGCCGCGATCCTGAATTCCGCCATCGCCCCGGTCGTCGGCGGCTACACGCGTCGGCTCGCGGCCAGCCTCGGCGATGGGCGCCTTCGCCTCCTGCGCAGCAGCCTCGGCATCCTGCCGCCCGCGGAAGCCGCGACGTTCCCGGCGCGGGCGATGTTCTCGGGGCCGGCGGGCGGCGTGCTGGCCACGATGCAGCTCGGCGCCAGGCTGCGAACTCCGCGCGTCGCGGCCTTCGACATGGGCGGAACGTCTGCAGACCTCTGCCTCGTCGAGGAGAACGCGGCGGTCACCGACGCGGGCACGATCGGCGGGCTGCCGCTGCCGGTGCCGACCGTGCCCGTGCACACCGTCGGCTGCGGTGGCGGCAGCATCGCCTACGCGGACGCCGGCGGCGCGCTGCGTGTCGGACCGGCGAGCGCCGGCGCCGTCCCCGGACCTGCGTGCTACGGCATCGGCGGCGACGCCACGGTCACCGACGCACACGTGGCGCTCGGTCATCTCGGCGCGGACACGCTGCTCGACGGCGCGTTCCCGATCGACGTCGATGCGGCCGTTCGCGCCATCGAGCGGCTCGCGCGGCGCCTCGGCATGCGCGCTGCCGAGACGGCCCGCGGCATCCTGACGGTCGCCGACGCGACGATGGCGCGCGCGATCCTGGTGGTGACTGCGGAACGGGCGGTCGATCCGTCGACGGTGCCGCTCGTCGCATACGGAGGCGCCGGCGGCCTGCACGCGGCGGGCCTGGCCGCGCGACTGCGCATGCCGTTCGCCGTTCTGCCGCCGCACGCCGGCGCATTCTCGGCTCTCGGCCTCGCGCTGGCCGGCGAATCGGCGGAGTTCGCACGCGCGGTCGGATGCGAACTCGATGGACGAGGGGAGCGGCGCCTTCGCGAAGTGGCCGCGGATCTCGGCGGCCTGGCCCGACGCGACCTCGGCACACGCGGACGGGTCACGACGACCGTCGCTCTGCGGTATCGCGGCCAGGGCGCCGCGCTGCGACTTCCGGCCGGTGCCGGCCTCGCCCGCCGCTTCCACGCCGAGCACCTGCGGCTTTTCGGATTCCGGGCCGACAGTGCGATCGAACTGGTGGGTGTCACCGTGCGTGCAGCGACCACGGCACGGGCGTTTCCCGCCGTTTCGACGCTCTCCGCGACGCCGGGCGCGGACGCGCATTCGCGAGTTCGCCCGATCGGCGGCGGTCGCCTGCCCGTTTTCCGGCGCGGCCTTCGCACGAGCTTCGACGGCCCGGCGGTGATCGAAGAGGCGACGGCAACCACCTTGGTGCCGGCAGGATGGCGCGCCGAGGAGACCGCGTTCGGACTCCGCCTTTCGACGGGCACGGGCGGGACACCGCGGCGCGGCTCCGTTTCCCGCGGACGACTTGGTTGACCGGGTCGTTTCGCAGATGTAGTCTCCGATCGGAGACACCGCTGCGGACAGGACAACGAGAGCGGCCCTCTTGGTTGTCGGCCCGCCGCGAACGAAGTGAGCGAACACAGACATCTTCTGCCGAGCAGCGTCTTCAGGCGCCAGGGCAGAATCCGACACACAGCCGGGGGTTGTCCGCGACGGACGTAAAAACTTGACTCTCCTTCTTCCCCTTTTCCCGAAGTTTCACCCCCGGCTACCTTTTCTCGCGCCTCGCTCCGGGCGCGAAGCGCGGAAGGACTAGCGAGCAGGCGCAGCAGCTTCGGCTCGCACCGCATCGAGCAGCGCGTGCACCACGCGATTGTCGGGCTGGATCGCGATGACGCGCTCCCAGTCGGCGATCGCAGCCGCGAGCGCACCCTGACCGTAGCGCAGCAGCGCCCGCTGGTGCAGGACCCGCGCGAGCCGATCCTGCACCCGGAAGTCGACCGGATGGCGCCGCGCGAGTTCGAGCAGGTCCAAGACGGCGAGTTCGAGTTCCCCGCGGGCCAGCCGCGTCTCCACCTGGACGAGCCCCAGAGAAATCGCGTCCTCGTCGCCGACCGACACCACGGGACGTGGGGCTGCGATCCGCGGCCGCGGCGCGCTCACCTGGGACACCGCCGCATCGGCACCTCGCTCGCCCGCCTCTTCTTCTTCGACGACGACGAACGGCCCTTCGCAATCGACCGCCGGCCGCAACCCCGCGGTGCGGGCTGCGGCCGCCGTCCGTTGGCCGAGTCGAACGCGCGTCGCCGCGATCCAGCGATCGATCGACGGCAAGCCCGGCCACGCATCCCGAGCCCGTTCCATGCTCGTGAGCGCGGACCGATCCTCACCATTGCCGCGCAACACGATGCCATCGAGCAGAGACTGATGACTCCGCTGCATTCGCACTTCGACTTCCAACGCGTTCGCACGCGCTTCTTCGTGACGAGGGTCCGTCGCGGGCACCGATTCGTAGGCAGCCAGAGCGGCGAGCAGATCGCCCGATCGCGCAGCGGCGCCCGCTCGGACGAACGGATCCGACGGCGCCGCGACGCACGCTGCGAACGCCAGCAGGAGCGCCGACGCGCCCTTCCTCACGGTCCGTCCTCGCTCTGTCGCTCGTCGGTCATGACCTCGAGATCCTCGCACACGAGGTCGGTCTCCTCGGGGTCGTCCTCGCCGGCGGTCGCCCCACCGACCGCCGCGCGCCACGAGAGGCTGTCGGCGGGAACGATCATGACCGGGCGATCCGCGGGCACGTCCGGCGGTGCGCTGCGCAACTCCTGCGCGAAGACCTCGACGAGCCACGGGTCGAGCACGGTGGCCGCGGCGCCTTCGAGTTCCGCCAGCGCCTGCTCCCAGTCGCGCGGCCGATCGGACGCACAGGTCAGCAGCAGGTCGAACGCAGCGGCGATCGCCAGGATGCGCGAGCCGATCGGGATCCGGTCGCCTCGCAGCGAATCCGGCGACCCGGTGCCGTCGTACCGCTCGAGCTGGTGCTTCACGATGCGTGCGACTCGCCGCAGCGCCGGAACGCACTCGATCAACTCGGCCGCGTGAACGGGGTGGTGCGCGAGAGACTGCGACTCGACATCGCTCAGCGGCCCTTGCTTCAGCAGGATCGACGGCCGCACGGCGACCTTGCCGAGATCCGCGAGGCGACACGCGAGCTCGAGTTCGCTGCGATCGGCGGGCAGGAGCCGGATGCGATCCGCGAGTCGCGCGGCGTACTGCGCGGTCCTCTCGGCGTGGCCCGGCGGCACGAGGCGTCCGCGCTCGAGGCTCTCGACGACGCGACTGGCCATCGCCACATACCCTTCCGTGACCCGCTGCAGGCCGTCCTGCACTCCGCGTTCCATTTCGCGGAGCGCCAGCCCCAGGTCCTGCAGTTCGCCCTCCGCGGGTTCACCACCCACCCCGGCGACCTCACCAGCGGAGATCCGGAACAGCGCGTCCGTCGCGTTGCGCACGCGAGCCGTCCAGTGGTAGCCCATCATCGCCGCCACCGCGACCAGCGACAGGCAGCAGAGGAACACCAGCCCGAACCACGCCATGTCGAACGAACTCGTGATCGCACCGACTTCGCGCTGCAGGCGGACCTCGCCGATGAGTTCGCCACCGAACCGCACCGGCGCGAGGCTCTCGCGCACGACGAGCCCCTCGCCTCGTTCCTGACGGCGTTGGAACGCGCCGGCGCTGGCGAGCAGTCCCATCTGGCGGTCACCGGAGACGAGCGCCGTGTCGAGCACCACACGGCCGTTCCGATCCAGCACGAGCACCCGGGCATCGGTCTGGTCGCGCGCGACGGCGGCGAGCACCGACAGCCGCATCAGGTCGTTGCGCTCGAGCAAGGGCGCGGCTCGATCGGCCAGCGCTCCCGCCAGCGACTGCTCCCGCGCGGCATCGAGGTTCGCCGTGTGCCGGTCCTCGCGATCCGCGCCGAGGAAACCGAGCAGCAGCGACACGAAGAACGCACCCGCCAGGAGCGCGACCGAAAGGCGCAACGTGAGCGACCAGCCGCGCGGCCGTGGTTGGCTTCCAGGGAGCATCGCCCCCGCTCATCGGTTCGCCGGCCGCCCGGACTTTTGGCCACCCCGGGTGGGCACCGCTGGCACCGACGCTTCGGGCTCGTCTTCCAAGAGCCGTCCGCCGGCACTGCCACCGCTTCGCGACGGCGCCCGCGAGTCCTACGTCACTTCAGCGCTTCGATGCTCTCGACGTGCAGCTGGTAGATGTCGACGCAGTAGCCGTCGAGGATCGTCGCCTCGACCTTGAACGAACCGGTCAGCTTGATCGGGTCGAAGAAGTAGTCCGTGCGCTTACCCTTCGGCATCACGCAGCGAACGATGCCGTGGATGTCCGGCGGCTGCCCGTAGCAGCACGACCACAGGGACTCGACGAGCAGGAACTCTTTGATGTTCTGCACTTCCTCGATGGGGAGCATGAAGCCGACCATGAGGACCTTCTTGCCGGACAAGTCCTTGACCCGCTTCGGCATGCCCTTCAGCCCGTCTTCGTAGGGCCACGACGTCAGCTCGTCGAACGGCAGGATCATGTCGAGCCCGGTGATCTTTCCCGCCTTCATCTGCTCGGCGAGCCGCTTCTCCGCCGCGAGCATCGCTTCCGCACTCCGCATCGCCGCGATGTCCGCCGGATCGGTGCCCTTCGGCACCGGCTGATCGCTGCGCGGCTGCTCGGACGGCGGATCCTGCTTGCCGTCCTTGGCATCCTTGCCGGTCTTCGGATCCTGCTTGCCGTCGGCCGGCTTCTCCCTCGGGTCCTGCTTGCCGTCGGGCTTC
>JAEUHQ010000037.1 GCA_016794565.1 Planctomycetota bacterium | reverse complement strand
CTCGAGGTCGCCTTCACCGCGATGCGAGCTCGGGACAACTGCGCTGCCGCCGGTGGAACGGCCAACCGGGCTTCCTTGTGCCTTCGCGATGCTCTCGTCGTCAGGCCTTGCCGGGATCGCGAGTCGGAGTCGCGTGCAGCGCGCGCGTGCGGCAGTGCAGGGCGTCGAAGTGCAGCCAGCCGTCATAGCGGTACCCGCGCACTTCACAGCGTGGCAACACGGCGCGATACGTCGCGAGGGCCCGCTCGTCGGCCTCTCCGCCAGACAGCGGCGGGTGCACGACGTCGCCGAGGCGCAGCGAGTTCGTGTATGCCGGAAGGTGGTCGCTGCGGAACGGCGGGCAGTCGATGCGCACGATCCGGTAGTGGCCACCCGACGGCGTCGTCAATCGCGCGAGTTGCGCCACGTTCCGCTCGATCGGCGCGTGGTCGGGGTGCCCCTCGGGCGCTTCTTCGATCAAGAGCGTCTCCGGGTCGATCACCTTGAGCCAGCAGTCAGCGCTTCCTGGCGATCAGCAGCTTGTCGGCCTTGGCGCGAATCTCGACGGACTCCTCGCTGCGCTTCAGTGCCGTGCAGATCTGCTTCAGGCTCATCCCCTTGTTGGCCATCTGGTGCAGCTTCGCGATCTCGGACGGAGTCCAGGGTTGGCGATGACGTTCGAAGCGGTCCTTCATGGCGATGAGGCTTGGTCGAGCAGTTCGTTCGGGAAGCGCAGAGCTTAGCCAGACCGATCGCCGCGACGCCCTCCCGAACCACGAGGGACACGACGCCTCGAACTGCGGAACTCGCGCCAAGCGTCGGCAGGGAGCAGCGTTCTTGCCAACACCGTCGGCGACGACGCGGTCGTCTCGTTGCGGATGTGGGTCATGCAGGGCCGGTGTGCTTCGCGGCGACCTTGCACAGCTCGACCAGTTCGTCCGTCGCGGTCGCGTTGCCGGGGAAGTGCTCGAGGCCCGACGACAGGCCGAGGGCGCCTTCGTCGAACGCCGTCTCGATCGTCCTCTGCATCGGCGCGAGTTCGTACGATCGCGTCGTCACCGACGCGGGACGCTCGTTACCCGATGCGGGGAGCCGGCTACTGCGTCGACCATGCTCTTGCGCTCCCTTGGCATCGTCCTGTCCCTCGGCGTCGCCAACGCCCAAGTCTTCAGCGTGACCAGTTTGCCGAGTGGGGCCTTCACGAATGGGGTCGTGGCTACGGGTGACGTGAATGGCGACGGGTTGGTCGATCTGGTCGTCGCCGAACTTTCGAGCATCAAGGTCTACGTGGGTGACGGAGCGGGCGGCTTCGCGGCACCAACGTCGCTCTCCACGCCCGTCTTCTTCGGTCAGTCCTGCGTGATCGCGGACGGCAATGGCGACGGCAAGGCGGACATCTGGTTCGCGCACGGGTTCGGCGTCGCGCTGCTGCCCGGTGACGGCGCCGGCGCCTTCGCGTCGGCCATCGGGGTCGGTGGGGGCGGCGAGTTCGCCATCGGCGATCTGGATGGTGACGGGGATCCGGACGTCGTCGCGAGCGTCGGCAGCAACACGGTGGTGCGACTGCTGAACGACGGCACCGGTCACTTCGGTGCGCCATCGACGGTCGCGAACAGTTCCCTCTCCCTCTCGCTGACTTCGGTGCGTCTGGCAGACGTCGACATGGATGGCGACCTGGATGTCGTCGCGCATGGCGCCTGGCCGTGGCTCGTCGTGGTGCGCGGTGATGGTCTCGGTGGCTTCGCGCCCCCGACTTTCGTGGCTACTCCCGGTACGATGGGGCCGCCGACGCTCGCGGACTTCGATGGCGATGGCTACGTCGACATTGCATTCCGGACCGGAGGCGCGACGCCGCCTACCCCGGCCCAGGTCTGGCGCAACGACGGTACGGGCGGCTTCCAGTTCGCATCGATTCTGCCGTTGACGAACGAGGGCGCGCTCAGTGCGGCCGACATGGACGGCGATGGCCACGTCGACCTCGTTGCTTCGACCGCGAGTGCGATCGTCGTCTTGGCCGGGGACGGAGCCTTCGGGTTCACGACGGCGGCGACGGTCGGCGCGAGCTCGGTCGGTCGGCCGACGCTCGCCGATGTCGATCGCGACGGAAGGATGGACATCCTCGCAGTAGCTGCTCTCTCGTCGATGCTCGTGGTCATGCGCAACAGCACGGCGCCGCCCGTTGGCACCGCTGTGTTCGGTGCCGGCACGCCCACGTGCTCGGGCACCATCGGCATCGCGGGAAACGAGCGTCCCTCGGTCGGGGCCGCCGGGTTCCGGGTGCAGTGCACCAATGCGCCTCCATCGACCGTCGGGATTCTCGGGATGGGGACCTCGGTTCCGAATGGATGGGATCCGCTGGGGATCGGGCTCACGTTCCATCTCGGCCTTGCCGTGCCCGTGGCAGTCATGCCGAGCGACCACTGTGGCGCGGCGAGCGCTCCGTTGCCGATTCCGGACATCCCGTGGCTCGCCGGCCTCACCGTCCACGTGCAGACGTTCTGGGCGGGCGATCCGGGGCTCGGCGAAACGTGCAGCCCTGCGGCGTACGAACTGGCATCGTCGCGCGGCCTCACGATCACCGTTCAGCCGTAGCCCCGGTCGCGGAGCCCGGTCACCGTCCGATGACGCGCCCAGGCCGCGCGTCGGTCTGCGTGCCGCCGTCGACGACGAGGCCGCCATTGACGAACAGGAACTTCACGCCCTCGGCGTAGCGCTGCGGGTCGAGGTAGGTCGCGTGGTCCGTGATCGTCGCGGGATCGAACACGACGACGCTCGCGAGTTTGCCTTCGGCGAGCGCGCCGCGATCCGGGAGGCGCAGCACCTTCGCCGGCAGCGATGTCATCTTGCGCACGGCATCTTCCAACGTGGTGCGTTTCTGCTCGCGCACGTGCCGACGCAGCACGCGCGGGAACGTGCCGAACGAACGCGGATGGCCGGTGCGGCCCGACGCGACCGCGGCGCTGCCGTCGCTCGCGACGAGGCACCACGGCTGGCAGAGGATCGTGTCCATCTGCGTCTCGTCGATGCCGAAGCCGAGGATCGACACGCTGCCGCGCGTCAGCAGGTCGCACGCGAGTTCGAACGGCTCCTGCCCGCGCTCCTTCGCGGCGTCGTCGATGCGTTTGCCGAGCAGGTCGCGGTCCTCCTTCGCGAGTCCGTTGCCGAGCATCAGTGAGTCCCAGCCGCCGCCGGCCGCGACCGTCGCTTCGGTTTCCTTCCTCATCCGCGCGCGATCCGCCGGATCCTGCAGGCGCTTCACGAAGCCGCCGCCTTCCTTCGACCACGCGGGGAAGTTCGTCGCGAGCGAGGTCTGCCACGCTTCGTACGGGTAGCAGTCGGCGTGCACCTCGTGGTCCTCGAGCGCGGCTTCGATGTGCGCGAGCACGGTGTCGAGCTTCGGCCAGTTCGCCTTGCCGCCGATCTTCAGGTGCGAGATCAGGAGCGGCGCGCCCGAGCGGCGCGCGATCTCGATCGCCTCGTCGACTGCTTCGACGACGCGGTCGTCCTCGTTGCGGATGTGCGTGACGTACGGGCGGTCGTGTTTCGCGGCGACCTTGCACAGCGCGACCAGTTCGTCGGTCGCGGTCGCGTTGCCTGGGAAGTACTCGAGGCCCGACGACAGGCCGAGGGCGCCTTCGTCGAACGCCGTCTCGATCACCTTCGCCATCGCCGCGACTTCGTCCGGCGTCGCCGCGCGGCCGGTCGCGCCGAGCACGCGGCGGCGAACGGTGCCGTGGCCGACGTAGCTGCCGATGTCGATCGCGATCGGTCCGTGCTGCTGCTGCCACTTGGCGCGGCTGTCGCAGACGTTCTCGGCCTTGTCGTTCTCGTCCGGTGCTTCGGGGAACGGCGAGCCGCCGTCGGGCCCGCAGACGTCCATCGTGACGCCCTGCATGACCTTGCTCTGCGCGGCGGGATTGCGCCGCAGATCGCTGTGCGCGTGAGCGTCGACGAAGCCGGGCGCGACGACGAGACCTTTGCCGTCGATGATGCGCGCGGCCGCGGCGTTCGCGAGATCGCCGATTGCCGTGATGCGCTCGCCGGTGATGCCGATGTCGGCGACGCGCCCCGCGGCCCCGGTACCGTCGATCACGGTGCCGCCGCGCAGTACGAAGTCGAACGGCGGCGACGTTCGCCAGCCGCGCGGGGCGAGCGCGACCGCCGGGGCCGCGGCGAGCGAGCGGAGCAGGAACGAACGGCGTGTGGAGAGGCGGATCACGGGCGCGAGCCTCCGTTGGACGGGCATGACGGACGGTAACCGGTCCAGCCCGTGCACCCAGCGACCGATAGGGGTTGCGGAGGCGGGCGGTGCTTCGCCCGTTGGTCGTCGATGTCGAGTCGTTCGGTCGTTGCGTTGCCTCTCGTCGCCTCGGCGCTCTTCGTGAGCGCGGTCCATGCGCAGTGTGCGACCGACTGGGTTCCGGGGAATCCGCCGCAATCGCCCCTCGGCGAGGTGGGTGCATCGGTGATGTACGACCCCGACGGCGCCGGTCCGCTGACGCCCCGGCTGGTGGTCGGCGGCTACATCTTCGGCGCAGGGAACGTCACGACGCGCGGTGTCGTCGCGTGGGACCCGTCGTCGCAGCAGTGGCAGGCCCTGGGTGGCGGCCTGCGCGGGAGCGTTCGAGCGTTCGCCGTGATGCCGAACAACGACCTGCTCGCCGCAGGCTACTTCGACGTGGAGTCCGCCGCGGGCGTCTGGTTCAACGCGAGCGTCGCGCGGTGGGATGGAATCGCCTGGCAGCCGATGGGCATCGCCTTTTCGGGTGTCGTCTCGGCGCTCGTCGTGCGGCCGAACGGCCATGCTGTCGTCGCGGGCAACGGCTCCTTCTATTCCCCCTTCACAGGCCTCGTCGTCGGTGAGTACGCGGTCGAGTGGGACGGCGCGAACTGGAGCGCGATGCCCGGTCTTCCGTGGCCTCCTGCGTGCGCGACGGTTCTCGCGAGCGGCAATGTCGTCATCGGCTCGTACGCGGGCGGGGCCGCGTCGCTCAGCGAATGGAACGGCGTTGCGTGGGTGCCCTTCGCGCCGGGTGTGTCCGCCGCGAGTGCTCTCGTGACGATGCAAGGCGGCGACCTCGTCGCGGCGGGCGAGTGGGTGTCGGGCCTCGGGTTCGGGGTCCATCGTTGGAACGGTGCGAGCTGGCAGCTGCTCGGCGCCGCGGACAACGAAGTGTTCACGCTGTCGCTGCTGCCGAACGGGGATCTCGTCGCGGGCGGCACGTTCACGCAGATCGCGGGTGTCGCCGTCGGCGGGCTCGCGCGGTGGGACGGTGTCGCGTGGCATGCGATCGGCACGGGACCAGGCGGCAACGTGCTGACCGTCACGCCGTCGTCGACCGGCGAGCTCTATGCCGGCGGGTCCTGGCTGCGATCCATGTTCTCGCTCGTGCAGTGGGACGGCATGGCCTGGAGCCCGGTTCGCGACGGGGTCGCGGTCGCCATCGTTGCCGCAACCGAGGCAGCGAACGGCGACCTCATCGCGGCGGGTCGCTCCTGGATCGGCGGCGTCGCCGACGAGAGCGGGATCGTGCGCTGGAACGGCACGGTGTGGTCGCGGCTCGCGAGCTTGAACGGGCCCGTCACGGACATCGTCGAACTGCCGAGCGGCGACATCGTCGTCTGTGGTTCGTTCACCCTCGCGGGCGGCCTGCCGGTGCAGGGTCTTGCGCGCTGGGATGGAACTTCGTGGTCGTCGATGAACTGGCCCTTGCCGCAGTTCTCGAGCGGGGCGGTCGTCCTATCGCTCGCCGTCGCGCCAAACGGCGATCTGCTCGTGGGCGGTTCGTTCTCGACGGTCTCCGGCATCGGCGCGCCGCGCAATGTCGCGCGCTGGGACGGAACTTCGTGGTCGTCGGTGGGCATCGGTCCGACCGGTGAGGTCCGCGACGTGGTCGCGCTGCCGAACGGCGACGTCGTAGTGGGCGGCGTGTTCACGGTCGTCGACCAGCCGTGGTTCCTCGTCGGTGGCAACCTCGCGCTCCGCATCGCGCGCTTCGACGGCACGGCGTGGATGCCGCTGGGTTCGGGGATGAACTCGAACGTCTCTTCGCTGCTCGTTGCCGCGAACGGGGACGTGATCGCGACGGGTCCGTTCACGCAGGCCGGCGGCGTGCCCGTCTACCACGCGGCGCGATGGAACGGCAGCACTTGGTCGCCGCTCGGCTCCTCGCCTGGCTCGAAGGTCGTCGCGGAACTGCCGAACGGCGACCTCCTGTGCAGCGGGGCGGGCTTGCTCGCGAAGTGGGACGGTGCGACGTGGTCGTCGATGCCGTTGTCGGACGTCAAGTCGGCGACGATGCTGCGCAAGGGCGAACTGTGGATCGGCGGCGATCTGACCATCGCCGGGTTCGCGCCGTCCGGCCATGCTCTGCTCGCCACGAACTGCCCCGCGTCGGTTGCGCCGTTCGGCCCGGGTTGCGCGAGTTCGGGCGGCGCGAACGAACTGGTTGCGGAGACTCTCGCGTGGTCCGCCGGTGCGCTGCGTTCGCGCGGCGCCGGCCTGCCGGCGAGCGCCTTCGCGATCGTTGCGACGGGCTTCCAGGCGGCGCCGGTGCCGGTGCCTCTCGCGAACTTCCTGCCCGCCGCGGGTGCGGGCTGCGAACTGCACGTCGTGCCCGACATCCTCCAGTTCGAATCCGCGATCGGCGGCGTCGTGCGTTCGTCGCTCACGATCCCCGCGTCGCCGTCGATCGTCGGCGGCGCGTTCTTCCAGCAGATGGTCGTCCTCGAGCATCAGCCCGGTCCCGGTGTCGTCGCCAGCACCGCGACGAATGCGCTGCGTCTCGTCGTCGGCGTCTTCTGACCGTCGACTGCCGTCGCCGAGCGTGCGTCAGCCGCGATGTGGCCGGAGGCGCACGTCGGCCGTGAGCACGTGCGGCCCGAAGCGGATTGTCAGCGCGCCGCTGTCCTTCGCGGCCGGGTCGACCGTCAGTTCGACATCGAGTTCTCCGGCCGGCTCGTCGGACTTGCCGCGCCGCAGCGGGATCACGAGGCCGCCCGTGGTCTTGTTCGCCTCGTACGCGTCGAGTCGGCGCGCGCGCACTTCGGCCGGGTCGAGCAGGAGCAGCTGCATGCCGTCGTTCACGTCGTTCCGCAGCACGCAGTAGTACTGACCGACGGCGACCTCGATGCCCCCGATCGAGAGCGGGATGTTGGTGTCGAGCGTCGTCCAGAAGTTCTCGCCGAAGCGCCAGCGGCGGCCGTCGGGCCGGTCGAGCCACTTCGCGAAC
>JAEUHQ010000159.1 GCA_016794565.1 Planctomycetota bacterium | reverse complement strand
CAGACGGGCCCTTCTGCAGAAAGCGCTGGACGAGCGCCCTGAACACGGCGGGCATGGATGCGATCGACAGCCGGCGCGCCGTGTTGTGCGGTGTCTCCGGAGGCGGACCGATGTGTGCCCTGTTCGCGGCGACCCGCCCCGAACGCACCCAGGCGCTGGTCGTGATCGGCAGCCAAGGGCGCGCCTGCGTCCAAGTGCCGGCGCTCCGTACACGGTGTCCTCGGCGCCGTCGTCGACGAGTCGGAGGTGCTTCTCGAACGCGCCGAGCCGACGGCGATCGTCGTCAGCGGCCGGGCCAGCAGGGCGTCGGCGATCGGGTGGGAGGGCGGCGTCATCGCAACGGAGGACACCGGTGGGCGCGTTCGTGACGAGCCCATTCTGTGTCACCCGGCCACGAGCAGCGCGGCGCCGACCAGCGCAGCGGTCTCGGTCCGCAGCACCGACGTCCCGAGGCCGCACGGTGCGAACCCGGCATCGCGCGCGGCGCGTTCTTCGCCGGCGGTGAAGCCGCCTTCGGGTCCGACGAGCAGCACGACGTCGCCGGCGGCCGGACGCAGACCGAGCAGCGACGGCGCGCCAGGACTCGCGACGAAGCGCGCGCCGGCGACAGCGGTCTTCACGAAGTCCGCGAACTCCATCGCGGGGTGCACGAGCGGCAGCCACGCGCGGTCGCACTGGCCGGCCGCCGCGACGACGATGCGCCGCCAGCGATCGAGGCGCTCGCCCTGCGGCCGTGTGCGCTCGGTCCACAGCGGCCAGAACTCGGCGATGCCGACCTCCGTCCCGTGCTCGAAGAGCCACTCCGAACGCGACAGCCTGGGCGGCGCGAACGCGACGCAGACCCGGCGGACGGCCGGCGGCTCCTCTTCGATGGCGCCGATGCGCGCCCGGACGACGTCGCGTTCGACGGCGAGCACTTCGGCGTCGGCCGATCTCCCGCGCCCGTCGCCGAGCCGGACGACGTCGCCCGGCCGCGCGCGCATCACGCGACCGAGATGGTGGGCGACGTCGCCGCGCAGGTCGGCCGGTCCCGCGTCGGGCAGTTCGTCGACGAAGTAGCGTTCGGGCATCGGGCGTCGGTTGTAGCGCGTCGACGTCGCTCGCCGAACTGTGTCGGAACCCTTGCGGCTCTCGGGCTCGCAGGTAGCTTCTGCGGGTCCCGTTGTCTCGGCCGCCCTCGCCGAGCCGGGGCGCTCGCTTCCCAAGACCTCTGCCGCCGCGACATGGCGGGTGCCCGGTGTGCTGTTGCCCCGCACCGGCACGAGACCCCTCACTATCCGAATGGCTACCTACGTCCTCGAGATCCTCGACGGGGATCGCGCAGGTGAGACTCTGCCCGTTGGCGACCGCACGTTGCGGATCGGACGCAAGCCCGGCAACGATCTCGTGCTCGCCGACGAGAAGACGTCGGGTGTGCACGCGGAAGTCGTGCTCGAAGGCGACCGTCACGTGCTGCGCGATCTCGGGTCGACGAACGGCACCTTCCTCGACGGCAAACGTGTCACCGAGATCGTGCTCACGCCGGGCGACGTGGTGACGGTCGGCCGCCTGCGGGTGCGCTTCCGCGAAGAAGGCGCCGCAGCCGCCGCGGACGCCGGCGACCTCGCGGTGCACAAACTCGACGCGTCGCGCCTGCAGCGCCGCGGCGGGTCCATCACGCTGCTCGCCGGACTCGTCGTCGCCGGGCTCGGCGTCGGCGGGTACCTGTGGTGGCAGGGGCGCGGGGCCGGCGAAGGCGGTGAGGCCGGGCGCGCCCACGCACCGAAGGCGCCGCTCGCGATTCCCGGCAACCGCCTCGCGGCGGCGATCGCGAACTGCGACAGCGAAGAGGGATGGAACCCGCGCGCCGCGGGCGCACCGTTCCAGCCGACGACGTCGGCCCACACCGGTACCGGTGCCTTCGAGGCGTCGCGTCCGGAAGGCGCCGATGCCGCGGATTTCGCCGTGCTCCGCCTCGCCGAACCGGTCTCCGTCCTCGCGGGCCGCACGTTCACGCTCGCGGCGCACCTGCGTTGTCGCGGCGAGGCGAAGGTCGCGCTGCGCGCCGTCTGTTTTCCGAACGGTGACGCCGGGCCGTTGCGCTACCGCACGGGATCCGCGTTCGCGGTGCCGGCAGCGTGGGAGCGTGTCGAGGCGGTCGTGTCGGTGCCGACGGGCTGCGACCGCATGCAGTTCGAAGTGGTTGCCCTGCTGCCGGGCGCGGACGCCGCGGTGGCGGTCGACGACGTCGCGATCCTCGAGGCGGGCGCCAGCACCGCGATCGAACACAAGGCGACCGAATCGAGCCAGACGCTGGTCGGAACCGGCTCGGCGCTCGCGATCCGGTCGACGGACCCGGAGAACCCGGCGACGCTCGTCGCACTCTCCACGGACAGCGTGCCTCCGGCGATGGCCGGACTGCAGCGCGCCGGTCTGTGCGTGCTGTCCGACCTCGGTGTGCGACCGGAAGTGACGGCAACCGAACGCAGCTTCGTCGTCGACACGAAGGGTGTCGACGCCCTGATCTTCGTGTTCCCGGCCGAGAGCGCCGGCGGACTGCTCGTGGAAGGGGCCGAGCCTGGGTTCGGCTCCGCGCCGGCGGAGTCCGAGTTCACCGGCAAGCGCCTCGTGCTCGGGGACCGCGCGACCCGCGCGATGCTGCAATTCGACGCACCGGTGGTGTGCAAGGGACAGCTCGGCGGCGGTCTCTATCGCCTTCGGGTGCAGAGTGCGCGGACGGAGATCGTGCTCGGTTTCCGCAGCGAGCGTCTCGAGGCCAGCGAACTGCTGCGCCAGGCGAAGACGAGGTTGCAGGAAGGGCGGCCCGGTCAGGCACTCGATCTCCTGCGCGAGCTGGTGCGCAAGGTGCCGATGGACTCCGAGTTCCTCGCGCAGGCGCAGACGATGCGCGCGGAGGTGCTCGCGACCCAGGGCGAGCGTCTGCGACAGCTCGACCAGGCGCTCGACGAAGCCGCGTTCTTCGACACACGCGGCGCGTTCGAACGCGTCGCACAAGGGGTCACCGACGTGATCGCGCTCTACGGTGAGAACAACCTCGAGGACGCTGCGAGCGCCAACGCGCTGCGCGAACGCGCCATGAAGCGGCTCGCCGAGATGGACAGCGCGAACGTCGACGCACAGCGCAAACGACTCGACGCGCTGGCGAAGGCGTTCCAGGGCAGCGGGCAGGCGGGTCTGGCCCAGCTCGTGAACTCGTACGCCGAACGACACCTGGGCTCCGGGCTCCAGGGATCGGAAACCGCGCCCGGCGGCAGCAGGAAGTAGCAGGAACACTCCATGGCGAACAAAGCCACCGCCGTCGACATCGGCAGCCACAGCGTCAAGATCCTCGGGATCCAGACCGGCAAACACGGCATCAAGGTCGTCCGGTTCGCGGGACTGCCGCGGGGCGAGTCCGCGACTCCGCTCGCACAGGCCGGAGTGCCGCTCGCCGGTGTCGTGTGCGGTCTCGCCGGCCGCGACATGACCCTGCGCTACAGCCAGGTCCCGCCGACCCCGGATTGGCAGCTGCGCAAGCTGATGGACCTCGAGATCCAGGACATCTCGCAGCAGAGCGGCGGCGCGCTGTCGGCGGACTACAACCTGCTCCCGGCCCAGGACCCGGAGGCCGGCGTCGAGACCGTGCTGCTCGCGCTCGCGAAGGACGAAGCGCTCGACCGCCTGCAGGGCGAAGTGAAGAGCTCCGGCGGTTCGATCGCGGCGTTCGTGCCGAACTGCACTGCACTCTACAACGCGTTCCTGAAGTGCGGACCCGTGGAGGAGGACGCAGTCGTGTGCCTCGCGAACATCGGGCACGAGACGATCGACGTCGCGCTCGTGAAGGGCACGGACCTGTTGTTCGCCCGCAACCTGAGCGGCGGCACGAAGGTCCTCGACGACGCGATCGGCGCGGCGTTCAACGTGAGCGGTCGCAAGGCAGAAGCCCTCAAGAAGGACCTGCTCGACCTCGATCCGCAGAGCCGCGGGCGCTACGCGAGCGGACAGGCCGAGAAGGTCACGATCGCCGCGGGCGGGGCCGCCGGATCGATCACGGCCGCGATCCAGAGTTCGGTGTCGTTCTGCAAGGCGCAGACGAAACTCGCCGACCTGCGCGTCGACAAGGTGCTGCTGGCCGGCGGCGGCGCTCGTCTACGCGGCCTGCGGGGCATGTTGCGGGAGAGCCTGCGGTGCCCCGTCGAGCTGTTCGATCCGTTCCAGAACCTGGACCTCACGGCGCTGCCGCCGGCGGACGCGGAACAGCTGCAGGCGATGCGGCACGAGGCCGTCGTGGCGCTCGGCCTCGCGGTGGGACGGACCGACGACACGCTCTACTCGCTCGAGATCCTGCCCGAGGCCGTGCGCAGGAAGCAGCGGTTCGCGCAGCGCACCGTGTGGAACATCCTCGCGGCTGCGGTCGTCGTCGCGCTGCTCGCACTCCAGGCCAAGCGCGGGCGGGAGGATGTCGAAGCGGCGACCATCGCCGGCGAACGCGCCCGGCGCGCGATCTCCAGCGCGAACGGCGTGCACACCGAGGCCGCCGCGGCCATCGAGGAGAACAAGGTGCAGCGAGCGGTCGTCGAGTATCTCGCGAGCCAGGCGATGCCGCTCAGCGCGCTCCTGCGCGCCGAACGCGCGGTCGGGGCGAACCTCCCGCCGCAGTTGTGGGTTCGCAAGATGGAGATCCTCGCCGCGGGCGGCATGGGCTCGGGCATCCGGAAACGACCGGCCGTGCTGGTCGAGGGGTCCGGCAAGGAGCTGAACGGCGTCGAGGTCGGCCGCGTCATCAACGAATTCGCCGGCAAGGTGAAGGCCGATCTCGCGAAGGTCGGCGCAACGGCGCCGCTGAAACCGCTCGGGACGCAGGCGGACAAGTCGGAAGCGTTCCAGATCACCGTCGATTTCGCGGAGGCCAAGTGATGGACGTCGGCGCATTCGTTCAGGAGAACCGGCGATGGCTGCTCGGAGCCGCCGGCGGCGGCATCGCCTGGCTCATCGGCAGTGCGATCGTGGGCTCGATCTACGACGGCGATGCCGCGTGGGCGGCAACCCGCGGGATCACTCGCAGCGCGGGCGACGCGCAGCTGTACGACAGCTCGGTGCTGTCGGCGGCAAAGGCGGAGGCGGACGAACTCGCGAAGGAACGCGAGCGGCTCCGGTCGGAGCTCGTCTTCAGCCTGTCGCCGAAGTACACGCTGCCGGCGCAGGGTGCGCCCGACGAGTACCTGTTCCAGGTCGGCCGCGCACTGAAGCAGTCCATCTTCGACGGCGCGAACGAACGTGACGTCGTCGCAGCGGACAAGGACGTCGGGTGGGACGCACCGACGAGCGTCGACGAGATCCGGGGCGTGCTGTTCGGCCTCGATCTGATCGACGAGTTCAGGACGCGCCTCTTCGCGGCGCACGACGCGGTCCGTGCCGCCCGCCCCGAGGCGATCGGACTGCGCGCGATCCAGTTGTGCAAACTGGACTCGCGTCGCTCCTCACGCACCACGAAGACCACGCGGCCCGGCGAAGTCGACCTGCGCGATCTGATCGTGCAGGAGCGCGTGACGTTCCAATTCCAGAGCGACGAGGAGACCTGGGTGCGCTTCGTCGAGTCCTGCCGCCAACCCGGACGGACGCTCGTCCTCGAGTCGTTCCAGGTGCAAGCGCCCGCGCGCATCGGGGAACCGTGCTCGGTGAAGGGTGTGCTGCAGGGCATCACGTTCAAGTAGTCGCAGTCGTCGACGCATGGCCATTCGCAAGGAACAAGTCCTCTTCTTGGTGACGCTCGGGATCGGCGCGCTCGTCGCGCGGTCGCTGCTGCAGGAGGGGATTCGCCCCGCCCGGTGGCAACCGAAACCACTCGAGCACACGTCCTCACCGGTGGTGCCGGCCGCGCTGGTCGTCGACCCCGCGCCGCCGTTCGCGCGCCGCGACAGTTTCACCGAGCCGAGCGAGACGCGGCCGCTGCCGCCGCGGGCGCTCGCGTTCCCGCCGCGCGCAGAACTGTCGATCGCGGCGCTGCCGCTCGACCCCGGCCCCGATCCGCGCCATTCGCTCGCCGTGCGGGTGGACGGCGCGAAGGTCGAGAATGCCGTGCTCCAGGCGGCCGGTGACAACGCGCCGGGCGGCCCCGCCGCTGCACCGCTGGACAACACCACGGCACCCGCGCAGGAGAGCCTGGCGCAACGCCAGGAGCGCGCCAGCAAGACGTACGACCGTGTCTACGAAGTCGGGAAGCGCGAGCCGTTCTTCGGAACGATCGAACTCGCTCCGGGCCAGGACCTGTACGTGCTGGAGGAGACGCGCGACTTCACGGGGGTCGAGGTCCGCTTCCGGCCGTACAACCTCTCCACGGGCAAGTACGAGAAGATCGACGTCTACGGCAAGGACGACCGCAAGATCGAGAAGATCGTGCTCGCCGGCACGCTTCGCAACGAAGTGCGACGCAAGATCCGGAGCGTTCCTCAGGACGTGCCGCACCTCGCGGATCTGCACAACCTCGTCGAGTGGCTGCTCGAGAAGGCGAAGCAGGACGCCGCGGTGTACGACGACGCGCTGCAATCGGCCGAGGTCTATGCCCGGATCGCGCAGGGCGACCTGGACGGTCTGCGCTTGAAGCAGCGGGTGCTGCAGGCGCGAGGCGACATCGCCGCCGAGTTCGCCCTGCTCGACGGCGTCGACGCCGCGTTCGCCGAGAGTGCGTTCCGCTTCGAGGGCCTCGGCCTCGTCAAGGCGCGGCTCGGACTCTACGAAGACGCGGAAGCCGACCTGAGGCGTGCGGTGTCGCTGGGCGCGTCCGATGCGCGACCGCACCAGGCACTGGCCGAATTCCTCCGGCAGCGGGGCCGGTCGGCCGAGGCGGTGGTGGTGGCGCGGCGCGTCGAACAGACGATCGGCAGCCTGCTCGAGCCGACCGACCGGGTGCGTGCCGTGCGAACGATCGTCGGCTGCCACCTCGCGGTCGGGAACGTGGAGGCGGCGCGGGCGACGCTCGGGCTCCTGCCCGGGGACCGGCAGCAGCCGTATCTCGAAGCGTGCATCGCGTACGCCGCCGGCCAGGTCGGCCAGGCGCTCACGAAGTTCCGTCAGGCGAGCGGCGAAGGCGAGGGCGGCGCGGCGCTGCTCGGTCAGGCTGCCTGCCAGCTGCGCGAAGGGCAGTGGCAGGACGCGAACGACATCCTGCTGAAGGTCTACGACCAGGAACCGCTGCTGCGGCATCGCGCGGCGGGAGGGCTGGCCCTCCTGTTCCTGCGCATCGGACAGTTCGACTCCGCGGTGGTCTGGATCGACCGTGCGATCGAGGCGGACCCGCTCGACCCGTACGCATGGTACCTGCGCGGGCGGGTGCTGCGCATGCAGGGACAGATGGCGGCCGCGGTCGAGACCCTCACGACGACCCTCAAGCTGCGCGACGACTTCGTGCACGCGATCGCCGAGATGGCGGTCGCGCAGGCAGAGCGGGCGCAGGACTCACGCGGGGCCGAGGCTGCGGCTGCCGCCGTCGCCGCGCGCCGCTACGCCGACCGGGCGGTCCAGCTCGCGCCGTTCGCCGATGTGGCACTGCTGGAGATCCAGGGTGAACACGCGTTCGATGCGGCGGACGTGCGTGCGGCGGCAGCGGCATTCGCGGCGGCGCGGGATCTCGCGGCGAGCGACACGGACAAGGCGTGGGCGAAGGGTGCGCTCGCGGTCGTCGACTACAGCCGCGGCGGCGTCGACGACGCGGCGTCGATCCTCCAGCGGATGGTGCAGGATCTGCCGAAGGAGGCGCCGCTCCGGGCGTGGGCCGTGCAGACACTTGCGGACATCGACGACCACGCGCAGAAGGAGATGCTCGAGGACGACTTCGAGCGCACGGAAGTCGGTTCGGTGTGGACCCGATCGGCGCAGGCGAGCGCCCCCGGCACGGTGCTTAGGCTCAGCGGCCAGCTCGGGCGCGGCGACGACGAAGTCCTCGTCGAGCGCATCGGTGCGGTGCCGAAGGCGAAGAACTTCCTCGCTGTCGGCGTGTCGATGCGACTGGGTGCCGAGCAGGCTCGCAGCGAGGGCTTCGCGGGTCTGCGCATCGAGATGCAACGCAGCGGCGGCGCTCCGGACTGCCGGATCCAGATCGGCGTGCGCGACGGCAAGCCGTTCCTCGGTGTCGAGGACGGTCGTGGCGCCGAGGACACTGCCGTCCGTCGCACGCTCGAGATCGCGGACTTCGATCCCACGGCCGTACAACAGCTCGAGCTGCGTGTCGTGCCGCGCGGCGAGGCGCCGCAGTCACGCGGGTTCGCACTGCAGGTGCGCTGGAACGGCCTGCTCGTGCACTCGCAGGACTTGAAGACCCTGACCGCGACGTCGCCGACCGAGCTGAAGACCGTGCTGTTCGCGGGCGGCAGCAAGGGCGGCAAGATCGACGTGACGTTCGACGACTACCGGCTCGAGCGCCGGAAGGAGAAGTGACCGATGACGAACAGACCTCTGGTTGCCGGGTTCACGCTGATCGAGCTCCTGATCGTGATCTCCATCCTCGGGCTCCTGGCCGTCGTGCTGATGCCGTCGATCCTCTCCACGCAGGACAGCGCGAACGCCGCGAGCACCGAAGCGACGATGATGCAGCTCGAGACGGGCTGCCGGACGTTCACGAACCGGCGCGGCTACTACCCACCCGACGACCTGAAGGTCCCCGATGCGGAACTCGCGGCGAGACTGAAGTGGAAGCCGGACAACAACAAGAACACGGGCATCGAATCGCTCGTCGCGTTCCTGAGCCAGGGCCGCGAGGACGGTGAGGACCTGTCGAGCAGCCCGAACCTGACGAACACCGACCACGACGACCACGGCGCGGAGCTGCCGCTCCTGCACACGAAGGAACGGAAGGAGATCGCCGACGCGTGGGGCATGCCCCTCGCGTACTTCGGCAAGTTCGGCATGGACAAGCCGCAGACCGTCGTGCCGCCCGAACTCGATCCGCTGATGGCGCGCGCCAAGAAGCGCGAGGACGGCGTTCCGTTCGGTGCCGGCAAGTTCCAGCTGTTGAGCGCCGGCAAGGACGGCGTCTTCGGGACCGCGGACGACCTCAGCTGGCCGAAGAACTGATGCCGGCCCCGGGGCTTCGCGGACAGTCACCCGGACCGGCTCCAGCCGGGAGGGTGCGCCCCTGCAACCCGGCGGTCGCCCGAAGTAGTAACCTGCCCGTCGCCAGTCCCGAACCCCTCCGCATGTCCCGCCCGACCGCACTGTTGCGCGGCCCAGGCTTCGCGCCGGGCTTCACGCTGCTCGAACTGCTCGTCGTGATCGGCGTGCTCTCGGTGCTGCTCGGGCTGTCCGTCGGATTCCTCGGACGCACGAGCCCGGAAGCGATCGCGGCGTCGATCCTCGCCGGGGAGACGCGCGCAGCCCAGCTGACCGCACGGGCCGAAGGTGTGCCGACCGAAGTGTGGGTGCGGCCGGGACGGGACGGCGCACCGGGCACCGTGCAGGCGCGCCTGCTCGATCCGGTCGTTTCCTTCCATCTCGAACCCACCGACTCCGTCCTCGACGACAGCCTGCGGCCCACGTTGCTCGGCGAGCCGGTCGCGAACGGGCGTTTCGGCGCCGGTCGCCAGAACCGCGAGGGGGAGCGGGGCCCGGTGCTCGCGTGGCCGTTGGGGCCGGCGAAGGTGTCCCTGAGCGAAGGGTTCGTGGTGCGGCTCGACGTGAAGTTCGAGCGGCGCACGACCGCCACGATCCTGCGCATCCCGCCGCTCGTCGAGTTCGTGGTCGACGACGAACTGCGGCCCCGCGGTCGTTTCCGCCTGCAAGGCGCCTCGGGCGACACTCTGCTCGCGACGATGGGTTCGGAGGTGCCTCTGCCCGTCATGTCGTGGTGCACGATCGAGATCGCGAGCGACGGCAAGTCCGCCTGGATCGCGCAGAACGGAGTCGAGATCGCGCGCACCAAGATCGAAGGCACGCTGCAATCCGACAAGGACCTCGCCCTCGAGGTCTCGCCGGGTGAGTCACCGATCCCCGGCACGATCGACGAGGTGCGGGTCTTCGTGTTCACCCTCGCACCTGCACAGTTCCTGCCGACCGAGCTCCGGCCGGAGCGGGCGTTCCGCTTCGCGTTCGATGCGCGCGGCGACGCGATCGAGAAGCCGGTCGTGACGTGGGCCACCGCGGAGGCACCGTGAATCGTGACAACCGACCGGCGCACGACGCGGGCATCGCGCTGCTCGCCGTGCTTTTCGCGCTCCTCCTCCTGATGCTGCTCGCGCTGCCCTTCTCCGTGTCGATGGGCACCGGGGCCGAAGCGGCGGCGCGCGACGTCGACCTCACGGCGGTCGAACAGGAGTCGGCGAGCGTTCGGGACCTGCTCGTCGCGACCGCGGCGCTGTCGCACCCGACGTTCGACCCGACGCCGGAGCACGATGGCCTCGACGAATGGCCCGACCACGTCGAACTGCCAGCCGGGTTCTCCGGCCTGCGCGAGGGGGGCCGTGTGCTGCTGGGCGGCGAAGTATGGGATCTGCAGCGCTACCTGGCTCTCGACTCGGCGTCTCCGCTCGTTCTCACCAACCTGCTCGGCACGACGGCACGCCTGCGCGAAGACCTCGTGCCCGACTCGTCGACGATCGTGCTGGAAGGAGGCGAAGGCCTGCCCGCCGCGGGGTTCGTGTGGGTCGCACACGAAGTGATCCACTACGGCGCACGGAACGGCACGACGCTGCAGGAGCTCACTCGCGGACTGTTCCAGGAGGACGGCTTCGTCGACGGCAAGGCGGCAGTCGCGGCCCAGTCCCTCGTACTCGACTACCGCTGTGTCATGGCGGCGGCGTGGCCATTCGTCGGGCGCGGCGGCGCCCAGCGTGCGACGCGGCGCGGATTCGGAGCCCTCGGGGAACTCGCCGAGATCGGGCGCGGCGGCGTCGGAGGATTCACGCCGGAGGAACTCGATACGCTGCGCGGTGCGGTCTCCGGGGACACGATGGCGGCGACAGCCGCGACGTGGGGACGTCCGGAGCGCGTGTTCGGCGACCTGGAAGGCGACGACCCCGACGTCAAGAAGCGCTCGCGCACACTGCGCGTCCGCGCCCCGGCGCAGATCGGCGCGGGCAGCACCGTTCGCCTTCGCAACCTCCGCACGGGCACCCTGGAGTACGGCCTCGTCATGGCCGCGGGTACCGAGGCGGCCGCCGTGGAGTTCGCGCAGCCGCTGTACCGCCTGGACCTGCTCTTCACCGTCGTGCAGGACTGGCCGGCGATCGACACGGTCGTCGAGGCGCTGATCCCGGCGCCGCTGAACGTCAACACTGCTTCGGCCCAGGTCCTCACGGCGATCTTCGCGGAGCTCCGGCGATCGAGCGACCTGCGGGTCCACGACGGCGCCGACCAGCGCCGTGCCGCGGTACCACCGTCGCTCGGCCACTCCGAAGCGCGCGCCCTCGCCGAGGAGATCGTCGCGCGCCGCGTGCCCACCGGCGAAACCGGGGCCGGCACGTTCACCGGGTGGCAAGACCTGGTCGAGCGGGTCTTCAAGCCGCGGCTCGATGCCGCGAGCACGGCGACGACGAAGCAGCTCTGGCTCACGATCTACCGCGAATTGCAGACCGGCCGCGACGCGGTGCTCGAGATGGGCACCGCGCCGATCTGCTTCCGGTCGGGACCCTGGGTCGGCTACCGCGCGGCGGCCAGCCGTTCGCGCAGCGTTGTCGCGCCGGGGGTCGTCGGTCGCCACGAACGCACCGGACTCGCGGCTGCGGTGCCAGGCTTCGGACTCGAGCACGTCTGGAACACACAGGACGCGTTCGAGGAGGCGTTCCGTCTGGACCGGCGCTCGCCGTTCTGGGTCACGGGCCCGGTCAACCTCGGCGCGCTGCCCCGCGGCGACGCGGCCCCGGATCCGGCGTTGCGCTACTACCCGCACCTCGTGCCGACCGCCTACCCGGACCTCGGCTTCGGCGCGCCGCGCTACGCGTCCACGGACCCGGCGCTCGCGTCGATCACACCCGCACCGGCGACCGTGGTGCCGCGCGGATGGAACGGTCTCAACGACCTCCTGCAGTTCGAGAACTTCGCGACGTCCATCGATCCGCGGGGTCACGACGTGAAGAAGGACGGGCCGTTCGCGATGCAGAACACGGGCCCGGCGGGTGGAGCGGCGGGGGCGCCGGCCGCGACGGCCGGACGCCACGGGGGGATCTCGTTCCCGTTCGCGACGACCGACGGGTTCATGAACCGATTCGCGATCTCGTTCTGGACGGAGGCGCAGGCGATCGCGGGCACCGTGCTGTTCGACCACTCCGACGGCGACGCGGACCGGAACCGCCTCGCGCTCCTCGGCCGCGACGACCAGCTCGTCGTCGAACTCATCGACGAAGCG
>JAEUHQ010000152.1 GCA_016794565.1 Planctomycetota bacterium | reverse complement strand
GCACAGCCGCGCGCCTCGCTCGGATTCACGATCCCCCTGCCCCTGTGGAACGGCAACGCACCGGCGATCCACGAGGCGCGGGCGCGCCGCGACGAAGCGGCGGAGGCGCTGCGTGGCGGCTACGAAACCGCGCTGCAGGACCTCGGCACCGCCGAACTCCGGCTCGCCACGGCAGAGCGCCACCTCGCGTTCGCCGCAGAGCGCCTGGCACCCCTCGCCGCGCAACAGGTCGCGGACTGCCGCCGGCTCGCGGAACTGGGGCAGCTCGAGCCGCTGCTGATCCTCGACGCCGTCGTCCGCGATCACGGGGCCCGCGATCTCGTGATCGCGGCGCGCCTCGCGCGCGCGGAGGCCGCGATCGCAGCCAACGCCATGTTCGCCAGAACCGAGTCCGCCGCCCACCGAACGGAGCCCCGATGAGCCCTGCATCTCCACTTCGTCTCGTGCTGCCGCTGCTCGCGTTCGCCGCCTGCAGTCGCCCCGCCCCGACCCCCGCCGAGCCGGAGCACGGCCACGACGCCCCGACGAACCGCATCGACGTGCCGGCGACCGTGCGCAGGAACCTCGGCATCGAGTTCGTCCGCGCCGAGCGTCGTGCCGTCCGCGCGACGCTGCGCCTGCCGGGCCGCTTCGAACTGCTGCCCCAGGCGCGGCACGAACACCGCGCCCCGCTCGCGGGCCGCATCGACGTTCGCACCGCGCCGTTGCAGCCCGTCGAGCCCGGCACGCTGCTCTACACGATCGACGCGCCGGACTGGCGCGCGACGCAGCGCGAACTCGGCGAGATCGACGCAGCTCTCGAAGTGACCGCGGCGCGCCTCGCGTCGATGCAGCCGCTGCTCGCGGCGCACAAGGTGCACGAACTGAGCCTGCACGACGCGGCGCGGGTCATGGAGGGGCGCGTCCGCGAACTCGAGGCGACCCGCGCGAGCGTCGGCGGCCAGGCGCAGGCGATCGCCGACGCGAGCGTGCAGCTGGCCCAGGTGCGCGCGCAGGCAGCGGAGGCCGCGGAGAAACACACGGAAACCGAGGCGCTGCTCGCACAGCTCGAAGCCGACCAGCGCACGGGCCGCGAACGATTCCAGCTTCTGCTCGCCGGCGCTGCGGCCACGATCGGCGTCGACGTCCCGACGCTGCTCACGAAGGGCGAACGCGACTTGCCGCGCTGGCGCACGATCGATCGGCTCGAAGTGCGCGCCCGCGCCGCGGGCATCGTCGACGCACTGCCCCTGCCGAGCGGCAGCTGGGCGGCGGACCACGAACTCGTCGCCACGGTCGTCGACCCCACGCGCGTCCGTTGCCGCGCGCGCGCATTGCAGAGCGACCTGCCGCGCCTGCGCACCGGCCTCCCCGCCGCGATCGTGCCGCCCGGGACGGGCGGCGCCGCGAGCGGCCTCGCGGGCACGCTGCAGCTCGGCGCCGAGGCCGATCCGGCGCAACGCACGATCGACGTGTTCGTGACGCCGGCCACGACGGCCTCGTTCGCGCGCGCCGGCGTCGCGGCGTTCGTGGAGGTCGAGGCCGAGGGCGGCGGTCCGGCCGAACTCGCGGTGCCCCTCGCCGCGATCATGCAGGACGGACTCGCGCACGTTCTGTTCCGCCGCGACCCCGCCGATCCGGACAAGGTGATCCGCATCGACGGGGATCTCGGTCGCGACGACGGCCGCTGGATCGAAGTGAAGAGCGGCCTCGTGGACGGGGACGAAGTCGTCGTCGCCGGCGCCTACGAACTGATGCTCGCGAGTTCGGGCTCCGCCACCAAGGGCGGGCACTTCCACGCCGACGGGACCTTCCACGCCGACGACCACAAGTGAACTTCTTCGCCTGGCTGATCGGTTCGTCGCTGCGGCGCCCCGGCGCCGTGCTGCTCGCGACCACGCTGCTGCTCGCCGTGTCGGCGTGGCGGACGGCGCGCATGCCCGTGGACGTGTTCCCCGAACTGAACGCGCCGACCGTCGTCGTCCTCACCGAGAGCCCCGGCCTCGCCGCGGACGAAGTCGAGCAGAACGTCACGTTCCCGATCGAGAGCGCGGTGAGCGGCCTGCCTGGCCTGCGCCGGGTCCGCAGTTCGAGCGCGATCGGTCTGTCGCTGGTCTGGGTCGAGTTCGACTGGGGCGCCGACATCTACCGCGCCCGCACCCTCGTCGCCGAACGCCTCGACGGGGCACGCCGCGCGCTGCCCGAGGGTGCGCGCGCCGAGATCACGCCGATCACGTCGATCACCGGCGAGATCATGCTGCTGTCGGTGTCGTCGCCCGACGGTTCGCGCTCGCCGATGGAAGTGCGCAGCTGGGCCGAGTTCGACCTGCGCAACCAGCTGCTCGGCGTGCCCGGCATCGCGCAGGTGTCCGTTCTCGGCGGCGACCTCGCCGAGTACCAGGTGCACGTGCGCCAGGAGCAGCTGCAGCTGTTCGACCTCACGATGGCGGACGTCACCGCCGCCGTGCGCGGCGCGCACACGACGGCCGGAGCCGGATATCTCGCCGACGTGCAGGGCCTCGAGCTGCCCGTTCGCCAGACCGGACGCGTGCGATCCGCCGCGGACATCGCCGGCACGATCGTGCGCTACCACGACGGCCATCCCGTGACGATCGGCCAGGTCGCGGACGTGGCCCTCGGCGCGACGCCCAAGCGCGGCACCGCCGCCGAGGGCGGCCGGCCTGCCGTCGTGCTCGGCGTCCAGAAGTCGCCCGGCACGAACACCCTCGCGCTCACCGCCGCCATCGACGACAAGCTCGACCGGGTCGCGACGGCGGTGCCGAGCGGCATCGCGCTGAACCGCCACGTGATGCGGCAGGCGGACTTCATCGGCACCTCGGTCGACAACCTGCTCACGGTCCTGCGCGACGCGGCGATCCTCGTCGTGATCATCCTCGTGCTGTTCCTGCTCGACGTGCGCACGACGCTGATCACGCTGACCGCACTGCCGCTGAGTCTCGCGACGGCGTTGCTCGTGCTGTGGTCGCTCGACCTGTCGATCAACGTGATGACGCTCGGCGGCTTCGCGGTCGCCATCGGCGAACTCGTCGACGATGCGATCATCGACGTCGAGAACGTGTTCCGTCGCCTGCGCGAGAACGCCGCGCTGCCGTCGGACCAGCGACGCCCCGTCGTCGAGGTCGTGGCCGCGGCGAGCCAGGAGATCCGCGGCGTCGTGGTCTTCGCGACGACGATCATCGTGCTGGTGTTCGTGCCGCTGCTCTTCCTGCAGGGACTCGAAGGGCGGTTCTTCCGCCCGCTCGGCATCTCCTACATCGTGTCGACGCTCGCGTCGCTGGTCACCGCACTCACGGTCACGCCGGTGCTGTGCCGGCTGCTGCTCGGGAACGTGCGCGGCGACAAGGCCCATCGCGACGGGTTCCTGGTCCGCTGGCTGAAGGCGCGCTACGAACCGACGCTGCGGCGCGCGATGGCGCACGGACGTGCGCTCGTCGCGGGCGCACTGCTCGCGACCGCGGGTGCGCTCGGGCTCGCGAGCACGTACGGCACGAGCTTCCTGCCCGAGTTCCAGGAGGGCACGTTCACGGTGTTCCTGATGGCGCCGCCGGGCACATCGCTGACCGAGAGCAACCGCCTGGCGCAGGGCGTCGAGGCGCAGCTCGTGGCACTGCCCGGCGTGCGCGCCGTCGTGCGCCGCACGGGACGCGCGGAACGCGACGAACACGCCGAGCCGGTGAGCAGTTCGGAGATCGAGGTCGCCATGCTGCCCGGCCACGACCGCGCGACCGTGCGGTCCGGCATCGACCGTGTGCTCGGCTCCGTGCCGGGCATCACGACGAGCATCGGCCAGCCGATCGAACACCGCCTGTCGCACGTGCTCTCGGGCACGCCCGCCGCGCTCGCGATCGTCGTGCAGGGCGACGACCTGTCCGTCTTGCGCCGCCTCGCGAAGCAGGTCGAAGCCGCGCTGCTCGCGACGCCCGGCACACGCGACGTCGCCGCGAACCGCGAGGTGATGATCACGTCGCTGCCGGTGCGCTACCGCTTGCAGGAACTCGCGGCCGCCGGCCTGACGCCCGCCGCTGCCGCCGAACAGGTCGAGGCCGCGCTCATGGGCGAAACCACCGCCGAAGTCAGCGAAGGCATGCGTCGCATCGCGATCACCGTTCGCCTGCATCCCGACGAACGCAGCGATCCCGACGCGGTCGGCAACCTGATCCTGCGCGGGATCGGCGGCGCGTCCGTGCGGCTCCGCGACGTCGCCGACATCGGCCGCGAACGCACGTCGAACCTCATCACGCGCGAGAACGGGCGCCGCAAGGCGGTCGTCTCGTGCAACGTCGCGCAGGGCCACAACCTCGGCCAACTCGTCGCCGCTGTGAAGGAACGGGTCGACCCGATCGTGGCGGGCACCGGCTGCACCGTCGCGTACGGCGGCCAGTTCGAGGCGCAGCAGAGCGCGAGCCGCACGATCCTGTGGATGGGTGCGGGCGTCGCGGTCCTCATGCTGCTGCTGATCCAGAACGCGCTCGGCTCGATGCGCGCGGCGCTGCTCGTGATGGTGAACCTGCCGCTCGCGCTGATCGGCGGCATCGTGGCGATCTACCTGACCGCACCGGCGATCCCGTGGTGGAACACGCTCGCGCTCGTCGGCATCGGCGGCGCCCGCTACGAAGCCCCGGTCGTCTCCATCGCCAGCATGGTCGGGTTCATCACGCTGTTCGGCATCGCGGTGCGCAACGGGATCCTGCTCGTTCGCCACTACCTCGACCTGCTGCACCAGGGCGTGCCCTTCGCCGACGCGGTGACGCAGGGTTCCATGGAGCGGCTCGTGCCGATCCTGATGACCGCGCTCACCGCGGCACTCGGACTCCTGCCTCTCGTGTTCGCCGCGGGCGAGCCGGGCAGCGAGATCCTGGCGCCGATGTCGGTCGTCGTGCTCGGCGGGCTCCTGACCTCGACGTTCCTGAATCTCGTGCTCGTGCCCGCGGGCTTCCACCTGCTCTTCCACCGGCGACCGCCGACCTCCGACCGATCCTCATGAAGACCAAGATCTCCGTTCTCCTCATCTCGTCGCTCGCGTTCGTCGCTTGCGGCAAACAGCCCGTGTCCGCGCCGTCGGGCGGCTCCGCGGCACAGCAGCCGATGCCGCACGACGACCACGACACGCAACCGATCGGCGACCTGACGGTCGGCGCCCACACGTTCACCGTGAAGGCCGCCGCGGTCGAAGCCGGCAAGGAAGTGCCGCTCGATCTCGAGTTCGCCGCCGGCAAGCCGATCCCGGGGACGGCCCGCGCGTGGATCGGCGTCGAAAACGGCACCGGCTCGATGAAGGCGAAGCTGACCAAGGAAGGCGACCACACGCTGCACAACCACCTTCTCGCGCCGAAGCCGCTGCCGGAGGGCAGCAAGATCTGGGTCGAGATTGAAGACGGCACGAACGTCGCGCGCGGTTCGATCGCCTGGAAGTGATCCTCGCGCGGGCGCCGCGTCCGTTGCCCGCGCCGGTGCGCGGCGCCACACTGCGGCGATGCTCACACGACGTGCGCTGCCGTGGTTCGTCCTGCTCGGTTCCCTGCCCGCCCAGACGCTGGTCTGGCCGGGCGAGGACATCGCGACGATCGACGCGGAGCACCTGCGCGCCTACGTGCCCGCTGCCGCCGCGGAGTCCCTGCTCGAGACCGTCGCCCGCGCCGACCGCGTCTACGCGATCATGCAGAAGGACGCCGGCTTCGTCGCCCTGGACAAGCTGCGGCTGCTCGTCGCGGACTGGCGCGACGCGCACAACGGTTACTCGTTCGTCGTGCCGTTCCCGCTCGTGCAGGTCGAGCTCGCGCCCGCGATGCCGGAGTCGACGATCTTCGCCGGCGGCCGCGACACGGAGCGCACGCTCGTGCACGAGTTCGCGCACCAGATCGCGAACGACCGCAGCAGCGGCTTCCGTCGCGAGCTCGAACGCGTGTTCGGGCGGGTGCTGCCGAACGACCTGCTGAGCCTGCTGCTCTGGTACGTCTCGACTCCGGCGCACCAGACGATGCCGCGCTTCTGGCAGGAGGGCCTCGCCGTGTGGGCCGAGACGGCGTACGCCGATCCGGCGAGCGCGTGGGCCGGGCGCGGCCGCGACGCGCTCACGCACATGGTCTGGCGGCTCGACGCCGCCGCGGGTGCGATCCCGGACGTGAGCGAGTGGCGCATCACGCAGCACGAGTGGCCGTTCGGCGGCAGCGCGTACGCCTACGGAACCGCCTACCTGCGCTTCCTGGCCGGCCACTTCGGCGATCGTGCCTCGGTGTGGCAGTTCGTGGCCCGACAGGCGAACGCGTGGCCGTTCCTGTTCGACGGCGCACCGCGGGCGCTCGCGGGCGAGCGGCACGGCGCACTGATCGCGAAGGCGCGCGCCGCACTGCTGGCGGAGCAGACCGCGGCGCTGGCGACCTTGCACGGGGCCCCGGTTTCGGCGACGAAGCGTCTCACGCCGGCGGGCATGCTGCTCGGCGCACCCGCGTGGCACGGCCGCGACCTCGTGTTCGCCGGCAAACCCGCGGACGGCCGCGCGCGGCTGCACACGCTGGCGTCGAGCCCGATGTCCGCGGACTCGTTCGTGCACCTGGGATCCTCCTCGACGCCGATGCTCGCACTCGGTGCCGTGCGTGCATTGCCCGACGGCGGTGAAGACACCGGACTCTGCTACCACGAGTTCAACTGGCGCGGCATCGCGAGGGCGCACGTCGACGGCCACGTCTTCGGCTGGCGCGTGCTGCAGCCCGACGCCGGCCCGCTGCGCGACGGCGCGCGCACCGTGGTCCTCGTGCAACTGCGCTCCGGCGGCGGGCAGGACCTCGTCCTGCACTCACTGCGAGACGGCGACGTGGACGAGGGTCGCACGCTGCCGACGAAGAACACGCCCTGGTCCCCCGCGCTGCGTCCAGGCGACGCGCACGACGGCGAACTCGTGTGGGTCGAGACCGACGCGGCGGGCAGCACGCTCGTGCTCGGCTCGCTGCGCGATCCGGGCGCACGTACCGAACTGTGGTCGGTGCGGGGCCGCATCCTGCACCCGGCGTGGAACGGTGACGGCACGGCGCTCTTCTGCTGTGCCGACCACACCGGCGTCGCGAACGCGTACCGCGTGACGCCCGGCGCGAACGGCGCAGCCACGGTGACGCCGGTCACCAACGCCATCGGCGGCGTGATCGCCTGCGTGCCGTCGCCCGACGGCACGTCGCTCGCCGTCGTCGACCACGACGAGCACGGTCCGTTCCTCGCGATCCTGTCCGCCGACCCGGCGGACTTCGCGCCGCGCGTGCCGACGATCGAACTCGCGTGGCCCGCACCCGGCGCCTCCGGCGGCGCGAGGAGTGCCCCGGCGCCCCTCCCCGCCGCGGCGGCGGGCACGAACGTCGCACTCGCCGCCGAGCCGTACTCGGGCCTGGGCGAGCTGCGGCCGCTCTTCTGGGCACCGTCGACCTTCGCCGTGCCCGAGGGCGGTCTCGGCGCGTTCGGCGTGTTCGCCGATCCCCTGTTCACGAACGTCGTGCAGCTCGGCGCGGGCGCCGGCCTCGTCGAACACGAGCCCGTCGCGTTCGCGAGCTTCGACCACCTCGGCTCGGTGATCCAGTTCGGCGCGAGTGTCGGGCGCAGCGAACGCACGTTCGGCGACACGGTGCTGCGCGGCGGCGAAGAACTCGACTACACCGAGACCGTGACCACCGCCGAAGTGCGCGCCGGCCGCGGACTGTTCGCCCTCGAGCGGACCTTCATCGGCTACGTCGCCGCCGGCGTCGACGACCACGACCAGGTCGACGACAACGAGCGGGACAACGTCGGCGGCACGCCGCTGAAGGCGCCGTTCCGCGACACGGAGCACTGGGTCGAGGCGGTGTTCGGCTACGACGACTCGACCTTCTACCCGACGAGTTATGCGGGCGAAGACGGCTTCTCGATCCTCGGCACGTTCCGCCACTCGGGTCTCGGCGGCGAACTCGACCGCAACCGCGCGTTCGGCGACGCGAGCTGGACTTGGAGCGTGTGTCCGCACCTCGGCCACCAGATCGTGCTGCGCGGCCAGGCGGGCTGGTCCGACGGCGACAACGTGCTCCAGGGCGCGTTCAGCGTGGGAGGCGGCCTGTCGACCGGGCTGCCGCGCGGCTACATCGACGAAGCGGTCGCGACGGGCCGCTACCTCGCGGCGGGCAGCATCGCGTTCCGCTTCCCGGTGTGGCGACCGTTCGCGGCGGCGAGCACGACGCCGTTCCGCGGCCGCCAGATCGTCATCGAAGTGTTCGGCGACACCGCGCAGGTCGGCGACGACCGCTGGTTCGGCGATGCCGACTGGTTCACCAGCGTCGGCATGGAAGTGCACGCGAACGCCGAGTTCTTCGACGGCATCCTGAGCCCGGGCATCGGCATCGCACGGCAGCTCGACGGCGAAGAGGACGTGCGCGTGTGGTTCTCGCTCGGCTTCGGGTTCTGATCCGCCACGACGCCGCCGTTTCACCGGGCCAGCGGCGCCATCCGGACCGGGATCGACCAGCCTCCGGACGCCGCAACGTCGACCGCGAAGGCGCCCTGCCACGTCACGCCGTGGCGGTCTTCGCACTCGAGCACGTAGTCGCCGGTCGCGAGCACCGCGGCGAGGCGGTCCGGCGCGTCGTGCAGCAGCGTGAAGGTCACGGAACGTTCGCGGCGCGTGCAGTCGCGAACGCGCAGCGCCGCCGGTTCGTCGCCGGGCGGCCGCGGCAGACCGCGAACAGCCAGTGTACAGCGCCGGCCGGGCGCGAGTTCGACGCGGCGCTCGGTGGTCGTACCCGCGGTCACGCGGATCGGCATCGCTTCGAGCCACTGCACGTGCTCGCCCATCACGAACAGGCGGTAGTCGCCGGCGACGAGGCGCTGCCGCAGTCGCGCCGTCTGCGCCAGGACCGCGCGTCGCTCCGGCGCCGTGCCGACGAGCGTGATCGCGAGTTCGCCGACGGGCGCTCCGTCGCTGCGCACGAACTCGATGTCGACCGCCCCCGTCGGCGGCGCTTCGAACCGCACCTCGCGAGTGCTGCCGCGCGGGAGCTCGATGCCGTTCGTCCACGCGGTCGGCACGGACGGCGCGGTGCTCTCGAAGAACAGGCCGTACGTCGCCGCGGCCAGCGGACCGACCCGGAACGAGCCGTCGGCAGCCGTGCGGCCGACCTCGGCCCACTGCACGCCGTCGCGGTGCACGAACACCCGCGCTCCCGCGATCGGCGCGCCGTCGTCCGAGCTGGCGGAGCCCACGAGCCACGCGTCGGCGGCGAAGGTCGCGGGCAGACGCACGTGCACCGCGTCCTCGTTCCACGAGGTGAAGGCGTCGACGGCCCGCCACATCGGCTCACCGGCGACGCGCAGTTCGAGCGACGGCGTTCCATCGGCCTCCGCGGCGAGCGCGAACGTACCGTCCGCGGCGACCTCGAAGGCCGCCTGCCACGCGCACAGGGCCGAGCGGGGCCACGTCGCGCGAACCGTCGCACCGCGCACCGCGGCCGGATCGTCGCACAGCAGCGCGCCGCGCAGCGTTCTCGACGCACGCAGCACGATCTCCATCGCCGCGTGTTCGCCGGCGACGACGTCGAGCGCCCGGACGAACGGCACCATGCCGCCGGCACGCGCCGCGACCTGACCCTGGCCGGACGGCACACATTCGAACCGGAAGGCGCCGCCCGGCGACGAACGCACGTCGATGCCGGAGGCCATGTCGTCGCCGCGGAACACGACCTGCGCATCGGCCACGGGAGTCCCTTTGGCATCGACGACACGGCCGGTCACGCCGCCGCTGCGCTGCAGGTGCGCGACGTGGCGCGCGCGCCCGCCGGGCACGACCTCCACGCTGCCCGTGTACGGCGCACGCCCGGCGGCGCGCACGAACAACGGGTGCCGTCCCGGCGCCAGCGCACCGCACCGCATCGTCCCGTCGACGCCGGTGCGCCGTTCGACCGGCGGCAGGCGCCAGGGCGCAGCGCCGTCGGCGAGCACGAACGGCGCAATGTCCATCGACTCCCCGACGAACACGAGCGCGTCCGCGCACGGCGCACCGCAGGGATCGAGCACCACGACGTCCACCGCGCCGCCGCGCGGGCCGAGCACGAGTTCGACCTCGCCGATCCGCGCGCTCGCGGCGAAGCGCACGGCGCCGCTGCCCACGAACTCCGCGTGGCGAACCGCGACGAACGCGCCGTCGGGCACGTGCTGCAGTTCGAAGCGCCCGGCGCTGTCGGTGGTGACGACGTCGTTGCCGCGCCACGGACCCGACGAGTCGTCCGACAGCCACACCGTGGCTCCGGTCACCGCGACGCCGTCGCCGTCGACGACCCGGCCACGCACCACGCTGCCGGACGAGGCCGTCAGCACGACGTCGTTCGCCCCGGCGCGCACGTCGACCACGTCCTCGGCGCCCCGATCCGCGACGACACGGTACTCGTCCGGCTCGAGCGGCTCCCACGCCGCTTCGCCACCGATGCCGGTGACCGCGCGCCGGCGATGCAACACGGGATCGACGCCTGAGCGCGGTTCGAGAACGAGGCCGACGTGCGGCACGCCGCGGCCCGCGGCATCGACCACCCGGACCGCGAGCCGCCCCGTCGTGTCGCCGCGCACCGCCGTGCGTTCGTTCGCGAACGGCGTCGTCGCGCCGCCGCGCGAATCGCTCGGCGTGCCGGACCGCGGTTCGCCGGAGGGAGCGGCTGCCGCCGGCGTCGCCACGCCCGCGTTCGCCGTCCACACCGTCGACACCGCGAGAACGGCGATCGCGCCGCCGAGCACGGCGGCGAAGGGCGCGCGCGATCGCGGCGCGGCCGTGCCCGACGCCGGTGCACGCCGCCCGAGCAACACGGCGACGAGCAGCGTGACCCAACGTACCAACGACTGCCGGAGCCGCAGCAGTCCGCGGTGAAGGCGCACCCGCACCGTGGCCCGCCCGATGCCGAGACCGCGCGCGATCTCGAGCGGCGAACGTCCGGCGATCAGGTACTCCTGCAGCGGCGAGCGGTAGTCGGTCGGCAAGCTGGCGATCGCGTCGTGCAGGGACGCACGGAGTTCGTGTTCGCTCGCGTGCGACTCGGGCGGAGCCGTCGTGCGCGGCGGCACGGACTCCGCGGCCTCGCTCCACAGCCGGCGTCGTCGAACGTCGTCGCGCGCCACCTTCGCCGCGCGGAACGCGAGAATGCCCTTCAGCCACGGCAGCAGCGGCCGCGTCGGGTCGAACCGGTCCGCGCCCTGGATCGCCGCGACGATCGTCTCCTGCACGAGGTCCTCGGCGTCGTCGGCCGACGCACCGAGCCGCCGTGCGAGCCGCCGCAACGCCGGCGCACTGCGGCGCATCAGCAGCAACAACGCGGCCTCGTCGCCGGTGGCGAGGAATGCGCAGAACAGTTGCTCGAGCGAGGGGCCGGGCATCGGACGCGCATGCTGTACCCCGCTCGCCCCCCGGCTGTTTCGCGACCGACGCGGAATTCGCGGGATTCCGCGACCCGGTGAAACACTCGGCGGTGCGCAGGGGAAGAGCCCGCGGCCCCCCTTCTCCGTCCCTTCGAGACCATGTCGATGCGCCGCTTCCTCCCCGCCGTTCTCCCGCTCGTCCTCGCCGCGCCGAGTGCCCTGCCCGCCCAGTCGCAGACCGGCCCCTACACCGCGCAGTCGTTCGAGGCCCCGCTGTTCCAGCCGGGGCCGCTCGGCGCCGGCGACATGTGGAGCGGTCAGGACGGCTGGATGCTGTTCGAGTACGCGTACCCGCCGAACTACGCCGCGGCATCGGTGCAGAGCGCGGTCGTGCGCAGCGGCACGCAGGCTGTCAAGTTCGACGCGTCGCTGCTGACGCCGGGATCGTTCGGCGAACTGCGACGCAACGCACTGTTCAACCTGACGAGCGGAGTGCTCGAGATCGAGCTCGACTTCCTGATCACCACGGCCAGCACGCCGAGCGAGTGGGAGATCTACTCGCAACCGGCGCCGAACCCGCAGTCCTGCTACCTGCGCTGGTGGATCGCGGCGAACGGACGCATCGAGTACCTCGACACGCCGAACCGCGTCCTCGTGCAGACGAACACGTTCGTCGCCAAGGACACCTGGCACCACGCGCGCTCGATCGTCGACGTCGCGGGCAACCGCACCGAGATCCACGTCGACGGCGTGCTCGTCGCCACCGGCACGCCGATCGGCGTGTGGGCGCAACTGCCGGAACACGGCTTCACGCAGGTGAACGCCTACGGCGCCGGCAACGACGCGATCTACCTCGACAACTTCACCGTGCGCGAACGGCTCGCACCGCACGGGCTCAGCGTCGACGTGACGCGCCTGCCGAAGGACGTGCACTCCGTGCTGACGTTCCGCCTCGCCGGCGGCGCGTCGCTGGCGAACCGTCCCTACGCCCTCGCCGGCTCGATGAGCGGCACGTCACCGGGCACGCCGCTCGGGTCGGTGGTGCTCCCGCTCGTCGTGGACCCGTTCTTCGGAATGGTCGTGTCGGCGTTCGGGCAGCCGCACCTGGCCGGCTTCCTCGGCACGTTCAACGCCGACGGCAACGCGTACGCGACGTTCGACACGCTGATCCCGATGCCGGCCGCGCTCGTCGGACTGGACCTCGACTTTGCGTACGTCACCCTGAGCCCGATCGACGCCGTGTCGGAAACCGCGCGGGCCACGGTCACGCTGCAGTAGTGCGGCGTGCGCCCTTCTCGTCTCACGAACGACGCTGCGTCGACAGACGCACTGCAGCGCCTTCACGGCCTCCGCATCGCCAGAACCTCGGCGGCGCCAGCCCTCCGGGAACACCGCGCCACGCTGCACCGGCTGTGGCGCCAGCCCGAGAGCCCAAGGCCGCTTCGCTCCGCTGCGGGCCGCGCGCACGAGGGCCGTCGCGTTCGCGGTCCCTCAGCCGCGCCAACTCGCCACCGGCGTCGGCGGAAGGCATGGACTACGAGGCTCGATAGAACTGGAGCCCGTTTCCGTCGGCGTCTCTCACGTGAAACTCGCGAGTCCCCCAACTCGTGTCCATGACGGGTGTGATGTTCTCCAGAACTCCGGCTGCACGAAACTCCCGATGGAGCCCGTCGACGTCTGCCACGACGAACCGATACGCAGGGCGATCGAAGCCGTCCGCCCACTCCTTGGCGTCGTGCCACTGGAGGTGCAGTTCGGCACCGTCTCGCACCACGGCCGCGTAGCGCGGGTTCGCGGCGTCATCGACGAAGACCCTGACGAACCCCAATTGCTCATAGAAGCGGACGGACGCCGCAACGTCGCGCGACCCCAGGACCGGCTGCACCGCCTCGATGCGAGGTCGCATGGCTCACCTGCCCGGACCGGCGCCGGGCTCACAAGCGTTCGAGGACCGGACCTGCCCGACGCCGCCGCGCCGCCGGCCCGGGCGACGCAGTCGAGGGCGTGGGCTGCCTTGGCCGCCCCCCCACCACGCTTCCTCCCGCGATGGCATGAACGCACTGATCGTCACTTGCATGGAGTGTCGGGTGTCGATGGGCAGGTTCCCAGGAGCCGGATCACAACGGCAGCGTCGCCGAAAACACCAACCGCCGAGATCGGCTTCCGATCAGGCGATTCGACGGCGTCCGCCTAACGTCTTTGACCTTGAGCCGCGAGCGCCGCAGCGGCGATCGTCGGCTCCAAGGTCTTGTTGGCTGGCTGGCAGACGTCTGGCACCTACGGCATTGCAATCGCTTGCACAACCCGGCTCCGCACTATACGGAGAACAAATGCACTGGCCCTCCCCTGAACTGGCCCACTTCCATTGTAAGTCCACTCAATGAAGTGGCCAGCGGCAGACGCTCGTGTCGGACTGCCAAACCTCGCAACTACATCCTCCACTGTAAGGTAGACGAGAAGCTGCTGCCCCTGCTCCCACGTAGACAGACAGCGGTCAACCGCGCCCTTATCGGTGGGGTTGCGTGGCAGCGCACTCAGACGCTGGGCGTCCATCTCCGAGGCCAGAGGCGAAGTTGGCTGGCTGGGTTGCGTAGCCGCTGGCTGCGTCTGGCCAGAGACCGGGGATGGTGCTGCGCTCTCACGAACAGCGCAAAGGCCATCGACAACTCGTTGAAGGTCCTGGATGCTGCCTTCGAGGCTCTTGATCGCAAGGCAGGTTTGCTGATCGCGACTTGAGAGAGCCGCCAAGAGAGTATCGGCAACGCTGGTCGACCCGTCTCTCGGAGGGGCGTCGATACCTGCCCCGCCGATATGCACACCACCGTAGAAGCACAGAGCACCAAGCACGGACCCGATGGCCAGGGCTTGGAGCGGCCTGCTGTTGGCGGCACTCACACTCGTCACTTCGCATCGTACGCGATCTTGACATCGTCGGTGTTCGAGGACGGATCGATATCCTCAACTTCAACGCGCTCTCCAGCCTTGAGGTTGAGGACACCAGTTCCGTCGCCCTCACCCACCAGCTCAACGAACTGTCCGACCGTGCCATCGGCCTTCACGATCTTGACCTTGACAACCGTGTCAGGTCTGTTGTTGCGAATGGACACGGACAAGGTACGGTCCGAAGTTGAAGCCGTAATCACAATCTCGTTCGCGCCGTCCTTGATGTTCATGGTGCCGGACTGCGCTGCCAGGGCCACCATCGGGAACAACACGGCACAAAGTGCATGAGGGAACTTGCACATGACTCACTCCTTTGATCGACGTTGAAACAAGTCTCCTGCTCGCACGAAAACACCCCGCCGATGGAGGTCGCGGCCAAGGCTACAGGAGCGCCGCCTCGCGTCAACAAGATCTCGCTTGATGCACCAGGCCACCCTCGACTCCGTTCGCCTCGCGCATGCGAGAACAAGCCTCAGGTCCAACGGTCCAGCCAACGAACAGGATCCTATCCGGAGGAAGTCGCGCCATCTGCTGTTGATCACACGCGACGGCCGGGTCGCGACTTCGTCTGGATAGGATCTGTTGGACGAAGCCGCGGCGGGATCGGCTATGGGCATTCGATCGAAGCCGTCTCGACCGCGCAAGGTCTGGCGTTGACGTCGGGACTTCGCGAGACCATGCCGAGGACGTGAGGCGAGGTGGAAGCGGCGAAGTGTAGGTTGCGCCGAGTCGACGGCCGGCGCTCGGGAACATGGTTCGCGCGCTTGAGGTACGGTCCGGCACCGCGCCGCCCTCTGCGCGGGTCAGGGGGCGCGATCTCGAGCGGCGGCACGATCGGGTCGGCTCTCATGACGTGTCGACGATCTCTGGCATGTACATCGCCGACCACGACTGACGAGCAAGGCGTCCTGTTCGGCACTCGGGGCAGCGGTCGTCCATGGGTTCGAACGGAACGATGGTCACCGTTGGCGCTGGCATCTGCGTGCCGAGCAGCAGTCGGCACACGGC
>JAEUHQ010000105.1 GCA_016794565.1 Planctomycetota bacterium | reverse complement strand
GCTCGCGATCAGCGACGCGTACGGCACGAGTACGCTGGCGTGGCCCGTGACGCCGGCGGAACCGCCCGGGCTGCAGATCTTCGCGCAGACGCTGTGGATCGACCCGTGCGGCCTCGAGTCGTGGAGCAGCAGCCCCGGCCTCACCTTCACGTTCCGGCCGTGACCGAGATGGTTGGCCAGGACTCGTCGTGCCGGCATGATCCCGGCACAACGAGGACACCATGGCGACCGGATTCGGAGACATGAGCAGCCTGCTGAAGCAGGCCCAGGAAATGCAGCGGCGGATGCACGAGGCGCAGCGCTCGCTCGGCGAGCGCGTCCTCGAGGGTTCGTCCGGCGGCGGCGCCGTGAAGGCGTACGTGAACGGCACAGGCGAACTGCAGGCGGTGAAGATCCAGAAGGCCGCCGTCGACCCGAACGACGTCGAGACGCTCGAGGATCTCGTCACCGGAGCAGTTCGGCAGGCGCTGCAAGCGGCGAAGGAACTGCGCGATCGCGAGATGAACAAGGTCACCGGCGGGATGAATCTGCCGGGGATGGGCTTCTAGTCGCGGCCGCCGCGGGACGCGGACCGATGGCGACACGCGACCGCACGATCGAGGCGCTGATCGAACGCCTGAACCGTCTGCCTGGCATCGGACCGAAGACGGCGGAGCGCCTCGCGTTCCACCTGCTCCGTGTCGATGCCGAAGAAGCGCTACTGCTCGCGCGCGCGATCGAACAGGTGCGCGCCGCAGTGAAGACCTGCAGCCGCTGCTTCAACCTCGACGCGAGCGACCCGTGCAGCATCTGCTCCGATGCGACGCGCGATCGCTCGATGCTGCTCGTGATCGAGGATCCGCGCGAAGTCGCGCGCTTCGAGGACACCGGCTATCGCGGTCTCTACCACGTGCTGCAAGGCCGCCTGTCGCAGCTCGAGGGCATCCGGCCCGAGGACCTCACGACGAACAGCCTGCTCACCCGCGTTGCGCAGGAGCGGCCGGCCGAGGTCTGCCTCGCGACCAACCCCGATCTCGAGGGCGAAGGCACCGCGCGCCTGCTTGCAGAACGGCTGGCTGCGTCGACCGCGGCGCAGGGCATCCGCGTCACCCGCCTCGCCCGCGGCCTGCCCGCCGGCTCCTCGATCGCGCAGGTCAGCACGTCGATCCTCGCCGATGCGATCGAGGGGCGGCGGCCGCTCGCGCCGTGAACGAGCCGCTGCCCATCGACCCGGTGCTGCCCGCGGTGCGCGCGGCGCTGCGCGATGCGTCCTCGTTGCTGCTGATGGCGCCGCCCGGTTCGGGCAAGACGACGCGTGTGCCGCCGGCGCTGCTCGAGTCGCTCGACCCGCGCAAGGAAGTCGTCGTTCTCGAACCCCGGCGCCTCGCCGCCCGTGCCGCCGCCGCGCGCGTGGCCCGCGAACTCGGCGTCGAGCTCGGCGGCCTCGTCGGCTACCAGGTGCGCGGCGACACGCGTACGAGCCGCGACACGCGCATCCGCTTCGTCACCGAGGGAGTGCTCGTCCGTCAGATCGTGCAGGATCCGTTTCTCGAACGGACATCCGTCGTTTGCCTCGACGAGTTCCACGAACGCCACCTCGAAGGCGATCTCGCGCTCGCGATGCTGGCCGAGGCGCGTGCGACCGTTCGCCCCGACCTGAAGTTGTGCGTGATGTCGGCGACGCTCGACCCCGCGCCGCTGCGTGCGTTCCTGCCCGGCTGCGCGATCGTCGAGGCCGACGGTCGCCTGTTCCCGGTCTCCGTCGTGCACGTGCCGCGTGCGAACACCGATCCGCTCGAAATCGCAGTGCGCAACGCGATCGAACGCGCGCTCGACGAAACGAGCGGCGACGTGCTGGTGTTCCTGCCCGGTACGGGCGAGATCGCGCGGTGCGAGGACGCGCTGCAGAACCTCGCGCGGCGTCGCGGCGTACTCGTGCTGCCGCTGCACGGTCGCCTCGAGCCCGCGGAACAGGATCGTGCGATCCGACCGCAGTCACAGCGCAAGGTCGTACTGTCGACCAACGTCGCGGAGAGTTCGCTGACGATCGCGGGCGTCACCGCCGTCGTCGACTCCGGGCTCGCGCGCGAGTTGCGCTTCGAGGCGGGACGCGGCGTCGACGTGCTGCAGCTCGAACGCATCAGCGTCGCGTCGGCGACGCAGCGCTCGGGCCGCGCCGGCCGCACGGGCCCTGGCGTCTGCTACCGCCTTTGGTCGCTCGCGGAGGAACGTGGCATGCCGCAGCGCACGACGCCCGACGTGCAGCGCGTCGACCTGTCGGGGCCGGCGCTGCTCGTGCGTGCGTTCGCGGGTCGCGATCCGGCCGCATTCGGCTGGTTCGAAAAGCCGCCGGCCGAAGCGCTCGCGGCGGCCGATCGGCTGCTGGGCGACCTCGGCGCCGTCGATCCGGCGCGCGGCGCGTTGACGCCGTTCGGCCGGGCGCTGCTCGATGTGCCGCTGCATCCGCGCCTCGCCGCTGTCGTCGAACGCGGGCGGCGGCTCGGCTGCGCGGCTGCGGCCGCCACGGCGGCGGTGCTGCTCGGGGAACAGGACAGTCTCGGTCGCGACGGCGGCGCCGACCTGCACGCGGCGGTCGATGCGTTCCTGCTCGCCGAGGAGCGCGGCTTTCCCGATGCGATGTGCCGCGAGTTCGGCAGCTGGCCGGGGCAGGCGCGGTCGCTGTGTGCGTCGCGCGATCGCCTGCTCGGCCGCGGCGGCCGCGAATCCGGGTCGCGCGACACCACCCTGCTCGCGCGCTGCCTGCTCGCAGGGTTTCCCGACCGAGTGGCTCGTCGCGCCCTGGCCGGTGACCCGCGCATGGCGACCATGGTTTCGGGACGTGGCCTCGTGCTCCCGAAGGCCGCGGACGGCGCCGATCTCGTGCTGGCGCTCCGCCTCCACGAAGCGGGGCGTCAGCAGCGTTCGACGGCGGTGGTCACGGCCGCCCTCGAGTTCGCCGATCTCGAGGCCGTGTTTCCGTCTGCGCTGCAGAACGTCGTCACCGCCGAACTCGACGAGGCCGCGGGCCGCGTCGTGGCAGTGCGCGAACTGCGCTACCGAGATCTCGCGCTGCGCTCGGCCCGGGGCGGCGAGTTGCCGTCGGGCCGTGCGGCCGAAACGCTCCTGCCGCTGCTGTCGGTCGATCCTTGGAAGTGGCTCGGCGAGCAGAAGGACCTGCGCCGTCTCGTTGCGCGGGCAAGGTGGCTGGCCGATCGCATGCCCGAACTCGAGCTGCCTTCCTTCGACGACGGCGCTGTCGCCGCGGCGGCACTCGATCTGCTCGGCGATCGTGCGGACCTGCGCGCGCTGCGCGACGCCGATGTCGCCGAGATGCTGCTCGCACGCCTGCAAGGAGGTCAGCGGCGCGCGCTGCACCAGTTCGCTCCGGACCGGATCGAGCTGCCGTCCGGTCGGGCGGCGGTCGTCGACTACACTGCGCCCGCCGGGCCGACGATCGCTGCGAGGCTGCAGGAGTTCTTCGGCCTCCGCGCGGTGGGGGCGCTCGCCTCCGGGCGGGTGCCGGTCGTGTTGGAACTGCTCGCGCCGAACCATCGGCCGGTCCAGGTGACCACCGACCTGCCGAGTTTCTGGGCGAACGTGTACCCCCAGGTCCGGCGCGAACTGTCGCGCAAGTACCCGCGCCACAGCTGGCCGGAGGATCCGCTGGCAGCGTCGCCCGAGGCGCGCCCCCGCCGCCGCCGCTCGTGAGTCAGGGTTCCGTTCGGGGAGCCGCGAAGTTTCTGCGAATCCGTCGTCTTCGGGACCGCGAACGGCGCCATGGCTCCCGCGGTCACACAGCCGCGATTCGTTGTCATCGCCGCCGGCGGAGTCAGGGCCGTCGGTGGCGGTGAGCAGCGCGAGAGAAAGTGCAAGGGAAGGGTGGTCGCCGGAACGGAGGCGGCCACCCGCTTTTTCTTCGCACTTTTCGATGCGGTCGGTCCATGACCCATGAGCGGCGAGCGGACGTGATCCACTCGTTGCACCAGTGCCGGGTCGGGGCGGTCGGCGAAAACAGGTCCCAGTTCCCGTTCACGGCACTAGCATCCGCGCGCTCTCGTGGTCAGCGCGATCGTGGTCAACTGGAACGGCCGGCACTACCTGCCGGACTGCCTCGATGCCCTGCTCGCGCAGGTGCCGCTGCCGAGCGAGGTGATCGTCGTCGACAACCATTCCGACGATGGGTCCCGCGAGCTGGTTGCCGCGAACTACCCGACGGTGCGGGTCGTCGACACCGGGCGCAACGCCGGCCCGTGCCACGCCCGGAACGTGGGCGTCGCCGCTGCGCGCGACGACCTCTGCCTGCTCGTCGACAACGACGTCGTGCTGCACCCGGGCGCGCTGCGCGCCCTGTGCGACGAACTCGCGGCCGACCCTCGTGCGGCGATGGTGCAGGCGCGGTCGGTCTGCGGCGACGATCCGTCGGTGGTGCACTACGACGGCGGCGACCTGCACTTCCTCGGCACGCTCGTCCTGCGCAACTGGTACCGCCCGCTCGCCGAGGCGGCGCCGCCCGCGGGGCCGATCGGCGCGGCGATCGCGCTGTGTTTCCTCTGCAGGAAGAGCGCCTATCTCGCCGTCGGCGGCTTCGACGAGCACCTGTTCATCCTCTACGAGGACAACGAGTTCTCGTACAAGCTGCGCATGCGGGGCCACACGATCCGGCTCGCGGCGAACGCGCTCTGCACGCACAAGGCGGGCACGGCCGGGCTGTCGGTGCGCGGCGAGGGCAGCGTGTATTCCGGACGCCGCACGTTCCTGCACAGCAAGAACCGCTGGTACGTGCTCATCACGTGCATGCGGTGGCGGACGCTGCTGCTCACGGTTCCGGCGCAGCTCCTCTACGGTGTGGTCTACGCGCTGTTCGGCTGGCAGCGCGGGCACGTTCGCGACTGGCTGCGCGGCAAGTGGGAGCTGTTCAAGCTGCTGCCCGTCGCGGTGCGGGCGCGCGGCCCCGCGCAGCAGGGGCGGACCGTTCCCGACCGCGAACTGCTCGTCGCCGCGCCGATGACCCTGAATCCCGGCCTCGCCGAACGCGGCGCGCGGGCCGCGCTGCGGCGCGGACTCGACCGCTTCTTCGCGGGCTACTGGCGCGTCGTCCGGAGGCTGTGTGGTTGATCCGGCGCCGCGCACCGCGGTGCTGGTGCTGAACTGGCGCCGCGCCGACCTCACGCTGCAGTGTCTCGCCGACGTGCTCGCGGTCGACGACGTTCCCCTCGAGGTGCTCGTGATCGACAACGGGTCCGGCGACGAGGGCGCGGCCGGACTCGAGCGTCGCATCGCGGCGCTCGCGCGCGAGCCGCATCGCACTGCCTTCGTCGCGCTGCCGCAGAACCTCGGTTTCGCGGGCGGCATGAACGTCGGCCTGCGGTGGGCCGCCGAACGCGGTTTGCCGTTCGCGCTCGTGCTCAACAACGACGTGCGTCTGCCGAGGGATTTCCTGCGGCCGCTCGTCTCGGTGCTCGCGAACGATCCCGGCGTCGCAGCCGTCGGGCCGACGGTGCTGCGCGGCGACGGTCGGGTCTGGGCCGAAGGCGGTCGTGTTGCACTCGCGCCCAACGTGCTGCGTCTCGGCGGTCACGGGCGCGTGCCGAAGCCGCGGGAGTCCGGGCCGGAGGCGGTGCAGTTCCTGCCGGGCGCGTGTGTGCTCTTCCGAGTGTCGGCGGTGATGGACGTCGGTGCGTTCGACGAGGCCTACTTCATGTACTGGGAGGACGTCGATCTCTGCGATCGCCTGCGCGAACGCGGCAGCCGCATCGTCTGGCTGCCCTGGGTGCGTGTCGTGCACGACAGCGGGCGGTCCTCCGGCGGAAACCGCTCTCCGCTGCGCAAGTTCTTCATGGCCTGCAACGAGGTGCGCTACCTGCGCCGGCGTGGCTCGCTGTTCCTTTGGTGCGCGTTCGCGTTGTTCGACGTCGTGCTGTGGCCGCTGTCGCTGTTCTCCGGTCCGCGCGCCGCATGGGCCAAGCTGCGGGGAACGTTCGCGGGCCTGCGCGGCCATCGTGCCAGCGCCGCCGACGTCGCACGGTTCCTCGGTCCGCGCGCGTGACGTTCGGCCCGCGATCCGGCGCACCTACGCACTCTTCCGGCGGCCGATGACGTTCGCGTGACTCGTAGTGTCGGCGCCTTCACCTCGAGGTACCGCCATGCGACTGCACGAACGCCTCTCCTCCGCCGCCCTCGTACTCGCCGTACTGTCGTCGACCGCGCTCGGGGTCGCGCAGGGACCGCCGCGCATCCTCGGCTGGAACGACCTCGGCATGCACTGCATGGACAGCGACACCTCGGTGTTCTCGATCCTGCCCCCGTTCAACACGTTCCACGCGCAGGTCGTCGTGGGTGGCCACCTCGTCACGAACGGCAGTTACGCGGTCACGTACGAAGCCGTCGCCGATCCCGCCGGCTCGATCAACCGCACCTCGGTCGGGAAGTCGGACTTCTGGGCGCACGCCGGTGCGCTGTTCGGCGCGTCGTTGCCCCTCGACCAGGGTCTCGCGGGGTTCCGCATGCCGGGCGCGGCGAACACGCCGCAGGCGATGCCGTTCCACGCGGGGATCGCCGACTACAGCGCCGAAGGTGTGCCGGTCACGCCGTACGACGACGTCGGAACGATGAACCCGTACCCGCTGATGCGCCTCGTCGCGCGCAACACTTCGGGCCAGGTCGTCGCGAGCAGCGACATCGTCGTGCCCGTCTCCGCCGAGATGGCGTGTGTGTCGTGCCACGGCTCGGGCGGCAATCCGGCGGCGCGGCCGCCGAGCGGTTGGGTGCACGGGCCGGCGACCACCGACGACCGGCTCAACATCGTGAAGCTGCACGACGAGCGGCACCTCGGCAGCCCGCTGTACACCGCGGCACTCTCGGCTGCCGGTTACTCGTCGGCCGGGCTCTACGCGACGGCGGTCGTGCAGGGCACGCCGGTGCTTTGCGCGCGGTGCCACGGCAGCAACGCACTCGGAACCGCGGGCCACCCGGGAGTGTCGAAGCTGACGTCCGCGATGCACACCGGACACGCGGATGCGCCCTTGCCCGATGGCCGCCGGCTCGACGACGTGCCGGATCGTTCGTCGTGCTACACGTGCCATCCCGGCGCCGCGACGCGGTGCCTGCGCGGCGCGATGGGCAAGGCGATCGGCGCCGACGGCAACGCGATGATGGCGTGCCAGGACTGCCACGGCGGGATGAACGCGGTCGGCGACCCGGCACGAGTCGGCTGGCTGCAGGAGCCGAACTGCCAGAACTGCCACACCGGCGACGCGGTCGCCAACGCGGGTGCGATCCGCTTCGCGAACGCGTTCGACGCGCCGGGCCATCTGCGTACGACGACGAACCAGCGCTTCGCGACGGATCCCGACGTGCCGCAGGCCGGGTTCTCGCTCTACCGCTTCTCGAACGGCCACGGCCAGCTCGAGTGTTCGGCGTGCCACGGTTCGCCGCACGCGATCTGGCCGTCGTCGGCGGACAACGACAACCTGCAAAGCATCGCGGCGCAGGGCCACAAGGGGACGGTCGTGGAGTGCTCGACGTGCCACACGAACCTGCAGGACTCGCAGCTCGTCGGTCCGCACGGCATGCACCCGACCGGATCCTTCTGGGTGGGCAAGCACCAGGACGCGGCCGAGCAGCAGGGCACGGCGCAGTGCGCGGTCTGTCACGGCACGACGTTCCGCGGCACGGTCCTGTCGCGGGCGCAGGGCGACCGCGTGCTGAACACGCAGTTCGGCACGAAGACGTTCTGGCGCGGCTACGAAGTCGGCTGCTACGACTGCCACAACGGGCCGAACAGCGACAACGCGTCGACCAACACGCCGCCGACCGTGACGAGCCTTGCGCTGGCGACGCCGACGGACGTGCCGTTGGCGATTGCGCTCGGCGCGACCGATCCGAATCCCGGCACGCCGACCCTGCGCATCGTCGAACAGCCGCGCCACGGCGCGGTGGCCTTCGACGGTGCGACGGCGACGTACCGCGCGTGGGACGGGTTCGTCGGGACGGATTCGTTCACCTACGCGGCGGCGGACGGCCGCAGCAACAGCAACCTCGGCACGGTCACGGTCGCGGTCGGCGCGCCGGCATGCGCGGGTCGGGCGACGAGCTACGGCTACGGCTGCGCACGCGCGGACGGAATCGTGCCGTCGCTGCGGCTCGACGGATGCCCGAGCGGCGGCGAGGCGATCGCGTTCGTCGCGGACGGCCTGCCGTCCGGGTTCACGGTCCTCGCGCTGGGCACTGGCCGCGGCGCGTCGGAACTCACGCCCGACGGATGCGCGGTCCGGCTGGGCACGCTCCTGCTCGTGATCGATCTCGTGCAGCAGTCGCCGGAGCACCACGTGCTGCCGGTGACGTTGCCGCCCGGCCTCGTCTGGGACATCACGACGCAGGCGTTCTCGTTCACCGCGAGCGAACCGCGCGGCTTCGTCGCCACACCGGGTCTCGAAGTCGCCATCCGCTAGTGCCATGAACCGGAAGTCACCTTGCGTTTCGCGGGCCCTCGTCGTCCCTGGCTGCGTTGCGCCTCCTCGACAGATCTCCTGGATATGCCTGCGGGGTCGCGCCTTGCCAGGACCGGCGATGGCCTCGCGAGAACACAAGGCCACTTCCAGTTCACGGCACCAGCCGCGCCCGTCGCCGGCGTGAGAAGCGTCACGCGCGCGCCGTGCGCCAGAGTTCGACCGCCCGTGCGTGGCGCGCTTCGGGCGAGGCGTGCGGAATGGCCGTCAGCTCCGCACGCACGGCCCGCAACCGGTCCCGCACCTCTCGCGACAGCAGCAGGTCCTCGTTGCGCGTTGCGGTATGCACGACGTCGAGCACGCCGTTCGCGGTGAACACGACCTCGCTGTTGCCGCGGCGCAGGAACTCGTCGAGCACCGCGCGGTCCACGCGGTCGTCGCTCGCGACCGCCGCCGCGATCACGGTGAGCGAGCCGCCTTCCTCGCACGTCCGTGCCGCGCCGAAGAGGCGCTTGCCGCGCTGCGTCGCCACGGCGTCGAGCCCCGCGCACAGCAGGCGGCCCGACGGTTCCTGTTCGACGTTGCACGCGCGGGCGAACGACGTCAGCGAGTCGAGCGCGAGCACGACGTGGCGCCCGGCTTCGACGTCGCGCTGCGCTGCCGCGAGAGCCAGGTCGGCGACTGCGATGTGGCGTGACGTGGGCTCGTCGAAGGTCGTCGCGACCACCGTGCATCCGGCCGCGGCGCCGCGCCGCCGCGCGGCCGCGGCGTCTTCGGGGCGCTGGTCGAGCAGGCACACCGTCGCGAGCAGTTCCGGCTGGGCCGCGCGCAGCGCCGCCGCTGCGGCAACGAGCCAAGATGCGCGCTCGAACGACGGCGGTGTCGCGAGCAGCACCCGCTGGCCGCGGCCCCAGGGTGCGAGCAGTTCGACGAGGGCGAGGTCGTCGAAGCGGCCGTCGCCTCGAAGGTGCAGGCGTTCGTGCGGCAGGATCGGGGTGCGTTCGGCGAACGGCACACGCGGGTCGCGTGCATCCGGGTCGGCGCCGTTCACGCGTTCGACGTGCTGCAGTGCGAAGAACCGCTCCGCGCCGCGCGGCGCGCGCACCGGGCCGGCGACACGATGACCTGGCCGCAGGTTCAGCCTCTTCACTTGTGCCTGGTTCACGAACGGATCGCACGGCATCGGCGCCCAGTCGGCGGCGGTCTGGCGGATGAAGCCGAAGCCGTCGGGCAGCAGGTCGAGCACGCCTTCGACGTGGCCCGTGCCGTCCTCCCCGATCTGGTGTGCGAACAGCGCCGCGATGCGTTCGCCGCGGCCGGCGCCCGGCGGCACCTCGAGACCCGCCGCGTCCGTCGCGGCGGCGAGGGCGTCGGCGTCGAGCGAATGCAGGACGGAGAGATCGATGCGCGTCCTGGCGGGATCGGAATCGAGGGTCATGGCGAGCCGGCGAGTGCGTCCAGTAGAGCCGCGACCTGAGCCCGCGTCGCGTCCAGGTCACCGCTGTTGTCGATCCGGTGTCCGGCGTGCGTCGCCTTCTCCGCGAGTGGTGCTTGCGCCGCCTCGCGCCGTGCGAGTTCGTCGGCGCCCCATCCGCGTTCGGCCGCCCGGCGCGCGCGACTCGCGGCGTCCGCGTGCACGAACACGACGTGGTCGCACTCGGCGATCAGCCCGTTCTCCAGCAGCAGGGGAACGTCGAGGAGAACCGACTCGCCCGCGGCGCGGGCAGCCGCCAGTTCGGCGAGCAGCGCGGAGCGGATCCGAGGATGGAGGAGCGCTTCCAGTTCTTTCCGGGCGCGGGGATCGGAGAACACGACCTGCGCGAGTGCCGCGCGGTCGAGCCGGGGCGGGGCAGCGCTGCGGGCGACGACCTGCGGCCAGCGGGCGGCGAGGTCGGCGAGGACCGTCGGCTCCTCGGTGAGAGCGCGCGCCTTGGCATCGGCATCGAGGTGGCGGAGTCCGTGGGCCGCGAACAGGCGCGCGACGGTCGACTTGCCGGACGCGACCCCGCCCAGGATGCCGATGACGACGGGCGTTGCCGGGTGGAACGGGCGCGGGGTCGACGGCTGTCGCTCGGGTTCGACCGGCATGCGCGGCATCCTGAGGTAGACTCCGGGGAGCCGCAAGCTGGTTCGACGCCGCCTTGACCGGCCCGCCCGCCTTCCTAAGATCCCGAACCTCCCGCGTCCCTGTGGGTTCTGCCGCGCCCCGGTGGAGCCCTGAATTGCCCACGCAAAGCCCCATCGTCCCTCTCGTCGCCGGCCCCGCGCTCGCGGCGAACGCCCAGAACAGACCCTCGGAGTTGCCTCCAATGCACAATCGCCAGAGCGGTGCCGCGCACGTCCCGATCATGTTCTTCCTCCTGCTGCTGATCATGCTGATCGCAGCGGTCGCATTCGCGTGGGTCACGCAGACCCGCAACGGGGAGCTGGTCGCGGGCCTGGTGCAGGCGCGTCAGGAGGCCGACCTCCTGAAGAAGAAGAACTTCCTCGTCGAGCACTACATCGCGGACGTTGGTGCCGCGGTCGGCAAGCCCGGCAAGTACGAAGGTCGCGAAGGCCAGTCGAGCCTCTACGGCGGCAGCGTGCTGGACTACCCAGGTCTGATGAACCCCAAGGAGATCAAGGCGGTCATGGACAAGGCGTGCGGTGACGCCGGCGTCTCGATCGCTTCGAGCCTCGAGAACGTGCTGGGGGCCCTCGTCACGCGCATCAACCAGACGAACCAGCGCGTCAAGGACATCGAGAACGAGCGCGACAAGGTGCTCGCCGACAAGACCGAACTCGAGCGCAAGTTCCAGCAGCAGACCGCGGACAACACGAAGTCCGCGCGCGAGTGGAACCAGAACCTCGAACAGACGCGCTCGGAGTTCACGAACGCGCGCGCCGAGAAGGACAACAACATCAACCGCCTGACGGAGAGCCTGAAGGCGAAGAACGAAGAGCTCGCCACGACGCGCGAGACGGCGACCGCGACCGAGAAGGCGCTGAACGCGCAGATGGACAAGATCCGCGGCCAGAACAGCGCCCTCGTCGCGCGCAACGCGATGATCCAGCCGCCGGACGTCGCCGACGGCAAGGTGATCGCCGCCCAACAGGGCGTCTCGATCGCGTTCGTGAACCTCGGCAAGAAGGACATGCTCCAGCCGGGCACGATCTTCCGGATCCGCAACCCGCACAGCGCTTCGGTGAAGGGCTACGCGACGGTCAAGTCGATCGAGGAGGAGCGCGCCGAAGTCGAGCTCAGCGGCCTCGTCGACCCGATCGGTGACTCGGTCCGCGCCGGTGACGAGCTGTTCAACGACCTCTTCACGCCGCGCGCCACGCGCACGATCTACCTGCTGGGCCGCTTCCAGGCTCCGTACAACAAGCCCGACCTCGCCAACCTGCTGAAGCGCCTCGGCAACAAGGTCGTCGACAAGATGGGCCCCGGCGTCGACACCGTGATCCTCGGCAACGATCCGATCAACGAAGCCGGCGACGGCTTCTCCGCGGTGACCGAGTCGAAGGAATACAAGGAGGCGCTCGACCTCCGTGTCGAGTTCGCCCACCTGAAGAACATCCGCGACTTGATCAAGCTGTGAGCCGAGTCGCCCTGCGGGGGGACTGGAGCATCCAGTCTCGCCGCGACGGCGACGGCAACGACGAGCCCGGCGGCACGCGAGTGCCCCGGGCTCGTTGCGTTCCGGCTCGATGTTCGTGTGGCGAAGGTCGCGCGCTACAGTCGCGCGGCTCCGCATGGTCTCGCTCGACGATCCCGCCGCACGCGCTGCCTACGAGGACGAGCCATTGCCGCGGATGTCGTTCGGCGACCATCTCGACGAACTGCGTACGCGCCTGATCCGAGCTCTGCTCGCGATCGCCGTCGCGGTCGCGTGCGTCATGCCGTTCAAGGACGGCGTCTACGAGATCATCCTCGAGCCGTACCGAGTGCAGTGGCGGCGCGGGTTCGCCGCACACGTGGAGATGCTCGAGGCGCAGGAGGCCAAGGGTGAACTCAAGGCGGACGACACCGGGCAGAAGTACCTCGAGAACTGCCGCAAGGATGCACCGGCGATCCTCGCCGGCAGCTTCAAGTGGACGCCGCAGATCCCGTCGCTGACCGGCTACCAGGTGCCCTACAACCTGTTCGCGATCGGTGGCCTCGACGAGATCATGTCGTGGATGTGGGCGTCGGTGGTGTTCGCCCTCGTGATCGCTTCGCCCGTCGTCGTGTGGCAGATCTGGGCGTTCGTCGCCGCCGGCCTCTACCAGCGGGAGCGCGCGATCTTCTACCGCTACTTCCCGTTCATGGGTGCGCTGCTGACCGCAGGTGTCCTGTTCGGCTACTTCGTGGCGCTCCCGACGAGCCTCGGCTTCCTGCTCGGCATCATGAACCCGATGCAGGTGACGCCCATGCTGAGCGTCGGTCAGTTCCTGACCCTGCTCTTCGCGATGACCGGTGCGATGGGACTCGTGTTCCAACTGCCCGTGGTGATGATCGCGCTGCAGCGCGTCGGTCTCGTGACGCACCGCGGCTTCCGCAAGAACTGGCGCCTCTCGGTGCTGATCCTCTTCGTGATGGCCGCCGTGCTCACTCCGCCCGACCCCGTCTCGATGATGCTGATGGCGACGCCGATGCTGTTCCTCTACGGGCTCGGCCTCCTGCTGACCTGGTTCGGCCGGACGAACGACCCGCCGTCGGCCCCGGCAGAGCCGGTGTCCGGGGAGGGTGCGGCATGACGATCCTGGCCGAGATCCTGGCGGTCGGCGACGAACTCATCCACGGCGCGCTGCTCGACACGAACAGCAAGTGGCTCGCGGGCGAACTGGAGGCCGCGGGTGCCGTAGTGCAGCGTTTCACCGTGACGAGCGACGACCCGGCCGCGATGCGCGAAGCGTTCGCCGGCGCGTGCGCCCGCGCCGACGTCGTCGTCGCGACCGGCGGGCTCGGGCCGACCCTCGACGATCGCACGCGCGACGTCGTCGCCGATCTGCTCGGCGGTCCGCTCGTCTTCGACGAAGCGAGCTGGGCGCAGGTGCGGCACTGGCTCGGCAGCCGCGGCCGGCCGGTGCCGGAGAGCAATCGCCGCCAGGCCCTGATGCCGCCCGGCGCGCGACCGTTCGCCAACCCCGTCGGCACGGCGCCGGGCTTCGGCGTGCGGGTCGATCGTGCGCAGCTCTACGTTCTGCCGGGCGTGCCGCGCGAGATGCAGGTGATGGCGAAGGACCACGTGCTGCCCGCGGTGCGATCGATGCCCGGGATCACGCCACTGGCGCAGGTGTGGCTGCGCGTGTTGGGCCCTTCGGAGGCAGCGCTCGGCGAACGCATCGAGCCGTTCATGGTACCGGGCCGCAACCCGGCGGTGGGTATCACCGCGAGTGGGGGCCTGCTGACGATCCGCATCGTCGGCACGGCGCCGACCGCAGCCGCGGCTGCCGAAGCGTGCGAGGCGACGGCGCGAGAACTGCGGCCGCTGCTCGGCGCGTGGTTGTTCGCGGAGGGCACGGTCGAACTGCCCGAACTCGTCGTCGCGGCGTTCAAGGCGCGCGGGCTGACGCTCGCCGTGGCCGAGTCGTGCACCGGCGGCGCGATCGCCAACCGCATCGTCGACGTGCCCGGTGCGTCGGCCGTGTTTCGCGGCGGCGTCGTCGCCTACGCGAACGAAGCGAAGGAGGCGCTGCTCGGCGTGCCGCGCGCGTGCATCGAGGCACACGGCGCCGTCAGCGAGCAGGTCGCGGCGGCGATGGCGGAGGGTGCGCGGACGGGGTTCCGTGCCGACGTCGCGCTCGCGACGACCGGCATCGCCGGGCCGGACGGCGGCACGCCGGAGAAGCCCGTCGGCACGGTGTGTTTCGCGGTCGCCGACGCCACCGGCACGAAGGCATGGACGATGCGCATCCCGGACCTCGGCCGCGCGTTCGTTCGCGATCGCGCGGTGTTCGAGTCGTGGCGGGTGCTGCTGCAGGGTCGGGGCAGCGGCTGATCGCCTGCACGACTAGGATGCGCGCCGTGACCGCGTTCGTTCCGAACGTCTCCGAAGCGGAGGGCGCCGCATGAAGCTGTGCCTCGCGTGTGAGGGCGTCACGGATGCCAGCGCGCCGCGCTGCGGCCATTGTGGTGCGTGGCTCCTGCCGACCGACGCCGTGCACTACCCGACGCGGCGCGGCGAACGCGATGCCGGCAACCCTCTGCTCGGTTCGGTCGTCGACGGCAAGTACCGGCTGCAGGCGGTGCTCGGGCGCGGCGGCCTCGGCACCGTGTTCCAGGCGCAGCACATCGGCACGCTCGTGCAGGTCGCGCTGAAGCTGCTGCATCCGCGCTTCGCCGAGCGGCCGGAATACCGGCGCGCGCTGCTGCCCGAGGCGCGCCGCGCCGCGACCGTGACCCACGCCGGCTGCGCGCGACTGCTCGACGTCGGCGAGGCCGAAGAAGGCGTGGCGTACCTCGCGATGGAACTGGTCGAAGGGGACACGCTGGACGTTCTGATGCGCTCGGGCCGGATGCACCCGTGGCACGCCGTGCTCATCCTGCAGCAGATCGCCGCGGCGCTCGAAGCGATCCACGCCGCGGGTCTCGTGCACTGCGATCTCGCACCACGGAACGTGATGGTCGCGGCGCGCGGTGACGAACTTCGCGTGAAGGTGCTCGACTTCGGCATCGCGCGCACGGCGAAGTTCGCCGGCGGCGCGAACGCGGCGCAAGGCGAGATCACCGGCTTCGTCAACCCCGTGTTCTCCGCGCCCGAACTGCTCGCCGGCGAGCCGGTCGACGTGCGCGCCGACGTCTATTCGTTCGGCTCGCTGGCGTGGCTCCTGCTGACCGGTGCGCCTCCGGTCGACGACACCGATCCGCGCCGCGCCGCGATGCTCGTCGCCGCCGGCGAACTGCGGCCGTGGCCGCGCGTCGTGGGAGTTCCGCGGCGTCTGTCGCGCCTCGTGCAGCGTTGTGTCGAACACGACCGGGTGCGGCGGCCTGCCGGCGCCGCGGTGCTGCGCCACGAGCTCGCCGTCACGGCGGGCGTGCACCGACCGGCCATCGCCCGTTCCGCTGCCGCGGCGCTGTTGCTCGGCGTGATGGCGATGCTGGCGAGTTCGTCCGATCGCGAACCGGCCTTCCTGCGCCTGCGCGTCGGCAGCGCGCTCACGATCGCGGATCTCGCGTCGCCCGCGGCGACGACCGTGCAGTACCTGCAGAGCCGGGCGCTGGCGACGCTCGGCATGCACTTCGGCGGCTTTCGCGCCGATGCCTTGCGCGTCGACGTGGCTCGCGACGGCGTGCCTTTGCTGCGCGTGCAGTTGCGGCCCGAAGTCGATCGCGCCTCGGGGATGTTGTCGCTGTCCACGGCTCAGCCGCAGTGGCGGGAGCTGCTCGAAGGACTGCAGCAGGGAAGTCGCGACGGCCCGGTCGACGTGTCGTTCGTCGTCCCCGGGCGGGCGCCGTTCGGCACCTCCCGCGTGCAGGTCGACGACGCACCGCCCCGGATCGAGTGTCGGCTGGAGCCGCCCGGGGACGTGGTCGTCGGTGCCTCGCGGCTCGTCCTGCGCGCCGTCGACGAGAGCGGACTCGCGTCGATCGGGGGCGAGTTCGTGCTCGAAGGAGGGCGCCGCGTCCCGCTCGCGGTTCCGGACGTCGAGGGGGAGATCGCGCTCGGTGCCGCCGTCGCGGCGGCGCTCGACGACGTGCACCCGCTCGGCGCGGGCCGCATCGTCGTCACCGCGCGCGACCGTGCGGGAAACCTCGCGGAGTCGAGCCCGATCGTGTTCCCCGCCGCGGACGTCCTGGCGCCCCATGTCGTCGAGGTGACGGGGCCGGCCGGGGAAGCGGTTGTTCCGATCGTGGGCCCGGTCGCGCGCCTTCGCGTGCGGTTGTCCGCGACCGAGAGCGATTGTGTGCTCCGCCTCGCCGCGATCGACCAGGCCGAGATCTGGAGCACGTCCGTTCCCGCGGGTGTCGTCGCGGCGGTGTACGACGTGCCGATCGACGGCCCGCGCGGCCGGTTCGCGCCGGGTTCGTACTGGTTCATCGTCGAGGATCGTGCAGGGAACGTCGACCGGCGCCAGTTCGCCGTCGATCTGCGCGACCGCAGCGTGCACCTGGAGTTCCCGGGCGCCGGTCCCGGCGCCAAGTGGATCGGTCGTGAGCTCGTGCTCGCGGAGGGCGGCGCCACGGCCGATGTCGCGGTCGACGACGCGCACCGCCTCGTCGGTGCCGACGTGGAGTTGTCGAGTGCGGCCGGCACCGCGCAGACGAGCGCGCCGGCGACCATCGAAGCGATCGACTCGGTGCGATCGCGACTCCGGCTCCCGCGGCTGCCCGCGGGGATGCACACGCTGCGGCTCTCGGTCGCGGAACGCGGCGAAGGCGGTGCGCCGCCACTGCGCCATCTCGCGCCGGTCGTCGTCCTGCCGCCCGCGATCGAACTCCGTCTCCCCGTCGCACGAACCCGCTTCCTCGCCGGTGTGCTCGACGTCGGCCTCCTGGCCCGGCGCGGCTCCGGACTCGGCGAGGGACCCGCGTGGCGCATCGATCCGGCGCTTCTGCCGTACGTGCGCGGCACGATGTGGCTCGGAGCGGAGTCGCCGGTGAAGGTCGCTCTGCCGGAGCGCGCATCGCCGCAGGACCCGCTGCTGCCGGACATCGCGCTCGTGCCGGGCCACTCCGTTGTCGCGGTGGAACTGAGGGACGTGCTCGATCGGCCGGTGCGGGTGTTCGTCGGCGACGGTCCTGCGCGGCGCGTGATCCACGACGAACGACAGATCAACGTCGTCGCGGACTTCTGGTGGCACGACGCGCCGCCGACGATCGTCGGAGAGGAAGTGCTGGTCGAGTTCGGCCATGCGGCGACGGTGCGTCTGCGTTCGCCCCTTCCCTTCGGCAACGACGAACGGGACGGCATCCTCCTCGGAATCGCGCAGAGCGAAGTCCCCGCGACGCGCGTCGTGCGCGCCGCGGACGGCTCTCTGCTCGAGTTCGAGGTGCCGTTCGAGCAGTGGTCGGTCGCCGCGCGGCTCGCGGGCAGGGGGCGCGAGGACTACGCGACGGGGCTCGCGTGCGCGTTCGCGGCGACGCTCGCGACCCCCGCGGGTCGCCAGGCGATCGAGTTGCGTGTGCGCACGACACGGTCGACGCTCGAGCCGCTGACGCTGTCCCAGGTCGCTGACGTGCCAGCCGGCCTCGCCAGCACGCGTTTCCTGCCCGTGCTGGCGCCGATCGGTCCGTTCGCGGAGCCGGTGCCCGTGTTCGCCCCGCCGCGGTCGTCGTTCCGGCCGCAGGTCGCGACGGCCGTGCGGGACATGACCGACATCCTGCTGCAGGAACGGGAGTTCTCGTGCGGCGAAGCGCGCGCCGTGCTGCCCTTCCTCGATCGTGCGCGACGCGACCACGCGGCGCGCTGCGTACACCACGACGATCCGCTCGGTTCGGCCCGCCTGCGCGTCGATGCGCTCATGCTGGCTGGCGCGGTCACCGCGCCCGCCGACGCGCCGCTCACCGATGTCGACTTCTACCAGGCATGGACGTTCTGCCGTCTGCTCGGCGTCGCCGCCGCGGACGATCCGGATCTCTGCCGCCTGCCGCTCGGGTGCGAACTCGAACTCGCCGCGTACTCCACTGCCTTGCGACCTGCGTGCAGCGGCGTCGTGGCGTCGGGCGGTTCGGTGTCCGCGGCGAAGTTCGCCGATGCCGCGCGCGAACTCGCGTCCGGCCGCTGTCCGACCCGGAGCGTCGATCACGACGCCGGCGACGTCGTTCGCGCCGGCCAGGGGGCGTCGTTCACGGGGCTCGACTTCGGTGTGCGCGAATGGGTCGCCGACCTGCCGCACGTACCCGGAGCGGAGCTGCTGCTCCGCGAGTGGATCGGCGATCACGCGACGCACCTGGCGCGGGTGCGTGCCTTCGGCGACGGCAGCGACCGGCCGCCGCCGGACCTCGCTGCGCCGCTGGCCACGTTCGGGGTGGTGCGCGGCCTCGCTCTCGGCGAGGTCGACGGCGTCGTCGACGGACGGGGTTCGCGGGTCGACCTCGCGACCATCCTGGCGATCCCCGAGACGACGCCCGGCGTGCTCCGGACCGAACAGATGCGCCGCGACGGGCGCGATCTGCTCGTCGATCGGCGCGATCCGCGACTCCGGAACGTCGGGTTCCGCGCGGTCTGCGCGCCCGCGTCGCTTGCACGACTGCGAGGCGGGCGATGAGGGGCCACCTTCGCGCCGGACTCCTTCTCACCGCGCTCGGCGCGTGCCAGACGCAAGGCAGCGAACTCGGCGGCCTCGCCGAGCTCCCGCCGCTCGATTGCTCCGTGCTCGTCACCGGCGGCGCCTACCTGACTCCGCATCCGGGCCGCCGCGGCACGTTCGGGTCCGCTGCGGAGACCGGCGAACCGTACGAAGCGATCGGGGTCGACGCCGTGGTCGACGTGCTGCGGCGGGGTTCGGTGTTCCAGCACGTTGCCGTGGACGAGGACGCCGGCCGGCGCCGGCTCGTGCGCGAGCAGCTGCGGCTCGGCAGCGTCTCCGCGCCGGTGCTCGCCGTGCTGCAGAAGGCGCGCGACGACGGCTTCGACTTCCTCCTCGTCGTCGAAGAACTGCAGGACGGGCCGATCGACGTGCAGGGCACGAACGGCCGCTGGCCCGTGACGTTCGCCACGTGGATCCTGCTGGGCATCGGTGCGCTGATCCCCGACCAGACCTTCGAGTCGCGCGCGACGCTGCGCGTCACGTTGCGCGAGGTGCAGACGGGCAAGGTGCTGCACGACCCCCTGCTCGTGAGCGGGCCCGTCGAACTCGCTCTCGTCGAACGCAGCGACGTGCTGGGGCTGCTCGAGTCCATCGTCGTTCCACCGTTCTTCGTAGGTGACGATCCGGAGCGTGTCGCCGCCGCCGTGCGCGGCGTCACCGAACGGCGGCTCCTGCTCTCGCTCGCACGTGACCTGAAGAGCGAGTCGGTGCGCCAGCGCCTGCGCGAGCGTTCCGCGGCGCGGCTCGTGCTGGTCGGCACCGACGGCGGGTCGAAGATCGTGGTGGACTGCGCGGAGAGCCTCAGTTCGGCGCGGTTGCGCGGCGGATCCGGGATCCAGCCGAGCGCGACGGCGGCGTTCGAACGCGATCTGCTGGCGTCGCGCACGTGGGACGGCGAGTACTTCCACTACGAGGCCATGCTGCCCGAGGGCGCCGCGGGCCGTCGGCTCCAGGTGCTGGTCGGGACGATTCGCGGCTCGGTCGCGTCCGCGACGTTCCTCCCGGGTGCTCCGCGATGAACGTGCCCGGCTCGATCGACGTCGGCAGCGCCACCCACACGGGTCACGTACGCGCGAACAACGAGGACGACTTCCTCGTGGTCGCACCGCCGCCCGACACCGGGCTGCCCTTCGTCGCGGGCATCGCGGACGGGATGGGCGGCGCGGCCGGAGGTGCCGAAGCGAGCCGGCTCGGACTGCGCACGGTCGGCGTCGTGCTCCTCGACGCCGACGCCGCGACGCCGCCGAAGGAGCGCATGGCGGCCGGGTTCGCGGCGGCGGCGGCGCGAGTGCACCAGGAGTCGGCGAACGTCCCGGCGCTGCGCGGCATGGGCACGACGCTGTCCGTGCTCTGCGTGGCGCACGGCGTGGCGCGCATCGGCCACGTCGGGGACACGCGCATCTACCTCGTGCGCGACGGCGTGTGCGAGCAGCTCACCCGCGATCACGCGGTCCGTCACCCGGACAACCTGCTGACCCGATGCGTCGGAGGCGGCAGTCCCGCGTGCGAAGTGGACCAGGTCGAGGTGCCGCTGCGGCGAGGAGATCGTTTTCTCCTCGTCAGCGACGGCGTCTGGTCGGCGATCCCGCCCGACTCCTTCGCGCGCCTCGTGGGCAAGGGCGGACCGCAGGCGACCGCCGAAGCCCTCGTCGCGCAGGCGCTCGCCGCCGGGGGTACCGACAACGCGACCGCGGTCGTCGTGGACGTGGTCGATCCGGCGGGCGGGGGTGCTGGCCGCTCGGTCGATCTGCCGCGCGACGAACGGCCCGGTGCGCGGGCGATGTGGCCCCGCCCGATGTCGCTGCGGCCGCCGGTCTGGCCCTGGCTCGTCTTCGCCGCGGCGGCCGGCCTGCTCGGAATCGCGATCGCGCGCTGGTGCGGTGTCGACGTACGGGCGTGGATGCACGGCGTGGGTTCTTGAGCCGTAGCGGAGCCGCCGGTTGCCAGCGGAGCGCTGCTGCGCAACGATGCCGACCCCTCTCGATTCCGATGCCAAAGAAGCTGCAGCGCAAACTCCCTGTCCCGAAGCAGACCGCAGCTCCCGTTCCCGCCGTTGCAGGCGGGGGAGGCAGCGAGGGTTCGACCGCGCTCTTCAGCAGGAAGCGCGTCACGCCGCGCGTACTCGCGGAGTTCACGAGCCAGCTCGCGGTGCTCTTGAACGCGGGCATTCCCGTGATGAAGAGCCTGCGCATCCTCGAGGGCCAGCTCACGCCCGGCCCGATGAAGCGCATCGCCGCGTCGCTGGTCGAGGACGTCGAGGGCGGCACGTCGCTGTCCGAGGCGATGAGCAAGCACGACCTGGTGTTCGACGCGCTCTACACCAACATGGTGCGCGCGGGTGAGGCGGGCGGTGTGCAGGAGGAGATCCTGAACCGGCTCAGCGGGTTCCTGGAGCAGAGCGAGACGATCAAGGCGCGCGTCCGGGGCGCGCTCGCCTACCCGGTCGCGATCCTCTGCGTCGCGATCGCGGTGCTGATGCTCGTGTTCGCGTTCGTCATCCCCAAGTTCAAGTCCGTCTTCGAGTCGATGGGCAAGGGCGATCTGCACTGGACGACGAAGATCGTCATGAACCTCGGCGACCACATGAAGGTGTGGTGGTGGAGCTACATGCTCGGCGTCGTTCTCGTGGTCGCGCTGCACCGTCTCCTGATGGTCAGGGTCGACGGCTACCGGTCCCTCATGCACCGGTTGGCGCTGCGCATGCCGCTGTTCGGCACGCTCGTGCACAAGAGTCTCGTCGCGCGGTTCGCGCGCACGTTCGGCACGTTGATCCAGAGCGGCGTTCCGCACATCGAGGCGTTGGACATCCTGCAGGCCTCGACGAAGAACGTGCACATGCGCGGTGCGGTGCACGAGGTGCAGTCCTCGATCCGCGAAGGCGCCGGGTTCGCCGTCCCGATGGGCGAGAGCGGCATGTTCGACGACATCGTCGTCAACATGGTCGACGTCGGTGAGCAGACCGGCGAACTCGACCGCATGCTCGCGAAGATCGCGGACCGCTACGAGACCGAGGTCGATCGCACCGTCGAGACGACGTTCAAGGCAATCGAGCCGATCCTGCTCGTGGTCATGGCCGTCGTCGTGGGCTTCATCGTGTTCGCCCTGTTCATGCCGCTCCTGACGATGATGCAGACGATCGGCCGCCGCGGGTGATCCATGTCGCTGGCGTGGCGCATCCTGCTGATCGCGCTCCTGCTCAACGCGCTGACGGTGGGTGGTGTCACGGTCGTCGTGCATCTGTCGCAGCAGGAGTGGTTCCGGAACCAGCGGAACGAACTGCAGGCATCCGTGCAGGAGTCGTTCGCCGAGATCGAGCGCGTCTACACGCCGAAGGTTCTGCTCGACGCAGCGGCGGATGCGCGGCAGGTGCGCCGCCTGCTCCTCAACGAGTCGGTTCGTGAGCTGTACGAGGACGTGATCGTCGCGAACGGCCGGCCGCCGTACGACGGCGTCTACCTGAATCCGCTCGGCGCGGTGCATCGCGACCCGGACCACTTCCCCAGCGCGGTGATCCAGGCCGGCCTCGTGCAGGCGCGCGAAGTCGACGGACTCCTGCGGGTCGCCGACGGTTACTGCCGCGCGCTGCGCCAGGCGGGCACGGTCGTCGGCTACCTCTGGTTCCAGCCCAAGACCCAGCCGGCACTGCCGCGCGCTCTGCCGCTGTGGTCGTCGGTGGTCGGCGTTGCGGTCGCGACGCTTCTGTTCGGCGTCGTCCTGTTGTGGGTGACCCGCCGCGCGATCGGCCGCCCTCTTCAGGTGCTCGGCGACGCGGCGGCGGACGTCGCGCGCGGGCGCTACGACGTGCGATTGCCGGAGCACGCCCGCATCGCCGAACTCGCACCCGTGGTGGCGACGTTCAACCGGATGGCGGAGCAGGTCGAGGGCCACACGCAGGCGCTCGAGCGGGCCGTCCGCGAAGCCGTCGAGCAGGCCAAGCAGAAGGAACGCGCGCTGGTGCAGAGTTCGCGCCTCGCGAGCATCGGCACGCTCGCGGCCGGCGTCGCGCACGAGATCAACAACCCGATCGGCGGGATGCAAAACGCCGTCAATCGGTTGCTGCAGCAGCCGGGGCTCGCCGACAAGCAGCGCACCTACCTCGAACTCGTGCAGGAGGGCCTGCAGCGCATCGGCCGCATCGCGCGGCGCCTGCTCGACTTCTCGCCCCGGCCCGCGGCGGCCGGCGCGTTCGACGTCACGAAGGCCATCGTCGGTGCCCGCGAACTCGTCGAGCATCGCCTCGCGCGCGAGGGGGTCGAGTTCGTGATGGACGCGGCCGCGGGCCTGCCGCCGGTGCGCGGCGACGCGAACGAGATCCAGCAGGTCCTGTTGAACCTGCTGCTGAACTCACTCGACGCATTCGGCGAGAAGGGCGGCGGTGGTCGGATCGTGGTCCGGGTGCAGGCGGAAGGCGGGGGTGTCCGCATCGACGTGGACGACGACGGGCCGGGCATGGACAGCAAGGACCTCGGGCGCGTCTTCGACCCGTTCTTCACGAAGAAGGAACGCCCCGACGCGAGCGGGCTCGGCATGTTCATCAGCTACTCGATCGTCCAGAACCACGGCGGCGATATGACCGTGGAGTCGGCCAGGGGCCAGGGCTTCCACGTGCGAATCCAGCTGCCGGCCGCCGCACCGTTGCCGCGGTCGGGTCAGGGCGCCGCGGACCCCGCGGCGGCGTCCTCGCCGCCCGAGTAGAGCCAGACCTGGTTCTTGCCGCGGCGCTTGGCTTCCTGCAGCGCGCGGTTCGCGTTGCGGCGCAGGGTGTCGATCGTCGTCGCGGAGCGGCCGTCGTAGCTGTCGATACCGATCGACACGGTGACCTGGCGCTGCCAGTTGCCGCTCTGCACGACCGTGCCGCCGATGCGCTGCCGGATGCGCAACGCCGTCTGCACCGCTTCACCCGGGCTGGTCTGCGGCAGCAGCACGCAAAACTCGTCGCCGCCGAAGCGCGCCGCGAAGTCGGTCTCGCGGACGTTCTGCTTCAGCGCCTCGGCGACGCGCCGCAGCACTTCGTCGCCGAACGCGTACTCCGTCGAGTCGTTGACCGACTTGAAGTTGTCGACGTCGATCAGCATCAGCGAGAGCGGGTTCTGGTGGCGCTGCGCGCGCTTCCACTCGAGGCCGAGGATGCGCCGCATCGAGAACTCGGAAACCAGCCCCGTCTTGAAGTCGACGCTGACCTGGCTCTCGAGCTTCTGTGTGCGCGCCTGCAGGCCGCGGAACGCGAGGCGCGTGCGCAGCGCGAGGTCGACGCGCTGGGCGCACTCCGCGGCGGTGAGCGGTTTCAGCACGAAGTCGCGGAAGGGGATGCGCATCTGTTGCGCGTCGGCGAGCGCCTGGAGGTCGTCCACGACCAGGACCACCGGAATCGGGTCGTCGTCGCGCTGCAGGCTCTCCAGCAGTTCGAGTTCGACGCCCCCGGCGCACAGCACGAGGGGATTCAGCACCACGACGTCGGGGCGCTGGTCGGCGACCGCGCGGTGGCTCTGCGCCAGCGACTCCGCGACGAGCACGCGGTGGCCGTTCCGGGCGAGGGTCGAGCACAAGTCCGCGACGTCGTCGCGGTTGTGGTTCATGACCAGAACCACCGCGGCATGCGTGGGGTTCTTCACGGACTCGCTCGGCGGCTGGTCCAAGGGCTGCTCGATCGTCAAGGCTGCGGGTCGGGGTGCGCGGATCCGCGGGGCCAGGGCCCGGCGGAACGGCCCGAGAGTCTAGGCTCGCCGCACAGGGGGTGGTAGGGGGCCGTTCGGGTGCGGCGCGGGCGCACGGCGGCGCTGTTCACGACGCCGCGGTTGCGCCGATGCCGGCGGGGGCGGGAGCCGCCCGCAGCAAGGGGGTGACGACTTCGACCTTGACCGCGCTCGCCTCCTCCCTAGACTCCCTCGCCCTTCATTCGCCGAACGAACGCAATCCGCACAGGCAAGGAGCCGAGAGCACGTGCCGCTAGTCACCGCGCAGGAGTTGATCGACGCAGGGGTCCACTATGGCCATCAGGCCAGCCGCTGGAACCCGAAGATGAAGCCGTACATCCACGGCAAGCGGCACAAGATCCACGTGATCAATCTCGAGGAGACGATCCGTGGCCTGTACCGGGCGACGCACTTCCTGCGGCACCTCGCCGCGACGGGCGCGCAGATCATGTTCTTGGGCACCAAGAAGCAGATCCGCAACGTCGTCGAGTCGGAAGCCAAGAAGTGCAACATGCCCCCGGTGACGGAGCGCTGGATCGGCGGCACGCTGACGAACTTCGCCACCGTCCGTGAGCGTCTCGCGCGCCTGCTCGAGCTCGAGCAGCTCGAAGCGACCGGCGGCATCGAGAAGTACAAGAAGGGCGACCAGTCGACGATGCGCCGCGAGATGAAGCGCATCCGCCGCAACCTCGAAGGCGTGCGCGAACTGCACGGCCTGCCGGGCGCGCTGATCGTCGTCGACCCGCGCCGAGAGGACAACGCGATGCGCGAAGCGAAGCGCATGAACGTTCCGGTCATCTGCGTGCTCGACACCGACTGCGACCCGACGTACGCGGACATCGTGATCCCGGCGAACGACGACGCGATGAGCTCGGTCCAGCTCGTGCTCAGCAAGCTCTCCGAGGCGATCCTCGAGGGCAGGAAGCAGTGCGACGAAGGCACGCTGCGCGATGCGCAGCGGTCGGCCTCCGACGACGTGCGCAACCGCCAGGCTCCGGGTCGTCGTTCCGATGGTCGCGAAGGCGGCCCCGGCGGCGGTCGCGGTGGTCGCGACGGCGGTCGTCGCGGTCCGGGTGGTCCCGGCGGTCGCCGCGGTCCGGGTGGTCCGGGCGGCGGTGGTGCGCGCTTTGGCGCGGCCAGCGGCGCGGGTGGTCATGCCGACTCGGTGTCGATCGGCTCCGACCGCGCTGCCGAAGGCGAAGCCGCCCCGGCGGCGGGCGCGCCGCAGCCGTAGTCCCGCGCGCGGCGTCGCGGCCCCTTTCGGCCCGTCGCTGCGCACCGTGCGACGGGCGGCGCGAACCGCGTCGCCTTCCCTCACGCGATCGCCTCGTGCGCTGCGCTTCCCGCGGCGCCGCGGTCGCTCCGAACCGAGCCAGACCCTAGGATCAGAATCATGACCGAGATCGACGCGAAGATGGTCGCGCGCCTGCGCGAGATGACGGGCGCCCCGATGATGGACTGCAAGTCGGCGCTGAAGGAGACCGCCGGTGACTTCGACAAGGCGAAGGACGTGCTCCGCAAGAAGGGCAAGCAACTCGCCGACAAGGCCTCTGGCCGCGAAGTCAAGGAGGGCAAGCTGTTCAGCTACGTGCACCACAACGGCAAGCTCGCCGTGATGGTCGAGATCGTGTGCGAGACGGACTTCGTCGCGAAGAACGAGCAGTTCAACGCGTTCGGCAAGGGCGTCTGCTTCACGGTTGCCGCGAGCAACCCGCCGGTGATGTTCCTGAACCGCGACAGCGTCGATCCGGCGGCCGTCGCCAAGGAGCGCGCGTTCGTCACCGAGCAGGCGGCGGAGACGATGAAGGGCAAGCCCCAGAGCGTGATCGACAAGGCCGTCGAGGGCCGCATGGAGAAGTACTTCGCCGAGCGCTGTCTCATGGAGACGGGCTACGTCGACCCGACCGGCCAAGGCGAGGCGCGTTCCGTGGAGCACATGCGCGCGGAACTCGTCGGCAAGATCGGCGAGAACATCCAGGTTCGCCGGTTCGTGCGCATGGAACTCGGCGGCTGAGAGGCTGGGACGAGATCCGCATTCCCGAACGAACACCATGAAGGACGCCGCTGCCGCCACTGCACCCGCGCACATCAAGCGCATCCTGCTGAAGATCAGCGGGGAGAGCCTCGGTGAGGACGGGGCGGGCGTGGCGCCGGCGGTGGTCGCGACGGTCGCCGACCAGATCGCGAAGGTGCACGCGCTCGGCGTCGAAGTCGCGGTCGTCGTCGGCGGCGGCAATCTGCTGCGCGGCGCCGAGTTCGCCAAGCTCGGCACCAACCGCGCGACGGCGGACCACATGGGAATGCTCGCGACCGCGATCAACGCGCTCGCGATGCAGGACGCCCTCGAACGCGCGGGCGTGCCGACGCGCGCCGCGTGCGCGGTCGAGATGAAGACCATGATGGAGCCCTACATCCGGCGCCGCGTGATCCGGCACCTGGAGAAGGGGCGCGTCGTGATCCTCGCCGGCGGCACCGGCAACCCGTACTTCACGACCGACACCGCTGCGGCGCTGCGCGCGACCGAACTCGGCGTCGACGCGATCTTCAAGGCGACGAAGGTCGACGGCGTCTACACCGCCGATCCGAAGAAGGACCCGAAGGCGACCCGATTCACCCGCATCGGCTTCCAGGAGGCCTTGGCGCGGGACCTTCGCGTGATGGACCGCACCGCGTTCACGCTGTGCATGGAGAACAAGATGCCCATCATGGTCTTCGACATGTTCGTCGAGGGGAACATGGAGCGGGCGGTGCGCGGCGTCGACATCGGCACCTGGGTCGTGTGAGCCGGGGCTGATCCGCGGCGCGGCGGCCGGTGGGCGCCCTGCGTTCGCACTTCGGGTGGGCCGGAAGGCGGACCTTCCTCGCCTTCGGCTCCGGGGGTAGAAGGGCGGCACCCTCAGCGCCTCGGGACTCCCGTCGGCCTGGTCTCCGGCGGGTCGCTCCGCGGTCCTGGGAATCCCTCTTCCCTCACGGAGTGACCCATGGCTCGTCCCCAGGATGACATTCGCAACGTGGCCCTCGTCGGCCACGGACACTCGGGCAAAACGGCTCTGCTCGACGCGATCGCGTTCCACACCAAGCTCGTGACGCGTCTCGGCAGCACGGCGGACGGCTCGAGCATCAGCAACACGGAGCCCGAGGAGCGCGACCGCAAACAGACCCTGTCCGCGCACGCCTTCCGGATCCCGGTCGGGGCCGTCCGCCTGAACGTGATCGACACGCCGGGGCACCCCGACTTCGTCGCCGAAGCGATCTCCGCCATGGATGTCGTCGAGACTGCGTGCCTCGTGGTGAACGCCACGACCGGGCTCACCTTCCATGCGCGGCAGCTCTGGAAGCACGCCGCCACGCGAGGCTGCGGTCGGGCCGTCGTCGTGACGCATCTCGACCACGACAACACGAGCTTCGACAAGATCGTCGCCGAGCTGCGCGCGGCCTTCGGTCACGCAGTGGTTCCGGTGACCTACCCGAATGCGACGGGCGGTCAGTTCAAGTCGGTGCACGCCGTGACCCACAACGAGGGTCCGGATGCGACGAAGTACCACGACATGATCGAGGAGGACGAGGCCGAGGTCGACGACACGTTGATGGAGCACTACCTCGAACAGGGCCACCTCGCGCCCGACGAGTTCGAGCAGAACCTGCGCCGCGCCGTCGCGCGCGGCAAGCTCGTGCCGGTGTTCGCGGTCTGCCCGAACCGCGGCCTCGGGCTCGAGCAGTTCTGCGAGTTCGTGCAGATGCACTTCCCGTCGCCGACGTGCTTCGGACCGCGCGGCGCGAGCAAGCCCGACAGCGACGTGCCGACCGAGCTGGTCGAGCCGGACGACGGGCCGTTCGCAGCGAAGGTGTGGAAGATCGTGTCGGACCCGTACGTCGGCCGGCTGACCTACCTGCGGTGCTTCCGCGGCAGCCTGAAGAAGGACCAGACGATCGCCGACGTGCGCAGCGGCAAGGTCCTGAAGGTGGCGCACCTGCTCGAGGTGCACGGCAAGGACACGAAGGAGGTCGGCGCGATCGGCACCGGCGACCTGTTCGCGGTCAGCAAGATCGAGGACCTGGCGCTCGGCGACACGGTGACCGCGGAGAACGGCAAGCTGCAGTTCGACCGTCCGAAGTACCCCGAGCCGACCTACTCCCGGCACATCTGGCCGAAGGCGCGCGGTGACGAACAGAAGATCGGCCACGCGGTCGAGAAGCTCGCGATCGAGGACCCGACGCTGCACCACAGTCGCGACAAGGAGACCGGCGAGTTCCTGCTGACGGGCATGAGCCCCATCCATCTCGAAGTGCAGTTCCATCGTCTGCATCGCCGGCACCAGGTCGACGTCGACCATGGCCCACCGACGATCCCGTACCGCGAGACGATCACTGCGCGGTCCGAGGGCCATCACCGGCACAAGAAGCAGACGGGCGGTCGCGGTCAGTTCGCCGAGGTCTACCTGCGCGTGGCGCCGCGACAGCACGGCGAGGGCTTCGAGTTCAAGGACTCGGTCGTCGGCGGCTCGATCCCGCGCCAGTTCATCCCCGAGGTCGAGAAGGGCGCCCGCAAGTTCATGGCGCGAGGCGCCCTCGCCGGTTTCCCCGTCGTCGACGTCCAGGTCGAAGTGCACGACGGCAAGTTCCACGACGTCGACAGCGACCAGCTGAGCTTCCAGATCGCGGGGGAAGCTGCCGTCCGTGACGGCTTCGCCAAGGCCAGGCCGATCCTGCTCGAACCGATCATGGACGTCACGATCCAGGTGCCCGAGCGCTTCACCGGCGACGTCGCCGGCAACCTGTCTTCGAGCCGCGGCCGCATGTCCGGCATGGAGACCCAGGAAGGGCTGCAGACGATCACGGCGCAGTGCCCGCTCGCTTCGATGCTGGACTACTCGACCCAACTCCGTTCGATCACCGCCGGCGAGGGCTCGTTCGCGATGAAGTTCTCGCACTACGAGGCCGTGCCGCCGAATCTCCAGGCCGAGATCGTCCACAAGCGCCGCGCGATCGTCGAGCAGCACCACGCCGCGCACTAGCGCACCGGCCGCCCCGAGGGCCGGGACGCGCTGTGGCTTTCTTCGACAGGGAAGCGCCGGACCGTCCCGAAGCGGGCGCGGCGACCCTCGCCTCAATCCCGCACCCTGTGCCGTCCGATAGACCCGGACACCCCGTCGTGGCGACGGGACAGCACAGGAGTGCCTCACGATGGTGTCGATGGAAGAACTGCTGAACCTCATGGTTCAGCGCGGCGGATCCGACTTGCACATCTCCGTGGGCGCGCCGCCCAAGATCCGCATCGACGGGAAGCTGGTCGACACGGAGTACGAACCTCTGATGCCGGAGGCGACGAAGAAACTCGTCTACTCCGTCATCGGTGCCGACCAGGTCGCGAAGTTCGAGAAGAACCTCGAGATCGACTTCTCCTTCGGTGTGTCGAACCTGGGGCGCTTCCGAACCAACGCGTTCATCCAACGCGGCTCGGTCGCCGCGGTGCTCCGCGTCATTCCGTTCGAGGTCTACGACTTCCAGACGATCGGTCTGCCGACCAAGGTCTGCGAGTGGATCTGCAACCTGCCGCGCGGCCTCGTGCTGTGCACGGGCTCGACGGGCTCCGGCAAGTCGACCACCCTCGCGTCGATGGTGAACTACCTCAACGAGACGCGGCAGAGCCACATCGTCACCATCGAGGACCCGATCGAGTTCCTCCACCGGAACAAGAGCTGTCTCGTCAACCAGCGTGAAGTCGGCGGCGACACGCACGGCTTCTCGAAGGCGTTGAAGTCCGTGCTGCGTCAGGACCCCGACATCGTGCTCGTCGGCGAAATGCGCGACCTCGAGACGATCGAGGCGGCGCTGACGCTCGCCGAGACGGGCCACCTGACGTTCGCGACGCTCCACACCTCCGACGTGCAGCAGACCGTCAACCGCATCGTCGACGTCTTCCCGGCGCACCAGCAGCAGCAGATCCGCACGATGCTGTCGTTCACGCTGCAGGCCGTGTTGTGCCAGCAGCTCGTCCCGCGGATCCACGGCAAGGGTCGTGCGCTCGCCTCCGAGATCATGATCGTCAACCCGGCGATCCGGGCGCTCATCCGCGACAACAAGTCGCACCAGATCATGTCGACGATCCAGACCGGCGGCTCGGTCGGCATGCGCACCATGAACCAGTCGCTGTTCGAGCTCTACCGCTCGGGCACGATCAGCTACGAGGACGCCCTCGAGCACACTTCGGACGAAGCCGACTTCCAGCGACTCATGGAGCGCGCCGGCGGCACCGGCATGCGCAAGCCCCTCGCGCGCTGACCCATGACGCAGTTCGCGAAGAAGCTCCGCGCCATCCTCGAGAAGGCTGGCAAACTCGACGCCACGGCGGGCGAGGCCCTGCTGAACGAGTCGCTCCAGGAGAAGCGGCCGTTCACGGAGGTCCTCGTCAAGAAGGGCGTGGCGACCGAGGCGGAGCTCGTCGCGTTGATCGCCAAGGCGGCGAACGTGCCGCCGATCGATCTGTCGAAGCTGACGGTGAACAAGGAAGTGCTCGAGTCCGTGCCCGAAGACGTGGCGCGCGAGTACTGCATCTTCCCCGTGGATCGGATCGGCACGATCATCACGGTCGCCGTCGCGAACCCGTTCGACGTGCTGAAGCTCGACGACATCCGGATCATCACGGGTTGTCAGCTCCGCATCGTGGTGAGCACCGCCGAGGAGATCGAGAAGATCCGCGGCAAGGGCTACCAGAAGGAGACCGAGAGCGTCGACGGCATCCTCGGGTCCTTCGACGACGCCGACGTCGAGCTGAAGGAGACCGACGTCGAGGAGGACAGCACCGACCTGTCCGCGATCAGTGACGAGGACTCACCGATCGTCAAGCTCGTCAACAAGATGATCCTGGATGCGTGCAACACGGGCGCGTCCGACATCCACATCGAGCCGTTCGAGAAGAAGGTGATCGTTCGCTACCGCAAGGACGGCTGCCTCTACGAGGCGATGTCGCTGCCCAAGCGCATGCAGAACAACATCACGTCGCGCATCAAGATCATGTCCAAGCTGGACATCGCCGAGAAGCGCAAGCCGCAGGACGGCAAGTTCCAGATGAAGATCGGCCACAAGGCGGTCGACTTCCGCGTGTCGATCCTGCCGGTCGTCTGGGGCGAGAAGACCGTGTTCCGCATCCTCGACTCCAGCAATCTGGCCCTCGACATCAAGTCGCTGGGTTTCGAGCCGAAGGCGATGGAGGACTACCTGTGGGCCTGTGCGCAGCCCTACGGGATGATCCTCGTCACCGGTCCGACGGGTTCTGGCAAGTCGACCACGCTCTACTCCGCGGTGAAGCACATCGCCGCGCCGGACATCAACCTGGTCACGGTCGAGGATCCCGTCGAGTACCAGCTCGAAGGCATCAACCAGGTGCCGGTCAATCCGAAGGCGGGGCTGACGTTCGGCGGGGCGCTGCGCTCGATCCTGCGTCAGGACCCCGACGTCGTGCTGCTCGGCGAAATCCGTGACCACGAGACTCTCGAGATCGCGGTCAAGGCCGCACTCACGGGCCACCAGGTGCTGAGCACGCTCCATACGAACGACGCGCCGTCGACCATCACACGCATGGTCGACATGGGCATGGACCCGTTCATGGTCGCGAGCTCGACGCTGCTGATCTGCGCCCAGCGCCTGGGCCGCAAGCTCTGCGCGAACTGCAAGAAGCGCGCGGACATCCCGAAGGACGTGCTCCTGCGCCTCGGCGCGATCGAGTCGGACTTCGAGAACCCGATGGAGGTCTACGAGCCCGCCGGGTGCCCTCGCTGCAACAACGGCTACAAGGGCCGATTCGCGCTGCTCGAGACGATGCGCATGTCGGAGGCGATCAAACGCATGGTCGTCGAGCGCGCGCACATCGCGGACATCAAGAAGCAGGCGCTGGCCGAGGGCATGCTCACGCTGCGTCGCACCGGCCTGCTGAACGCGTTCCGCGGCAAGACCAGTCTTCAGGAAGTCGAGGCCTCGACGATGGCCGACTGACGGCGCGCGGCCCCGGGCCGCGACGCCCCCACGGGCACACGGAACGAAGGACACGGGGAACATGGCAACGAAGTTCAAGTACGAGGCGAAGGACATCGCGGGCAAGGTGGTCAAGGGCGCCATCACGGCCGACTCGCAGGCCGACGCGGTCGCCGATCTCCGTCGGCGCAACCTGACTCCGGTCGAGGTGACCAAGTCGGGCGGATTCGGATCCTGGTTCGGCGGCGGCGGCAAGAAGGGCAAGAGGCGCGGCGTGGCGAAGAAGTCCTCGGTTCGCAAGGGCGAGCTCGAGGTCTTCACGCGGCAGCTGTCGACGATGCTCGGCGCCGGTATCCCGATGCTCGAAGCGCTCGAGATCCTGGCCGATCAGGCCGAGTCGCCGGGCTTCGCGTTCTGCCTCGACAAGGTGGTCAGCGACATCCGCAGCGGTTCGGACCTCAGCAAGGCGCTCGAGCCGCACAAGAGGGTCTTCTCGCACATCTACGTCAGCATGATCCGCGCCGGCGAAGTGTCCGGTCAGATCGACATCATCCTGACGCGCCTCGCCGAGTACCTCGAAGCGGCGGCGCACCTGCGCAGCGAGATCAAGTCGGCGATGACCTACCCGGTCATCAGCTTGGTGCTCGTCATCGGCATCGCGAGCTTCCTGATGATCGGCATCGTGCCGTCGTTCAAGCCGGTGTTCGAATCGCTCGAGGTCGAGCTGCCGGGCCTGACGGTGTTCATCATGGACATCGCGTTCTTCATGCGCGACTACTGGTACCTGATCTTCGGCGGCATGGGCGCGGTCTTCTTCGCCCTGAAGATGGTCTGCAAGACGCCGAAGGGCGCCTTCGTGAAGGACGCAGTGATGCTGCGCGTGCCCGTGTTCGGCGTGCTGTTCAAGAAGGTCGCGCTGTCGCGGTTCGCGCGCACGTTCTCGACGCTGGTGAAGAGCGGTGTGCCGATCCTCGGCGCGATGGAGATCGTGTCCGACACGTCGGGCAACCTCGTGATCTCGCGCATCGTCGACAGCGCCCGCGACAGCGTGCGCAACGGCGAGAGCCTCTCCGACCCGTTCTCGAAGTCGACGGTCTTCCCGCCGATGGTCACGAAGATGATGGCGATCGGCGAGCGGTCGGGCGCGCTCGACGCGCTGCTCGAGAAGATCGCCGAGTTCTACGACCAGCAGGTCGAGGCCGAGGTCAAGGGCCTCACGTCGATGATCGAGCCGATCATGATCGCGGTCATGGGCATCATCGTCGGCGGCATCGTGCTCGCGGTCTTCCTGCCGATCTTCAAGCTGCAGGAGAAGCTCGCCGGTGGCTGATCACGACGACCACGGGGGCGGCTTGTCCGAGTTCACGCGGCGCGTCCTGCTCTACGGCACCGCCGCGCTGCTGCTCGGCGGACTCGGTGTCGCATGGGCGACGAAGCGCAGCGAGGCGGACGTCGTGACGTTGCTCAGCAGCGCCGACGTGCAGCTCCGCCTCGCGCACGCGATCCCGCCGAAGGACAAGGACGGCGTCGAGCTGTCTTCGCGCGCCGCGATGATCGCCGACGCGGAGAAGAGCCTCGAGATCGTCGAGCGCCTCGAGCCCGGCAAGGCCGTGACGGCGGAGTTCCAGGGTTTTGCGCGCATGCTGCGCGGCGACTACGAGGGGGCCTCGGCCGCCTATGCCCGTGCCCTGCAGTGCGCGGATTGCGGGGACGAACAGCGGGACGTGCTGGTGTTCAACCGGGCGCGCGTGCTCGCGCAGGCGGGGCACCGCGCCGAGGCGCTCGAAGTGTTCGCGGCCGCGGCGGCCGCCCTCGACGCCCGGTTCGGCCCGCAGCGGTCTCTGGAAGAGGCAACGATCCTCCGCCAGCTCGGCCGGCGCGTCGACGCGGAGAAGCGCCTCGACCAGGTCGTGCGCGACACGGCCGTGGCTCCGATGGCATCGCTGCAAGCCGGCATCGAGTACCTGGCGCTCGGGCACGACGACAAGGCCGAAGCCGCGCTGGTCCGGGCCTCGAGCGCGGTCCCGATCGCGGATTACCACCTCGCACGCCTCAAGTTGCGTCGGGGCGAGGTCGATACGAGCCTTCAGTTGCTGGAGCGAGTCAGCAAGGTCGTGCCCGCCGAGGTGAGGCGCCTGCTTCGTGACGAAGCGGACGCCTGGCGGTCGCTGGCCGAGCTGCCGCGCTTCCGGGAACTGTCCGCCGAGCGGGCGGCGACCCCGGGTCGCTGACCGCAGCGCGGAAGGAAGAGAAGGGGAAACACGCGGCGGCCACGTCGGCCGCTGCATCGCAAGGTTGTCCAGGAGAGAACAATGTCCAAGCGGGAACAGGGCTTCACACTCATCGAACTGATGATCGTCGTTGCGATCATCGCCATCATCGCGTCCATCGCGATTCCCAACCTCCTCGCCGCGCGTCTGAACGCGAACGAGTCGGCTGCAATCGCCACGCTGAAGAACATCTCGTCGGGCCAGGCGCAGTGCCAGGCCAGCGGCGTCATCGACGTCAACGGCAACGGCCAGGGCGAGTACGGCTTCTTCGGCGAGCTGTCGGGCCGGGTCGCGGTCCGCGCCGGCACGCAGACCATCAGCCCGCCGGTCCTGTCGACGGCGTTCGGCAACATCGCGAACGCGCAGGTCACGCGCTCGGGCTACGTCTTCCAGATGTACCTCCCGGACACGAACGCGGCGGGCATTCAGGAGACGGCGACCGGCGGTGACACGGCGAACAGCCAGGGTGTCGACCCCGGCCAGGCGGAGACGCTGTGGTGCTGCTACGCGTGGCCGCAGGTGTTCGGCAGCTCGGGCAAGCGCACGTTCTTCGTGAACCAGAGCGGCGACGTGCTCGCCACGAACGCGGCAGTAGTCTCGTACTCCGAAGCGACGGCCACCCGCCCGGTGTTCAACGCGGCCTTCGTCGGTGGCACCGCTGCCATCAACGTCGGCGTCGCGGCCAACACGGTCGCCCAGGACACGAACCGCTGGGTCGTCGTGCAGTGATGCACGATGGTGGTCGCGGCGTACGGATCACACCCGTGCGCTCGGCTGCACAGGCGCCCGTCTCGTGCTCGGCACGCGGCGGGCGTCGTCGTTTCCTAGAGAGTGGGGGGACAGTGAGCTTGCCGAGGAGGCAACGATGAGCGCGCGCCAGTCAGGGTTCACACTGATCGAGCTGATGATCGTCGTCGCGATCATCGCCATCATCGCGTCGATCGCGATTCCGAATCTCACGAGTTCGCGCCTCAGCGCGAACGAGTCCGCGGCCATCGCGACGCTGAAGAACATCGCCGCGGCGCAGGCGCAGTGCAAAGCGTCGGGCATCATCGACACGAACGACAACGGTGCCGGCGAGTACGGCTTCTTCGGCGAGATCGGCGGCAAGGTCGACGTGCGGGCGACGACGGTGCGCATCGCGCCGAACATCCTGTCCGCGGCGTTCGGCAACGTGACCGGCTCGCGCGTCCTGCGTTCGGGCTACGTCTACCAGATGTTCCTGCCCGACGCGGCGTCGCAGGGACTCGCGGAACTGCCGTCGGGCGGCGATCCGGGCAACACGCTCGGCATCGACGCCTCGCGCGCCGAAGTGTTGTGGTGCTGCTACGCGTGGCCGCAGTCGTACGACGGCTCCGGCCGCCGCACGTTCTTCGTGAACCACCGCGGCGACCTGCTGTCGACCACCGGCGAAGTGCGACGCTACAACCAGGCCACGGGCATCGTGCCGACCTTCGGCGCCGCCATCCTCGGCTCGGGTCCGATCACCATGGACGGCGCCGTCGCGACGAACTCCGTCGCCTCCGACGGCAACCGCTGGGTCGTGGTGAACTGAACCCTCAGGTCCGGTGGTCGTCTCGCCGATAGCAACGGCGATGTCGGCCGGACTGCAGCAGAACGAAGCGACGACGCGCACCGAGCAGCTCGTCGCGTTGATGGCGACGGGAGAACTCCCGAAGCGCACCCGCGAACCCGCGCCCGTGCTCCCGAAGGTGCTGGGGACGCCGGCGATCGTCGTGCGTGCCGCGCGGCGGGTGCAGCGCCTGTCGATCGTGATGCCCGCACGCAACGAGGCGGCGAACCTCGACGCGCTGCTCGACGAGGTCGATGCCGCGCTCGGCGCAGCGTCGCTGCCGTTCCACGAGGTGATCCTCGTCGACGACGGATCCACGGACGACACGCCGACGATCGCCGCGCGGCACGGCGCGCGCGTCGTGTCGCACGCCGAGAGCCTCGGCAACGGCGCGGCCGTGAAGCGCGGCATCCGCGAGGCGAAGGGCGACTGGATCCTGCTGCTCGATGGCGACGGACAGCACCCGCCCGAGGCGCTCGCCGGCCTGCTCGAGATGGCCGAACGCTACGACATGGTCGTCGGTTCGCGCGGCGGCAAGGGCGGCAGCATGCACCGCAACTTCGCGAACCGTGTGTACAGCACGTTCGCGAGCTACGTGTCGGGGCGTCGGATCCCGGACCTGACGAGCGGCTTCCGCCTCGTGCGCGCCGACGTCGCGAAGGACCTCGTGTGGCTGCTGCCCAACACGTTCAGCTATCCCACGACGATCACGATGTCGATGCTGCGCGGCGGCTGGAGCGTGGGCTTCCTGCCGTTCGCGGTCCGCACGCGGCGCGGCAAGAGCCACATCCGCCTGCTCACCGACGGCAGTCGCTTCTTCCTCATCATCCTGCGCATCGCGACGATGTTCGCGCCGCTGCGTGTCTTCCTGCCCGCGTCGCTCGTCGTCGCCGCGCTCGGTGCCGCGTGGTACGTCTACACGCTGGTCACCGAAGGGCGCTTCACGAACATGGCCGTGCTGCTGTTCAGCCAGGCCGGCCTGTTGTTCGCGCTCGGGCTGATCGCGGAACAGATCGCGGCGCTTCGCTTCCAGGGGCTGTCGCGCGACCACGGGCGATGAACACCGGCCCGGTGCTGTTCTGCGGCGCGTGGGACGAAGGACCCGGCTACCCGCGCACGACGTCGCTGCGGCAGGGTGTCGAGGCGAGCGGCGTTCCCGTGCGCGACTGCCGGGTGCCCGGTCTCGGCGCGGCGAAGAAGGCGCTCCTGCGCGCGCCGTGGCGGTGGCCGGCAGCGCTGGCCCGTCATGTCGCGCAGAAGCGTCGGCTCCGCGCCGCGCTGCGTTCCGCGCTGCGCGAGCAGGCGCCTCGCTGCGTCGTCGTTCCGTATCCGGGCCATGCCGTCGTCGACGTGGTGCGCCGGACGACCGATCGGCCGGTCGTGCTCGACCTGTTCCTGTCCGCGTACGACACGGTGGTGGAGGACCGGGGCGTCGTTGCGCCGGGTTCGCTCGCCGCGCGCTGGCTGCAGCAGCTCGACACCCGCGCGTGTGCGGCCGCCGATCTGGTGCTGCTCGACACGCCGGAGAACGCCGCCTACGTGCAGGCGCTGACCGGTCTGCCGCCGGAACGGTTCGCGTGGATGCCGATCGGCGATCCCGAGGCGCCGGAGCGACCGGCGCCGTGGCAGCCGCCGACGAACGGCCGCCTCCGGGTGCTCTTCTTCGGCACGGGCGTGCCGCTGCACGGCCTGTCGGTGCTGCTCGCCGCGGTCGCGTCGGCGCCGGAGATCGATCTCGTCCTCGTTGGCGGCACCGACGCGGATCGTGCCGACGCGGCGCGCCTCCTGGGGGACCGGCTGCGTCTCGAGCCCGCATTCGTCGATCGAACGCGGCTGCAGCATCTGCTCGCCGAGTGCCACCTCACGGCCGGTGTGTTCGGCGCGAGCGGCAAGGCGCAGCGCGTCGTGCCCTTCAAGGTCGTGCACGCACTCGCCGCCGGCCGCCCTGTCGTGACCGCCGACACGCCGGCGCTCTGCGGCTGGCTCGAGGGCAGCGGCGCGTGCTTCACCGTGCCCGCCGCCGACCCGGCGGCGCTGGCGTCGATGCTGCGCGACCTGTCCCGCTCACCCGATCGTGTTCGCGCGGCCGCCGAGGCGGCGCGGCCCGCGTACGAACGTCACTTCTCGCCTGCGAGCGCCGCACCGCGCTGGCGGCGCCTGCTGGAGGCGTTCGCATGAGCCCCGCGCGCCGGGCTCTGCGTCGGATGCCGTGGCTGGTGGCGGCGTTCGCCGTCGTCGCGTACGGCGCCGCCGTCGGCGGCAACTACCTCTTCGACGACGTGCACAGCGTCGCGGCCAACACCGCACTGGTCGAACCCGGCGCGACGATGCGGGCGCTCACCGATCCGTCGGCGTTCAGCGCCACGGGGAAGCAGATGTACCGACCGGTGGTGCTGCTGTCCTTCGTCTGGAACCTCGCGGTGTCGACCTCGGCGTGGAGTCCGAAGCTCGGCAACGTGCTGCTGCACGCGCTGGTCGCGGCGATGCTGTTCGGCTGGCTGCGGGCGCTTCGCGCGCGGACGCGTGTCGCGTTCGTCGTCGCGGCGGTGTTCGCCGTTCACCCGCTGGCGTCCGAGGCGGTGAACCTCGTGTCGGCGCGCAGCGAACTGCTGCTCGGGGTCGGTGCCCTGCTCGCACTGCGCTGCCATCTCGCGTGGCATCGCGGTCGCGGCGGCTGGGGCGCGATCGCCGGAACGGTGCTCGGCACCGCGATCGCGTGCGGCAGCAAGGAAACGGGCGCCGTCGTGCCCGCGATGCTGGTCGCGCAGGCGGTGTTCACGAGACGGAGCGGGGACGCGGGCGCAGGTCGGGGCCGGGCGGTCGCCGGCGTGCTGCCCGCGGTCGTCGCCGTCGTCGTGTACCTCGCGCTCCGCAAGGCGCTGCTCGGCGAGGTCGCGGTCGACGTGCTCGGCAGGACGGGAGGCGATCCGATCATCGGCCACAACCGCACGCTGACCCAGCAGCTCGCGACGATGGGGCCGCTGCTCGCGCGCGCTCTGCTGCAAGCAGTCGCGCCGTTCGGGCTGTCCCTCGATCCGCCGGTCACGTACCGCACGAGCCTCTTCGATCCATGGTCGCTGCTCGCGTGGAGCAGCCTCGTGGGCCTGTTCGTCGCGGCCGTCGTGCCCGGGACGACCGCCGGTCGGCGGCGGCTCGGCGTCTGCGTCGCCGTGCTCTTCGCGGCGCCGTGGGTGATCGTGCCGCTGAACATGCCGCTCGCCGAGCATCGCCTCTACGGCCCGATGCTGGGCTTCGCACTCGTCGCCGCGTGTGTCCGGTGGCGCCGGCCCGTCGCGACCACGGATCGCGGGTGGAGCGTCCGTGCGATCGTCGTGCCCGCGCTCCTCGTCGTCGGCACCGGGCTGTCGATCCGTCGTACGCTCGAGTACCGCGACGACGTCACGATGTGGAACGCGGAGATCGCCGCGCGACCGACGGCGTTCCACGCGTGGTTCGGCCTCGGCACGTCGTACCTCGCGCGCGGTGACGCCGAACACGCCGTCGAACCGCTCGCGACCGCGCACTGTCTGCGCCCGCAGGTGCTGGAGTCGCTGCGTTCCTACACCGAAGCGCTGGTGTCGGTCCCCGAGGAACGGGCCGATCCCGCCGTCGCGCTCGCGCGGGCCGAGGAGCTGGCGGCGAAGGAGCCGAACGATCCGTGGGCGCGCACCCTGCTCGCGCGCGCGCACCTGATCGCCGGGCGGCGCACGGGGGACACGCAGCACTTCGCGATCGCCGAGGAGCGGGCGCTGTCGTGCCTGTCCATCGCGGCCCCCAAGGCCTTCGTGTTCCTGCTCGCCGCCGACGCGAAGCGATGCGCCGGCGACGTCGCTGGGGCGATCGAGCACCTCGACGAGAGCCTTCGGCGCGGGCTCGTCACGGTGCCGGTGCGGCTCGAACGTGTGCGATTGCTCCGCATGCTCGGTCGTGACGGCGAGGCCCGGCGCGAACTCGCGCGCGCGCAGGCGATGGCGCCGATGGATCCGGCCGTGATGGGTGCGTTGCGCGAAGCGGCGCAGCCGCCGCGCTGATTCGTTTCGTGCTCAGCCGAACAGGGCCATCGCGTTCGCGAACGTGAGTTCCGCGGCGGCGGCGAGCGACGTGCCGCGCGCATCCGCGAGCGCCTGGGCCGTCTGCACGACGAACGCCGGTTCGTTGCGCTTGCCGCGCAGCTTCTGCGGCGGCAGGAACGGCGCGTCGGTCTCGACCAGGATGCGATCGGCAGGAGCCCACGCGGCGACGCCGCGCAGCGCGTCGTTCTTCGGGTAGGTGAGCGGGCCGGCGAAGGAGAGGTACAGGCCGTGGTCGAGAGCTGCGCGGGCGTCGTCGATCCCGCCCGAGAAGCAGTGCATCACACCGCGGACCGGGGGCTCGTCGCGCAGCACCGCGAAGAGCGGCGCGAACGCGTCGCGGCAGTGGAAGATCACCGGCAGGTCGAGCGAGCGCGCGAGGGCGAGGTGCGCGCGCAGCGAACGCTCCTGCTGCGGCAGCGGTGTGCGGTCGCGGTAGCAGTCGAGTCCCGTCTCGCCGATCGCCGTGCAGTCCGGATCGCGGGCGAGCGCCTCGATCGCCGGCCATTCGGCGTCGAATCGCGAACTGTCGTTCGGATGCAGCCCTGCGCTCCACCGCACGCCGGGCAGCCGCGCCAGTTCGCGGGCAGCGGCGCTGCTCGCGGCGTCGATTCCGACCACGAGCAGTGCGGTCACCGAGGCGGCCGCGGCGCGTGCGTGTTCGTCCGCCGGATCGACCTTGCCATCGAGGCCGATGTGGCAGTGCGTGTCGTAGACCTGCATGGGCGCGCATGGTGCCCGTTGTCGGGCGAATAGTCGCGGCGGGGTCCAGTAATGTGCGCCCCTGATCCACCATGAGCACCACTCCGACCGTCGCTCTCTCCGTTCTCCTCGCGTCCGCCGCAGCGGCCGCCGTCTCCTTCGCGTCCCGCCCGAGTGTCGCGCCGGCCCCGGCCGAGTCGTCCGCCGAACTGCAGCAGGAAGTGACGGCACTGCGCGCCGTCGTCGCCGACCTGAAGGCGCAGATCGAAGCCGTCCGCACCGCGCCCGCGGTCGCGACTTCATCCGGCGATCCGCAGCGCGCGGCTGCGATGCCGACCGACGAGCAGTTGATCGCTGCCGTCGACGCCGCGCTGAAGCGACGCGACGCGGCGAAAGGGAAGGCCGATGCGACGGCGGCACCGTCGGGCTTCGACATCGACCGCGACTTCGGCCCGCTCGTCGGGACCAGCTACTGGAACAACACCGACGCGTGGAAGAAGGCGTTCGCGGCGGGCAAGTTGAAGGACGTGCTGGCGCGGTTCGAGGCCGCGGCGAAGGCGGCGCCGAACGATCCGAAGGCGCACATGGACCTCGCGAACGCCTACCTCGCCGCACTGCAGCTCGACCCCGGCGACTACAGCCGCTCGCGCCTCGCCGATCAGGAACTCGATCGCGTGCTGGGGATCGACTCGACGCACTGGGAAGCCCGCTTCACGAAGGCGGTCAGCTACACGTTCTGGCCCGACTTCCTCGGCAAGAAGAAGGAGGCCATCTCGCACTTCGAGACGCTCGTGAAGCAGCAGGACGCGATGCCGGCGGAGGACTACCAGGCACAGACGTACCTCTACCTCGGCAACCTGCTCGAGCAGAGCGATCCGGCGCGGGCGAAAGAGATGTGGCAGAAGGGCGCGCGGCGGCATCCGAACAACGCCGAACTGCGCGCGAAAGCCGGCGGGTAGTCCGCCGGATCAGCCGTCGCGCCGCTTCTCGCGGCGTTCGTCGCGCCGCTCGTGGGCTTCGTGCCGCGCGCGGTGCGCTTCGGCCGGGCCGACCTTGCCGTCGCCGTTCTTGTCGGTCTTCTCGACGATCTTCGCGGCCTGCTCGGGGTGGGCCTTCTGGAACTCGGCCCAGTGCTCGCGCCGTTCCGCGCGAATTGCCTCCATCTTCGCGAACGCGACCTTGGCCTCGGCGGGGTCGATCTTGCCGTCGCCGTCCTTGTCGACTTCGGCGCGCAGCTTCTTCGCGGCCTCCGGGTGCTCGGTCGCGAAGTGCGCCCAGTCCTCCTGCAGGTGCTCGCGGCGCCACGCCACCATCGCCTCGTGTGCCGCTTGCCGTTCGGTTGCCGAGATCGTGCCGTCGCCATCCGTGTCGCCTTGGCCTTGGCCTTCGCCGCGGCTTCGGGGTGCGCCTTGCAGAACGACTGCCACTCCGCCGTCCATCCCTCCATCGCTCCGGCGACCGTTGCCGCCGCGCGCCGTTCCGCCGGGCCGACCTTGCCGTCCTCGTTGCGGTCGAGGCGCTCCTTCACGATCTGCCGCCGTTCGGCCGGAGCGGGCTTGCCGTCCTGTGCGGCGAGGAACGGCGACGTGACCAGGGCGAGGAGAGAGACGAAGACAACGTGGTTCATGGTGCGACCTGCGGTCGTGGGCTCGTGCCCCCGACGTGCATCGGCAGGAACGGCGCGGGCTGCAGGCGCGTCACTCGCGGCGGCACGACCCGATCCCGTTCCGGGACCGCGGCACTCGGTTCGCGGCGACCTTCGCGCGGTGGGACCGTGCCGGTGTCGCGTGCCCGGCCGCCTTCGCAGCGGGTCAGTGCTTCCGGGTCGAGGCGGCTGCTGCGCGCTTCGTCGCCTTCGCCTTGCTCGCCGCGGGCTTCTTCGCGGCCGGGGCCTTCGCGGGCCGGGTCTTCTTCGCCGGGGCTGCAGGCGTCACGGCGACGG
>JAEUHQ010000086.1 GCA_016794565.1 Planctomycetota bacterium | reverse complement strand
CCGGTGCCGGCGAGCGTGGCCGAGCTCGGCGTGCGCACGAAGCGGACGCCGCGGAACGCGGTGTTCGCCCCCGCCGTCGCGAGGGTCGGGTCGAAGACCGAGCCGGCGCCAGTGTCGAGCACGGTGACGAGCCGGTTCGCGTTGCCTTCGGTGGTCGTAGCGTAGAGTCGCGTGCCGTTCTGGTCGCGGATGCCGCTCAAGCCGCGGCAGCCGTTCGTGCCGGGCGCTGCCAGGGTGTAGGCGAGCGACCACACGCCCGCGGCAAAGGTCCACTTCTGGATGCCGCCGCCCGTCGCCGGCGAGCGCTCATCTGCGACGTAGAGCGTCGTGGCGTCCGCGAGCCAGTAGTCGTACTGGTTCGGCGAGCCCGCGCCGGGGAAACCGGGCAGCACGGCCACGGTCTGCGGACCGACGTTCGGCACGCCGACGCCGACCGTGTTGACGCCGACGGCGGCGCCGGACTGGCTCGAGGTGTAGAGCTGGTCGTTGAAGATGTTGGCCACGCGGAAGTTCGTGACTCCGGCGGTGTCGCTGAGCTGGCTCGAAGCCGCGGCGCCGACCGCAGCGACGTAACAGATGCCGCGGTTGAACGGGGCGCTGCCGGTGCCGGCGGTCCAGAACGAGCTGCCATCGAACGAGCAGGCGCTGCGGATGTTGTTGCCCGAATAGGCGTCCGTGAGGCCGGTCGAGGTGTCGATGGTTCCGTCGAGCGCGATGCGCGCCACGACGCGCGCCGTTGTCGCCGCTGGCGTGCCCACGATGCTCGCGACACCCGGAGCGGCTGCGTAGCCGACCGTGACGAGGTAGCGCCCGTCGGCCGACTGGGTGATGAAGCCCTCGGACGTCGCCGAGCCCGAGTTGGTCACGGGCAGGTTCGCGCCGCTCACGGCAGTGGGCATCGCGAGGGTCTGGACTGCGGCGCCGCTGGTCGTGAGTTCCTCGAGGAACACGGCGGTCGACGAGCTGTTGAGAGCCGCCGCGCCGGTGCCGGTGCGGACGACGATCAGATTGCCGGGGGTGATCTGTGCCGCGACGCTGGCGGCGAACGCGAGCAGTGCGGTGAGAGGTGCGAGGGACGGAACGAGGGTGCGTGGGATCATCGGTTTCGGGGTTGTCAGGTGCAGGCCGGACACCGTCCCCGGCGCCGTGAGGACCGCGTGAAGCGAACGACAGACGTCGATGTCCCCGGGAAACACGAACGGCCGCCCCTTTGGGACGGCCGTTCGTTCGCGCGCGGGATCGCCCCGCCGCAGGATGTCGGCTGGCTCAGTTGCCGACGGTGATCTGCAAGCCCTGCGAAGCGCCCAGGGGGAAGCCGAAGGACGGGTAGAAGGCGCCGTCGAACACGAGGTGCTGCGTGCCGAGCACGAGGCCCCACAGCGTGTTGTCCGGCGTCGGCAGGCCGAGCGGCGCGACGCCGTTGCCGGCGATGTCCGTGACGCCGGCGAGCAGGATGTCGAGCGTCTGCGGATAGAGCGTCGTGCAGGCGGGCGTGTCGAGCACGAAGGACAGCGGGAAGCCGCCGCCGAGCGGGAGACCGATCGAGATGACGGTCAGGTAGAGCGAGAAGATCGGCGTGTTGCCGACGGCGATGCCGAAGGTGCCGTTGCCCGAGACCGGCGCACCGAAGGGCGCGATGGTCGGGATGCCGACCGAGGTCGTGCAGCCGGTGCCGGCGAGCGTGGCCGAGCTCGGCGTGCGCACGAAGCGGACGCCGCGGTAGGCGGTGTTGGTCGGTGCGGTTGCGAGTGTGGTGAACGTCGCGCCGATGCCGGTGTCGTCGACGGTGACGAGCTGGTTGGCGGACGCGACGGCGGTCGTCGCGTAGAGGTGCGTGCCGAACTGGTCGCGAATGCCCGACAGGCCGCGGCAGCCGACGCCCGGCGACAGCGTGTACTGGAACGTCCAGGTGCCGGCGCTCTCGGTCCACTTCTGGATGCCGCCGCCGTTGGCCGCCGTGCGGTCGTCGGCGACGTAGAGCGTCTGCGCGTCCGCGAACCAGAAGTCGTACTGGGAGATCGTGCCGCTGCCCGTCGCGACCGACATGCCCGGGAGCAGCGTCGAGGTCTGGCCGGACGTCGTCGGCAGGCCGGTGCCGACCGCGCTCACGCCGAACGTGCCGCCGGCCGCACTCGAAACGTAGAGCTGGCCGTTGAAGATGGCGGCGACGCGGCCGTTCGTCAGGGTCGACGGAATCTGGACCGAGGTCGTGGCGCCGACGCCCGAGGCCCAGGCCATGCCGCGGTTCGTGCCGAGCGTCGAGCCCGCGCCGGAGGTCCAGAAGGACGAGCCGTCGACGCTGACCGCGCTGCGGATGCTGCCGGCGTTGTGCGCGTCGGTGAGGGACGTGCTGCTGTCGACTGCACCGGAGAGATCGATGCGCGCGACGACGCGGTTCACGGTCGCGCTCGCGGCGGTGTTCGGGCCCGAAGCGCCGGGGATCGCGGCGTAGCCGGTCACCAGGAGGTAGTTGCCGTCGACGGACTGCGTGATGAAGCCTTCCGAGGTCGCCGAGCCTTGCAGCGTGACCGGCTGGTTCGCGCCCGAGACCGCCGTGGGCAGCGCAATCGTGTTCAGCGCCGGGCCCGGAGTGATGCGATCGAACTGTTCGACGAACGTCGCTGCCGCGGTGCTGCCGAGGGCGAGGGCGCCGTCACCGGCGCGCACGACGATCAGGTTGCCGGGGGTGATCTGCGCGGCCGCGGCCGCAGCGAACAGGAGAATCGACGCCGGGGTGGCGAAACGGGGGAAGCTCATGGTGGTCGTCTGGATGGCTGGAGATTGAGAACGAGAAAGGGCGCGGAGGATACGGTCCTACCGTGTCCGGCGCACCGGCCGGATGTGAAGAAGGGCAGCGATGCTCGCTCCGCGGAACATCGGCCCGCCAACCCGGTGTGAAGATTGACGCAAGAACACGGGTCGCGCGGGCCCTCGGGACCTCGCATTCGGCGTCGCGTCAGCTCTGCGGCGGCTGGATGCCCAGCTTCTCGCGCATGCCGTCGACGAACGCCTGGTCCTTCATGAGGTCCTGCATCAGTTGGTCGAAGGACATGCCGAGCCAGCGCACGCAGCGGTCGAGCATGTAGGAGACCGGGCTGTGCGGTTCGGCGTTCCGCAAGTAGCGCGCAACCGCCTGCAGGGCCCGGATCGCGTCGTCCCGCGAACCGATCGAACCGGGAGCCGCAGCGGCGCGCGGCGCGCCGCTGCCGGCCGCCGCCCCGATCGCGTCGCCGCCTTCGGCATGCGCCGCCTCGGGTCGGCTTGGCGACCGCATCTCGTGCGCGAACTGCTCGAGCAGTTCGGCGAGGCGGACGAGGCTCGGCACGCTGTCTGGCGGGAACCGTGCTTCGCAGGCTGCGCCGAGCGATTGCAGGCGCGCCAGGGCCTGCTCGGCTGCCGCCGCGACCTTCGCGAGTTGTTCGGGCGGTGCCTTGCCGATCGCGGAATGCCACATCTCGGGCGTCGTCACCTTGGCTTCGACGAGGCGCGCGTACTCGGCGGGATTCTCGGTGTAGGCGCGCTGCACGCGGTGCGAGTCGAGCAGGTCGCCGAACGTGAGCGGGCGGCCGTCGTCGGTCGAAGCGCCGATCGCGACCGTGCGCAGCGCGGTCACCATGTCGTTGCCCGACAGCCACGTCACCCATTTGGTGCGGAGTTCGGCCATCAGCTCCGGCTCGTCCGCGGAGGGCGCGCCGGGATGCAGCACGGGCCAGAACGTCTCGACGAGGCCCGCGAAGATCTCGAGCCCGCGATCGAGGCCGGCGAGTCCGTCGGTGCGGACCAGCGCTTCGGTCAGGTACGCCGCGGCTTCGAGGTCCTTGCTGTGCTTCGTCAGCACGAGGCGGCAGCCTTCGTGCACGGCGTTCCAGTTCACCTTCCGCGGCTCGGTGCCCGCGGGCAGCGACAGCGGATCCTCCTGGAAGCGCTCCTTCTTCACCTTGTCGAGCGGGTGATCGTTCATCTGCGCCCGCCGCAGGTCGATGCCCGCCGGTCGGTCGCTGGAGATCGCTTGGAGCAACGGCGCGGCGTCGAGCATGCGCGATCTTGTAGCGCGCCGCCGGAACGTGCGAAACGACCGCGCTCAGTTGCCTCTCGTCATGCGAAAGAGAGCCGCGGACCTCTTGCAGGTTTCCGCCGCAACCTCGGCCGCGAAGGCCTGGTTCGCCGTTTCCCCATCGCGGCTCCGTGTGTCGCCGTTGAGCCGCGCCCCGCTGCGGACGTCGCCTCCGACCCAGGCGGGCGAAGCCCGTGGTTCGGCGGTTCACCATCGCAGCTCCGTGTGTCGCCGTTGAGCCGCGCCCCGTTGCGGGCGTCGGCTCCAACCGAGGCGGGAGAGGCCCTTGGTTCGCCCGTTTCGCTAGTAGACACCGCTCCGGACCAGCGTATGGTTCCCCGATCGCGGGCCCCCGCTTGCAACGCTCGCGGCTCGCGCCAGTTGCTTCATCCCCTCGAGGAGCCACATCCATGTCGGAGAGCGTCCAGAAGAAGAAAGAGCGTATCCGCCCGCCCCGCGTCAGCATGACCTGTGAGGTCGAGACCAACGGCGCGATGGTGTTGAAGGAACTGCCCTTCGTGTCGAGCGTGCTCGCGGATCTCGCGGGCGACAAGCGCCGCGACAAGAAGCTGAAGGACCGCGAGTTCGTCACGATCGACCGCGACAACTTCGACACCGTGCTCGCGGGGATCGCGCCGGAGCTGAAGCTGCGCGCCGAGAACACACTCGCCGGCGACGGTTCCGAGCTTGCGGTCGAGCTGAAATTCGGGTCGCTGAAGGACTTCAGCCCCGACCAGATCGCCGCGCAGGTGCCCGCCTTGAAGGCGCTGCTCGAGACGCGCGAGAAGCTGGTCGATCTGAAGAGCCGAGCCGACGGCAACGACCGCCTCGAAGAACTGCTCAACGAACTGCTCGCGAACGAAGAGCTGCGCAAGAAGGCGGGCGGTGCGTTCGGCGGCGGGGAAGGCGGCGAGGCTCCGAAGCAGTGAGGCCCAGCAAGCGATGAGCAAGAACCAGAAGAAGGCGGCGCCGGTCGCCGATTTCGTGAAGCTCGAGGGGCAGGACCTCCTGTCCTCCATGCTCGACACCGCGCGGCCCCGCGACGATGCCGCGAAGGATCGCGTGAAGGACCTGCTCGACGAGTATGTGAAGCAGCTGTCCGCCGGCATGACCGTGCGCAAGGGCTTCACCCGGACGATCAACGAGCACATCGCCGCGATCGACCAGAAGCTCAGCAAGCAGATCAGCGCGATCATGCACCACGAGAAGTTCCAGCAGCTGGAGGCGTCGTGGCGTGGCCTGCACCGCTTCGTGATGAGCACGGAGACGGGTGAAGCGCAGAAGATCCAGGTGCTGGACACGGGCAAGCGCGAACTGCTGCTCGACTTCCAGGCTGCCGCCGAGTTCACCGAGAGCGCGCTCTGGAAGAAGATCTACCAGGGCGGCTTCGGCCAGGCCGGCGCGGATCCGACGGGCATGATCGTCGGTGACTTCGAGTTCGACAAAGGCCCGATGGACATCGAGCTCCTGCAGCACCTGTCGCAGATCGCGGCGGGCGCGCACGCGCCGTTCCTGTCCGCCGCGGGGGCCGGCATGTTCGGCATGGAGAGCCTCGCCGAGATGCCGAACCCGCGCGATCTCGCGAAGATCTTCGACAAGAACAACCCCGAGAACACCAAGTGGCTGTCGTTCCGCGACAGCGAGGACGCGCGCTACGTCGGGCTCTGCCTGCCGCACGTGCTGGCGCGCGCGCCGTACGGCGACGGCAACAAGATCGACGCGTTCGACTTCCAGGAGGACGTCGACGGCGAGACACACGAGAAGTACCTGTGGGGCAACGCGGCGTACGCGTTCGCCAGCCGCATCACCGATGCGTTCGCGAAGCACCACTGGACCGTCGCGATCCGCGGCTTCGAGGGCGGTGGCAAGGTCGAGAACCTGCCGATCCACACGTTCCGTTCGCGCGAAGGCGCAGTCGGTTCGAAGTGCCCGACCGAGGTGCTGATTCCCGACGATCGCGAGGCGGAGCTCAGCGGCCTCGGGTTCATCCCGCTGGTCAACTACAAGAACACCGACTACGCGGTGTTCTTCGGCGCGAGCTCCTCCCAGAAGCCGAAGTCGTACACGGACAAGGACGCGAGCGCGAACGCGTACCTCTCGGCGCAGCTGCCGTACCTCTTCGCCGTGAGCCGCATCGCGCACTACCTGAAGGTGATCTGCCGCGACAAGATCGGGTCGTTCACCAGCAAGGACGAGTGCCAGAAGTTCCTGAACGCGTGGATCAGCCAGTACGTGCTGCTCAACGACGAGGCGAATCAGGAGCAGAAGGCCAAGTTCCCGCTGCGCGAGGCGCAGG
>JAEUHQ010000032.1 GCA_016794565.1 Planctomycetota bacterium | reverse complement strand
CGGTCGGTGACCGACGACAGGTTCCGCTGCGCGTTGATGGACGTGACGTTCGTGTTGACTCGTAGACCCATGACTCCCCGTTGCTCCTGTGGTGCCCGCCCTGCGGCGTGACTTCGCGGTCATGATCCGGCGGGGGCGCTCTCGCCTTGAGCACAAGTGACAGGGGGACTCCTGATCGATGCAGATTCCTGCAAGTGCCCAAAAGGTCGACGGCCGAATGTGCCGAAAGAGGCCATGGCAAGGTGATCAACGCTCGCGGCGGGTTCCCTCCCGGACTTGCCGCGATTCCAGACAGCAAGGTCGGCACATGAAGAACCTCAGCTTCCCCGGTCTCCCCCGTGTCCTCGTGATCGACGACGAAGACGGCGTGCGGGAAGGTCTGCGCAGCATGCTGCAACACGAAGGCCTGCACGTCGAAACCGCCGGCACCGCCGAAGAAGGCGTCCGGCGCATCGAGCAGCGCGGCTTCGACGTCGTCTTCCTCGACTTGAACCTGCCCGGCGCGGACGGCCTGTCGATCCTCGGCAAGCTGCGGCGCGGCACGCCGTCGGCGGACGTCGTCGTCCTCACCGGATACGGCACCGTCGCGAACACCGTCGAGGCGATGCGCAAGGGTGCGAGCGACGTGATCGAGAAGCCATTCTCGTCCGATCGCATCCTGGCCGTCGTCCGTCGCGTGCTCGAGACGCGGCAGCTGAAGAACGAACTCTGCTGGCTGCAGGATCGCGTCCGCGAACTGACGGCCACCGAGCTCGTCGGCCTCTCGCCGGCGATCCGGGAAGTGCAGACCCGCATCGACCAGGTCGCGCACGCGCCGGACACGACGGTGCTCGTCACGGGTCAGAGCGGCACGGGCAAGGAACTCGTCGCTCGCTGCATCCACGAGCGCAGCTCGCGGCGTCACGGTCCGTTCGTGGCGATCAACTGCGCGGCGCTCACCGAGGCGCTGCTCGAGGCGGAGCTGTTCGGCTACGAGCCAGGTGCCTTCACGGGCGCCTCGCGCGAAGGCAAGGACGGCCTCTTCGCCGTCGCGGCCGGCGGCACGTTGTTCCTCGACGAGATCGGCGAGATGGAGCCGACGCTGCAGGCGAAACTGCTGCGCGTGCTGCAGGAGCGCACCTTCCGCCGCGTCGGCGGAGTGCAGGACGTGCCCGCCGACGTCCGCATCGTCGCGAGCACGAACCGCGATCTGCGCGAGATGGTCCAGACCGGCTCGTTCCGCGAGGATCTCTTCTACCGCCTCAACGTGATGACCGTGAACGTGCCGCCGCTGCGCGAGCGCGCCGCGGACATCCCGTTGTTGTCGCACTTCTTCCTCGACCTGATCGGCCGCCAGATGGGCAAGGCGCTCTCCGGCTTCACCGAGGAGGCGATGGAAACGCTGTGCGAGTACACGTGGCCCGGCAACGTCCGCGAACTGCGCAACGCGATCGAGCACGCGTGCATCGTGTGCCCGAGCGGGATGATCGACGAGATCCACCTGCCGAAGTTCACGGGCGGCAGTCCGGACGGCAGCGACCAGATCGACCGCACGTCCGTCGTGCTCGAAGGCCAGGATCGCTCGATCCGCGCCCTCGAGAGCCAGCTCGTCGCGAAGGTCCTCGACGACACGCAGTGGAACATCAGCCGCGCCGCGGCGATCCTCGGCATCAACCGCACCACTCTCTACAACAAGATCCGCGTCTACGGTCTCGGCAAGCGACCGCTGCGCGCGAAGATGGGGGTGTGAGGTGAAGGGCGTCGCGCCGGAGCGCCTGCCCGGGCTCATCGGGCACGAGCTGCGCAATCCGCTCGCTGCGGCCGTCACCGGCGCCATGCTGGCGCGAGAGATGTCGGACACGGACGATCCGCGCGCGCCCGTGCTCGACGGCGTTCTTCGCGATCTCGATCGCGCCGCCAGACTGCTCGATTCGTGGCTCCAGCTGGCTCGTACCGCCAACGTGCAGAACGACCCGGTCCGCCTGGACCAGCTGGTGCGTTCGGTCGCCGGTCGCAACCGCGTCGATGTCGTCGTCGCCGGTGAGCCGACGATGGTCCGCGGCGACGAGCTCTTGCTCGAGCGCGTCTTCGAGAACCTCTTCGACAACGCGCGCAAGGCCGGTGCAGCACGGATCCGCGTCGCATTGCAGGGCCTGGGCGACGACGCCGTCGTGCACGTCGAGGACGATGGCTGCGGAGTTCCGCGCGAGGACGTCGAACGCATCTTCGCTCCGGGATGGTCGACGCGCGGCAGTGCCGGTCTCGGTTTGCACACGGTCGCCACGACTCTCGCCGCGCACGGCGGCTGCATCCGCTGCGTGCCGCTCGCGCGTGGGACCCGCTTCAGCATCACGTTGCCGCTGGCGGCGCAGGCGGTCGGATCGGCATGAAGTGCCTCCTGGTCGACGACGAGCCGGGCATCCGCGAAGGCCTGGCGGCGCTGCTGCGCCGCAAGGGCCACGACGTGCGCACCGCCGGTGACTGCGCTGCCGCCGCCGCCGCGCTCGTCGAACAGGCGTTCGATGTCGTCGTCACGGACTGGCGGCTGCCCGACGGCGTCGCGTCTTCGTTCGTCGTCGACTGCACGTGCCCGGTGGTCGCCGTCAGCGGTCACCCCGAGGAAGTCGAACAGCACGCGATCGTGCACGCCGTGCTCGGCAAGCCGGTGACACCGTCGCGCCTCGTGGAGGCGCTCCTCGCGACCGTCGAGACCCCGACCGCTCCGCCGCTTCCGCTGCCCCTGGACGCGCAGCGCGTGATCGCCGCCGCGAACGCTCTCGTGCCCGCCGGCACCGAGGCGCGGGTGGACGACGACGGCACGTTCGTCACCTGGTCGGCGCGCATCGCCGACGACGTGCTGCCGCAACGCCTCGCCGGACTGGGCGGGGACCTGCGCGTCGGCGGGCCCGTCGGGGATCGCGTCGTCGAACTGCGCATCTGCCGCGACGGCCGCCCCGATCCGGGAATGCGCGTGTGCCGGCTCGTCGACGAGTGGCCCGACGCGGCGGAGTTCGCCGTGGACTGCGATGGCACCGGCGTCACCGCGGCTGCATTCGAGCCGTTTCTGCGTCGTGCGCACGACCGCCTGCAGAACGGCCGGCGTGTCCATTTCCTCAACGTTCCCGACTGCTGCCGCGAGGTCGCATCGGATTGGGAAAAGGCACACGACATGCCGATGAAGGCGGCGGTCGGCCCCCGATTGCCGGCGGTCCTGGTCGACCTCTGGAGCCAGCCGTGAGCGAACAACAAGGCGACAAGACGACGACGACGGCCACGCCCGCCGAGGCGACCCCGGCCGCACCGCAGAAGAACGCTCTCAGCGATCTGATGGCGGCGGCGGACGCGCGCCCGGGCGGAGCGACGGCGAAGGCGTCACCGGATCTCGAGGCGGAAGCCCTTCGCGCCGCGGAGAAGGCGCTCGCGGAGGGCCAGAAAGCCCTCGCTGCCGCGCGCGCCCACATGGGCGACGCCGCTCCTCCGTCGCCGCCGCCGCTGTCGCGCTCGCGCGAACGCTGGCTGCGTGTGCTCCTCGCGTTCAACGTGCTCGTGATGATCGGCATCGCGATCTTGCCGACATCGTCGCCCGACCGCACTCCGACCGCAGACGGGACGCACGAGAGCACGCACGAGTCGCCGAAGGGCGGGGAATCGCGCTTCTCCGACCCGTGGAACAGAGCGCTCGCGGCCGCGGAACGGCGGGACTTCGATCAGGCGATCTCGATCCTCGACGGCTACCTCGTGCAGCGGCCGAACATGGTCGCGAGCGAGAAGCTCAGCGTCCTGATGGCGCTGGCGCACTACTCGTCGCGCAAGAACGACTTCAAGGCGGCGCAGGACTACCAGCGCCGCGCCGATGCGATCGAGAAGAGCCATTCGTTGCCCGAGGATCTCGTCGCCACCGCGAAGGCCGCGGCGGAGGCGGGGGACCAGGAGCAGCTGCGGCGCATCTGGGCGCGCTTCCTGCTGCAGCAGCGGCAGGTGCCGAGCTGGCTGTACAAGCACGTCGCCGAGGCGTACCTTCAGCTGGGCGACAGCTACCGGCAGCAGGCCAACGCCGCCGCCGAGGCCGCGCGACTGAAGGAACTCGAGGAGACCGCCGCCGCGCTGCGCGCCGAACGCGCCCAGGGAGGGGAGCGCAAGTGAGCATCGGCTTCGCTCTCCTCTGTGCCGCGGCGCTGCAGGCGCCGCAGGACCAGGGTCCGCTCTTCGCCACGCGCAACGCGGCGAAGGCGGAAGGCGAGGCTGCGCGCATCGTCGTCAGCGCAGACAGCCGCCGCGCCGACTGCCTGCAGGCGCTCGAGAGCCTCACGCGCACGATGGGATGGAACCTCGTCGTCGAGAGCAAGCCGCTCGAGAGCGACCTCCGGTTCGCGTCGATCGACCTGAATCTCGCGGACCAGGATCCGCGGATGGTGGCGCAGCTGCTCGCCGTGGCGGCAGGAGCCGACACCGTGTTCGCCGAAGGCGCCGGTGTCGAAGGCGCGCGGCCGACGCTGCACGTCGTTCGTACGCCGTCGCCGGAGACCGAAGCCGGCCGGCAGCGGCTCCGCACGCTCGCCGGGCAGTGGTATCGCTCGTTCCTGAGCGACGAGCTGCAGTACGAGCCGGTGATCCAGCAGGAAGGCGTGAAGGTGCGGATGAACCTCGGTCAGCTGCTGCTCGACAGCGGCGACCTCGAGTCCGCCATCTCGTTCTTCACCGAGGCCTACGAGCGGCGTCCGCACGACCAGGTCGCGGCCGCCATCCTCAAGATCGCCGAGTGCCACCTCGACCTCGCCCGCGGTTCGACTGACCGCGCCGTGCAGACGAAGGAGTTCGCCAAGGGCGAAGAGTGGGCACGGCGTCTCCTCGAGCGCATGCCGAGTGCGCCCGAGGTCACGCGCGCGACCGTGCTGCTCGGCGAGGCGATGATGGGCCAGGCGACCGCGGAGACGCGGCGCGAGATCGCGCGCGATCTCGCGGAGAAGTGCCAGACGGAGCTGCGCGCCCGCGTGATCCGGCTGATGGAGTCGGCCGAGATGCTCGACGTGTGGCTGCTCGCCGGGCAGGCGCAGTTCCTGCTCGAACAGCCCGATCGCGTCTACGAGACGATGCTGACCTTGCGCGAGTCCCCGAACTTCGAGGATCTCGAGCCGCGCCAGTTCCTCGACTACCACTTCCTGCTCGGCTACGGCACGCTCGGTACGAAGAAGTACGACCTGGCGATGCGGTCGCTCGAGTGGTTCCTCATCCACGCCGGGGCCGATCCGCGGCGCGGGATGGCCTACGTGCTCCTCGCCGAGTCCTACCTCGCGCAGGAGCGGTTCGTGCAAGCGCGCGCTGCCGCCGTCGAGGCGCGGGCCCGTCACATCGGCACGATGAATCCCGAGTGGCGCCAGCGCACGCTGCGAGTGTGGGCGCGGACCGCGCTCGCGCTCGGCGAGAAGGAGAAGGCGTTCCTCGAGCTGGAGCAGATGGTGCTGCGCGGCGAAGAACACGAGCTGGCGCTCTTCCTGATCGACGAGATGCTCGCCGACCGGCAGTGGCAGCGCGCGATCGCGGTCGCGAGGCCGCTGCTCGACCTCGACAACCGCATCGGCGACACCGCGAAGTTCAAGACCATCTCCGCGCTCTTCGAACAGGCGGTCGCGAGCCGCCATCTCGACGACTTCCCGCCGCAGGCGATCGATCTCGCCGTGCGCATCCAGGACGCCGGCCTGCGCAGCCAGGCCGCGACGATGATCGGCGACGCGTACACGCGGCTCGGCAAGCTCGAGCACGCGGCGGACGCCTATCGGGGGATCCTGCGGTGACCCGTCTCCCCGCGCTCTGCGCCGTGGTCGCGTTCGCCGGTGGGATCGCCGCGCAGAACAACGCGGCCGAGCGCACGCAGGCGGAGCTCATGCGTTCGCAGCGCTCCCTGCAGCAGAACCGCAGCGAGGTGGACCGCCTGCTCGACGCGCGGCTGCGGCACGACCTCGGCCTTCCAGCCGAAGTCGACACGGGCCTCTTCCGCGTCGCGGCACCGACCACGACGGAGGCGATGGAACGGGCGCAACAGGAGCTGCGCGACGAGGACGCCGCGACCGCGGCGCTGCTCGAGCGCTACAAGAAGCTGAAGGGTGAGGTCGACCAGCTCCAGGCGGACGCGAAGGAGCGTGCGAAGGCGGAACAGCGGTCGCGCGAGATCGTGGTGCCGCCCGCGAACGTCGCGCCGACGAAGCGCAGCGTGCAGCGGCCGAGCGGCGCGGATCCAGTGCCGCCGACTCCTGCACCCGCCGGCGAAGTGGCGAAGCCGCGCCCCGCGACGATCGTCGAACCGTCGGTCGTCGATGCGGGCCTCGACCCGGTGCGTGGGCAGATCCAGGGTTCGCAGGACCACCAGCGCGTCGCGCAGGCACTCTTCAAGGCGGGTCAGGTCCTGATGGACCGGGCCGACATCGCGCGTCAGCAGGGCCAGGCCGCCGCGGCGAAGGACCTCGACGCGCGCGCCAAGGACCGCATCGTGCGCGCCGTCGACGAGCTCGGGCCGCTGCTGCAGGAACGCGAGCCGACGTACCAGTCGCTCTTCTACCTGGGGCGCTGCCGCGAGCTGCTGTTCCGCCTGTCGCAGCGCTACGACGGCCTGTCGCTCGAGACCACGCGTGAGTGGCAGCAGCGCGAGCAGGAGGTGCGCGAGCCCTTCCTGAAGATCACCGCGCGCGACGTCGTGAAGAAGGGCGAGCGTTCGGAGATCGAGATGCTCGGACCGTGGGGCATGGCGGCGCAGACGGCGATGGAGCATTTCCGCTGGATCAACCTCAACGGCGGCTACGACCCGCGCGCCGCGATCGAGGCGCTGACGTGGCCCGGCGAGCGCGCGCAGTGAGCATCGACCAGCAGCAGCTGCAGCAAGGCTTCGACCAGTTCATCGCCGCCGCGCAGGAACTGGAGCGCGGCTACGCGCAGTTGAAGTCGCGCGTCGCCCAGGTCGACCTCGAACTGCAGGCGACCAACGAGGCGTTGCAGCGGTCGCTGCAGGAACGCGAGGCGATCTTCGCGGCGCTGCCGATCGGCCTCGCCGCGGTCCGCGTCGACGGGACGGTGTCGTGCTGCAACCGCGAAGGTGAACGCCTCTGCGCCGCTGCGCGCGCTGCGGGCATCGACCTGCCGCGCCGGCTCGCCGGCGAAGTCGCGTTCGGCAGCGTGCTCGTCCGGGTGCGCCGCGTCGAGATGCCGGACGGCGAGCTCGTGCTGCTCGAGGACCGTTCGCGCGTGCAGGAACTCGAACGCGAAGTGCATCGCCTCGACCGGCTCGCCGGGCTCTCGGAGCTGGCGCTCGGCATCGCGCACGAGATCAAGAACCCGCTGAACGGCGTCACCGGCTTCGCGGCGCTGCTCGAACGCAGCGAGTCGCCCGACGCGATGCGTCGGTTCGCCGGCAAGATCGTGCAGGGCGTGCGCCAGGTCGACGAGATCGTGCGCTCGCTGCTGGGTTTCGCGCGTCCACAGCGAGGTGCTGCGCGCGTCGCCGCGGTCGCCGACATCGTTGCGGAGGCCGCGCGGGACGCGGCCCTGCCCGCGGCCCGGATCGAACTCGTCGGGCGCGGCGACACGATCGTCGACGCCGACGTGCTGTCGCGTGTCGTCGTCAACCTGTTGCGCAACGCGGTGGAGGCGAGCCCGACGGTGCACGTGCGTGTCGAAGCGAACGTGCGCGCCGGTCGGCTCGAACTCGTCGTCCAGGACGACGGGCCGGGCGTGCCACCACACCTCGGCAGCGGCGTGTTCGCGCCGTTCGTGTCGACGAAGGAGCGCGGCACCGGCCTCGGGCTGCCGCTGGCGGCGCGCGTGCTGTCGTTCCTCGGCGGCGATCTCGAACTGCAGAACCCCGGCGAGCCGGGTGCGCGCTTTCGCGTGCGCATGCCGCTCGCCGAGCGCGCGGTCCTCGCGGCGGAGGCGACCGCATGACGCGCGAGACCGTGTTGCTGGCGGACGACGAGCCGCTGTCGCGCGAGTTCCTCCAGGAAGCGATCGCGGCGCTCGGATTCGAGGTGTTCGCGGTCGAGGACGGCCGGAGGGCGATCGCAGTCCTCGCCGAGCGCGACTTCGACCTGGTCGTCACCGATCTGAAGATGCCGTACGCGGACGGGCTCGAAGTGCTCGCCGCGAGCAAGGCAGCGGACGCCGATCGTCCGGTCGTACTCGTCACGGCGCACGGCACGATGCACACCGCGGTGCAGGCGATGCGGCGCGGCGCCGACGACATCCTCGAGAAGCCCGTCGTGCTCGAGGAACTCGAGATGCTGCTGACACGCGTCGTCGAGAAGCGGCGCATCCTGCGCGAGAACCGCTACCTGCGCGCCGAGACGGTGGGCGGCGACATGATCGTCGCTTCGCCCGCGATGCAGGGCGTGCTCGATCTCGTGCAGCGCGTCGCGAAGAGCAAGGCGACCGTCCTGGTGCGCGGCGAGAGCGGCACCGGCAAGGAGCGCGTCGCGGCGATGGTGCACCGTTGCAGCGACCGTGCGCAGCGCCCGTTCGTGAAGCTGAACTGCGCGGCCGTGCCCGAGTCACTGCTCGAGAGCGAGCTCTTCGGGCACGAAGCGGGGGCGTTCACCGGCGCGGGCAAGCGCCGCGAAGGACGCTTCGAACTCGCCGACGGCGGCACGCTGTTCCTCGACGAAGTCGGCGAGATGTCGCCCGCGATGCAGAGCAAGCTGCTGCGTGTGCTGCAGGAGGGCGAGTTCGAACGGGTCGGCGGCACGCGCACGGAGCGCGTCGACGTGCGCATCGTCGCCGCGACGAACCGCGATCTCGGCGCGCTGGTCGCGGCCGGGCGTTTTCGCGGCGACCTGCTCTACCGGCTCGAAGTCGTGCCGATCGTGCTGCCGCCGCTGCGCGAACGCAGAGAGGAGATCGTGCCGCTCGCGCGCCACTTCCTCCGCGCCGGGGCGTCGTTCGAGCCCGCGGCCGAGGAGATGCTGCGTGCGTGGCATTGGCCCGGCAACGTGCGCGAGCTGCAGAACGTCGTGCAGCGCGTCGGTCTCCTGTGCGACGGCGACGTCGTCACGGTGGACCTCGTGCGCCACTGGATCCGTCCCGGCAGTGACGCGGAGAAGCCGGTCGTGCTGATGCCGGCGCCCGCGGTCGACCCCGTGGCCGCACTCGTCGGTCGTTCGCTCGACGCGGTCGAACGCGACCTCGTGCGCCGCACGCTCGACCACTGCGGCGGCAATCGCACGAAGACCGCGGAGATGCTCGGCATCGGCGTTCGCACGCTGTTCAACAAGCTGCAGGACGCGCCCGAGAAGGCGTCGAGCGGACGCTGAGCATGGGCGATCGCCGCGCGCCGCGGCCGCAGGGGCCGCTCTCCGGGCGCCGCACGCCGCTGCGGCGCGTCGCCGCCGAGTGCATGGCGTGGATGAACCGCGGGCTCGACCGCCTGCCGATCGGACACTGGCTGCACCGCCGCGTGCGCCGCAGTCTCGAACTGCCCGAACTCGAGCTGCGCGTGCGTGCGCTCGGCCGCGAACTGGACGGGCTGCGCCTCGCGTTCGTCTCCGACGTGCACGCGGGCAGCTTCCTCGACGAGGCGGACCTCTGCGCACTCTTCGGTCGCATCCAGGCGGCGCGCCCCGATGTCGTGCTGTTCGGCGGCGACCTGATCAACACGCGCGAGCGCGAGCTGCTGTTGTTCCGTCGCCCGCTCGAACGCCTGCGTCCGCGCTTCGGCATGTTCGCCGTGCCGGGCAACCACGACCACTTCTGGGGGCCGGACATCGGGCTGTGGTCGGCGTTCCTGCAAGAGAACGGCGTGCAGGTGCTCACGAACCGCGGCGTGCGCGTCGGGATCGGCGACAGCTCACTGTGGGTGTGCGGCGTCGACGACCTCACCGAAGGCGAACCCGACCTCGCGCGGGCGCTGAGCGGTCGTCGCGACGGCGAACCGGTCGTGCTGCTCAGCCATCACCCCGACTTCTTCTTCGAGGCGGCGGCCGTCGGCGTCGACCTCGTGCTGTCGGGTCACACGCACGGCGGCCAGATCCGGATCGCCGGCTGGGCACCGATCCACCACAGCCGTTTCGGCTACGAACGCGGCTGGTTCACCGAGAACGACTGCAGCCTCTACGTCGGCCGCGGCGTCGGCGTGACCTTGCTGCCGATCCGCATCGACGCGCCCCCCGAGGTGCCGATCGTCACACTGCGCTGCCGCCACCCCGCGGTACCCGAGGCGAGCGCGGCGGCGGCACCGGCCGTCCTCGCCGTGCACGATTGACGGCGGCCGGCTCCGGCGCGTCGCTATGCTCGCGCGCCCGATGGAGTCCCGAGTCCACCGTCTGCTGCGCTGCCGCGACCTCGGCGGCGGTTCGTTCGCGCTCGAAGTCGACGGCCCGATCCCGCCGACGGCGCCCGGCCAGTTCTACATGCTGCGCACGGAGCACCGCTGGCCGGTACAGCTGCCGCGCCCGTTCTCGCTGTACGACCGCGCGCCGGACGGTTCGTGGGGCAGCTTCCTCGTGAAGCCGGTCGGCGAAGGCACGCGCGCGCTCTGCTCGCTGAGCCCCGGCGACGGCGTCGTGCTGAACGGACCGCTCGGCCAGCCCTTCCCGCGCGACGTCGCCGACCCGGTCTGCGTCGCGGGCGGCGTCGGCCTCGCGCCGTTCCTGCTGCTCGCCCGCGAGGCGAAGGCGAAGGGCGCGCCGGTGCGCCTCCTGTTCGGCGGCCGCAACCGCGCCGCACTCGCCGGGCTCGAAGACCTCGAACCGCTCGCGCGCGTGCACACGTCGACCGACGACGGCAGTCACGGTTTCCGCGGCATGGTGACGGGGCTGCTCGAGGACATGCTGCAGAAGGGCGAAGTGCGCGCCGGCGACGTCGTGTTCTGCTGCGGCCCCGATCCGATGATGCACGCGGTGGCGAAGCTGTGCGAGAAGCTCGGCCTGCGCTGCTTCCTCAGCCTCGAGACCTACATGGCGTGCGGCTACGGCGTCTGCAACGGCTGCTCGGTCCGTGTCCAGGGCGCGCGCTTCAAGGGCTGGCCCTACTCGAAGACGTGCATGGAAGGCCCGGTCTACGAGTCCTGCGAACTCGTGAACTGAGGTGCTCCCCTGCGGCCGCCCTCACGGCCACGCAGAGCGTTCGAAACGAGTGCTTCTCACGCTCTGACGCGCGAACTCGCTGCGGTCGCGGCTACCTCGGGTCGAGGCCGGGTTCGTCGCGTTCCCAGCGGCGGCGCGCTTCGTCGGACTCCCAGGTCTTCGAGCTGCCGAAGATCCATGCGACGATGTCGACCGGCAGCAGCACGACGTCGACGACCGTGTCGATCGGCAGCGAAGTGAGGCCCCACAGGAACGTGGGGGTTCCCCGCGAGCCGGGCACTCCCGTGTCGCGTTCGTCGGCGCGCGTGGCGGCCATGAAGCCGATGTCGAGCGCGATCGCTTCGAACGGATACATGCCGACCGAGCTGGGTCCGGTGCCGCGGGACAGCATCGTGCCCGTGCAGCCCGCGAGAACCGTGCACGCCGCTGCCGTCGCGATGGCGCGGTACCGCGACCACGGTCGGCGGCTCATGCCTTCTTCGCGCGGCCGAACAGTGCCGTGCCGAGCAACGTGCCCGACAGCACCGCGACCGGCACCCAGAAGCCGAGCTGCATGAGCGCCGCGCGGGACATGGTGCCTTCCATGTCGAACTCCCAGCCCTTTGGCCCGAACTTCGTGTAGTGGCTGTCCCACCCGTTGCTCTTCGCGAACCAGGTCAGGGCGACCACCGTGAGTCGTGCCGGTATCGCGTAGGCCAGGAGGATCCACGCGAGCCGCGGCCACACGACGAACTGCCGGATCGCGCCGATCACCGCACCTGCGATGGCCGCGAGAGCGGCCGTGCGAAGCGTCGCGTAGCCGGCTTCGTCCGCGTTGGCGTCCAGCAAGGCGGGCACGGTCAGTGCGCCACCGATCACGAGGGGCAGCACTGCGAGTAGCGACCACGTCCACGGGCGCGCGACGCGCGGCGTGCTGCCGCCCTTGCGCAGGCGCCACGCGAACCACGGGCCGAACACCAGCGGCAGCCACGTGATGCCGACCAGTGCACCGCCGCCGCCGGATGCCTTCGTGAACCAGCCCTCGTGTTGCCCGACCGCCCGGACGATGTTGATCACGAGCGTGATCACCGAGGGCCAGAGGATGAGACGGAGCGTGCTCGAACGGGTCTCGGTCATGGTCATCCGGGGATCGCGTGCCGCTTGAGGTCGGCGAGATCGACGAATTCGAGCGTGCGTTCGTGCGTCGACTCGAGCACGACGCGGGGTGCACGTCCCTCTTCGAGCGCCTGCGCCCAGCGCGACGCGCAGAGGCACCAGCGGTCGCCGGGTTTCAGGCCGGAAAAGCCGAACTCCGGCCGCGGCGTCGACAGGTCGTTGCCCGCTTCCTTGCTGAACGCGAGGAACTCGGCGGTCATCGCCGCGCAGACGGTATGGGCGCCGAGGTCTTCGTCGCTCGTGTTGCAGCATCCGTCGCGGAAGAAGCCGGTCAACGGCTTCGTGCTGCACGGCTTCAGTTCGGTCCCGAGCACGTTGCGCGCTGCCGGGGTCGTGGGGGTCGTCTCGGCCATCGCCGCGGGAGCATAGGCGGCGCGGTCGTCGTTGCTACTGCGCGCCCGGCCGCCCGGGTCACCGGGCGACGACGTTGGTGTCTTCGCCGGAGCGGGCGGTGAAGCGGACGAAGCGCACGTCGCCGTCGCGGTGGCGGAAGGCGAAGACGTAGTCGCCCGCGGGCAGGAAGACGGGGCGGTCGGTGGGGAACTCGGCGAGCAGGACGCGCACGTCGAGGTCGTTGCGCAGTTCGCAGAGGTCGAAGGCGCGGCGGTTCTCGCCTCGTGGCACGCTGTCATCGGGCATCACGAAGTGCACGCGGCCCGGCAGCGGCAGCACGACGCGGCCGAGGTCGAGGTCGGCGGTGCCGTCGAGCCAGTGGCGGCCGAGGTCGACGAAGCCGCAGGCCTGCGCGCGCACTTCGATCTGGTACCAGCCTGGCGGCAGGAACTCGAGCTTCCACGGCTTGCCCGCTTCGGGCCGCGCGAGCGTCGTGCCGAGACCGGTGTCGAGCTGCCACACACGGACCTCGACCGCGGCGTCCTTGCACACGTCGGGCAGCACGGGCTCGAGAGAGATCGCGCGCGCGGTGGCGACGTCGTGCCGCAGCACGAGTTCGCCGTTGTCCGTGAGCACGTGCCGCGCCGCGGCGACGGGCAGGTCCTGCCCCGGCAAGGCGAGATACACGTCGCCTGCCTTCGCGGGCAGGTTCGCGAGCACGAACGTGCCGCCGTCGCCTTCGAGCGTTTGGTCGCACCACGAACCGTCCTCGGCGCGCCACCGCACGCGATACGGGGCGTGCGGCGCCGCGTCGGATCGCACGACGCGTCCGTGCACGCAGGCGTCGCGACGCAGGTCGACGCGAACCGGTGTCGTGCCCATCGTGACCACGGCGGGGGCGATCGCGAGGCCGTCGCGGTCCCCGCCGGCGCGCACGGTGAACGTGCCTTCGACGACGTCCTCGAACGTGAATCGGCCGTCGTCGTCGGTCGTGTTGCGTTGCAGCGGCTGCGCGCCCGAACCGAACAGCGCGACCGGCGCGTGCGCGGCGGGTTTGCCGTCGTCGCGGAGCACGGTGCCGGAAATCGCCGGCTTCTGCGTCGGTTCCGGCTGCGCCGCCACTCCGACGGTGTCCAACAGGACGCGGGACCTCGTCAGGAACGTTCCCTCCGACAGGGAGAAGGACTCCTCTGCGTTCGCGTACTCGGTCTTCGGCGCGAGGGCGGTGGCGTCGCCGAAGACTGCGTACTGGTGCAGCCCGTTGCCCATCGACGAACTGCCCGCACCCTCCGCGGACGTGAACACGTGGCCGAGCACCGGCAGCTCCGAGAGGAACTGGATGCCCGTGCCCGTGGTCGTGACGACGCTGCTCAGCATCACCTGCTGCACGCCCGTGTCCTGCAGCACGGTGACCGCCGTGCGACGACCGTGCTGCAGCGCGACCCGGCGCAGGGTTCCCGCCGGATCGGTGACCACGGCTTCGCCGGTCGGCGTGCGCGACGGCCAGGACAGGACCACGTTCCCCTTCGCGTCCGTGCTGCTCCTGCCGAAGTTGGCTCCCACGCGCGGCGGCGCCAGTTGCGGCGTCACGCCCTCGACCGGAACCCCGGTTGCGTCGACGACGACGACTTCGAGTTCGAGCACGTACGGATGGAGCAGCCACGACGGAGCGGTTGCGACCGCCGGCGGCGCTTCGCGCTCGGTCGTCGACGCGGCCGGCTGTTCGTGTGGCGCCGCGATCGCGGCCGCGTCGTTCGTCGTGCTGCGTTCGTTCGTCAGCGTGCGCGGTGCCGGATCGTCCCACCACTGCCACGCGAACACGCCGCCGAGGCAGAGAGCTCCGGCGGCAAGAAGGACCTTCGTCGTGCTCCCCATGATCCATGCTCCGGTCGCGAGCGCCGCGCCTTCGCCGAGCACGAAGGGCAGGCCGAAGGTGACCGCGAGACGCTGGCGCCACTCGTCGCGTGCGCTGTGCTCGCGGTCGAGGCGCTGCCGCAGCACGACGAGCCCGCGTTGCAGACGGCTCTTCACCGTCGCGACGTTGACGCCCGTCCGCTTCGCGATCGTTCGCGGCGGCAGATCCTCGAAGTAGCGCAGCAGGATCGTGGTCTGGTATGGCTCCGCGAGCTGCAGCACGGCATCGGTCACCGTCTGCAGCGATTCGCGCCGCGTCGTGGCCTCGAACGGGTCCGGCTCCGCCTCGCGCGGAAGCACACGCGCTTCGCGCGCGAGCCGGCGCCGTTCTCCGCGGCGCCACTGACGGACGAAGTTCTCGAGCACCCGATGCAGCCAGCCGCCGAGCGGTCCGGGCCGCAGTCCCTTCTGCACCAGCGCCCGATGCATCGTCTCCTGGACGGCGTCTTCCGCGGCGTGCGGGTCGCGCAGCAGGTCGCGCGCGATCCGGCGCAGCGCCACGGCGTGGTGGCGCAGTTCGCGGTCGACTTCGGAAGGAGGGAGCATGCGGGTCGCATGCTACCCATGCCGCGCGGCGCGGATCGGATGCGGGACCTTTGGCGATTTCCTCCTGCCGGCGTCGGCCGGGCCGCGAACGGCTCGGCTTGCAATGGCTCAGGTCTCGTGTTCGGCGCCGTCCTCCTTGTAGAGGACGCGGTAGAGGTCCCGCCGGCGGTCGCGCCAGTTCTGCGTGGTGCCGCGGTAGCGGTGTCGCCGCAGCAACTCGATGTCGAGGTCCTGCATGACGATCGTCTCGATGTTCGGCGTGCACTCGGCTGCCACGGCGTCGCGGCTGAACGGGATGTCGGCCGGGGTGAAGATCGCGGACTGCGCATAGTGGATGTCCGCGTTGGCGACCTGGGGCAGGTTGCCGACGCAGCCCGACAGCACCGTGTAGACGTGGTTCTCGACGCAGCGCGCCATGGCACAGTGGCGCACACGCAGGTAGCCGAACCGCTCGTCGGTGTTGAACGGAACGAACAGGATCTGCGCGCCCTTCTTCGTCGCGATGCGCGCGAGCTCGGGGAACTCGATGTCGTAGCAGATCAGGATCGCGACGCGGCCGCAGTCCGTGTCGAACACGTCGACGTGGTCGCCGCCGGTCACTCCCCACCAGCGCCACTCGGCCGGCGTGATGTGCAGCTTGTATTGTTTGCCGATCGTGCCGTCGCGGCGGAACAGGTAGGCGACGTTGTACAGCACGCCGTTCTCGACGACGAACGTGCTGCCGCCGACGATGTTGACGTGGTAGCGGATCGCCAGCTTCGAGAACACCTCGAGCAGGCGGGGCGTGAACTCGGCGAGTTTGCGGGCGGCGAGCCCCGGTCGTTTCGCGTCGACGATGCTCAGCAGCTGGGTCGTGAACAGCTCGGGGAACGTGACGAAGTCGCACTTGTAGTCGCCGGCGGTGTCGACGAAGAACGTTACCTGCCGCTCGAAGTCCTCGAACGAGTCGATGCGCCGCATCTGGTACTGCACGGTCGCGAGCCGCACCATCTGCACAGCGCGCACCGCTCGCTTCTGGAACGGGCGGTAGTCGACGTTGAGCCACTCCATGTGGGTCGCCCAACCGGCGCTGTCCTCGTCGGTCGGCAGGTAGTCGGGGATCAGCTGCTTCAGCTCGAAGCCGTTCGCCAGCTGCGTCGTCAGCACCGGGTCGAACAGGGTCTTGTCCTCGACCTTCTGCACGTACTCCTGCGCGCTCATCTCGTCCTTGTGCTCCGCGTAGCCGGGAATGCGGCCGCCGATCACGATCGCCTCGAGATTGCGTTCCCGCGCGAGCTGCTTGCGGGCTTCGTACAGACGCCGAGCCAGACGCATGCCTCGGCGCTCGGGGTCGACCATGATCTCGATGCCGTAGAGCACGTCGCCGGCGGGGTCGTGATTGCGGATGAACCCGCGGTCGGCGACGACCTTCCAGTCGTGCCAATCGGAGCACAGGTCGTAGTCGAGGATCAGGCTGCAGGACGACGCGACGAGCTGGCCGTCGTGGATCACGCCGATCTGGCCCTCGGGGAAGTGATCGAGCTGGCTCTGCACGTGCTCGCGCGTCCACGTCGGCATCCCGGGAAAGCACTTCTGCTGCAACGCGACGATCGCGTCGAAGTCGGACATGCGCAGCGGGCGGACTTCGAGCCTCTTCTCGAACTGCTCCAGATCGATCTTGTCCATCGGGCCATCAAAGGAGCGAAGCGTCCGGTCGGCAAGTCGCGTGTGCGGCGCGTCTTCGCGTCAGTCGTCCAGAGGGTCGACGCCGAGTCCCGGGCGATCGAGCGTGCGCAGCATGCCGTCCGCGAGCGCGAACCCGCCGGTGGCGAAGTCGCGGGCGAGATCGAAGCTGCCGTCGAGGTCGAGCCAGTGCGTCGCGCGGCTCGCGAACGCGGCGTGCAGCGCCGCGGCGATCCCGACGACGCTCTCGTCCATGCAGCCCCACATGAGGTCGATGCCGCCGGCGTGCGCGGTGCGTGCGATCTCCAGCGCATCGGTGATGCCGCCGCACTTCATCAGCTTGATGTTGAACACGCCGAACGCCCGCGGCGAACGGCACTGCCGCTCGGCGTCCGCGGGGTCGTGCAGGCTCTCGTCGGCGACGAGGCGCACGACGTCGGGGGCGGCGAGCGAACGCTGCGCGTCGATCGCGTCGGGCGGGAGCGGTTGTTCGATCAGGCGGACGTCGATGGAGCGTGTGCGCGCGAGCAGGGTCGCGAGGTCCGACGGCGTGTAGCCGACGTTGCCGTCGGCGAGGATCGGCACGTGTGCGCCGACGAGCTCGCGCAGGCGCACGAGACGTTCGACGTCGAGATCGACGTTCTCGCCGACCTTCACCTTCAGCACGCGGAAGCCGCGGCCGAGATACTCGCGCGCTTCGGCGAGCGTCTCCGGCATGTCGCGTACGCCGATCGTGATCGACGTCGGCATCGCGTCGTGCACGCGCCCGAGCAGGTCGACGACCGGTCGGCCGTGCAGCTTGCCCCACGCGTCGAACAGCGCCATGTCGATCGCCGCGCGCGCGCCGGGAGCGTCCGGCATGGCGGCGCGGAGCCACGTCGCGAGATCGCTCGGCGCCTCGAAGGACCGCCCCCGCAGTCCGTCGGCGACCGAGCGCAGCGCGTCGACGCACATCGTGAACGTCTCGTCCGTGACGCGTGGTTCGGGCGTCGCCGCACCGAGACCCGTGATGCCGCGGTCGGTCGTGAGGGCGACGCGCACCATCGACACGGCGTCGGTGGCGGCGTTGGCGATCGCGTACGGTCGCGACAGCGGCACGTCCGCCGTGAACAGATCGACGCCGACGACCTTCATCGACGGCGTTCGGTCGCGAGGTACTCGCGGATCGCCGGCACGAGCCCGGCGGCGCCTTCCAGCAGCGGCCACACGACCGGCAGGCCGGTGTCGCATTCGACCTTCGCCTTCGCGGCGGATCGCGCGGCGGCGTCGAGGGTCTCGTGGTTCAGGGTCACGCCGAGCACGCGTGTGCCGTAGCGGCGCAGGAGGTCGATCTCGTCGGCGACCGGGGGGATCTCGATGCCGGCCTCTTCGTGTCCGTCGTAGAAGCGGCGTCCGGGGGCGTGCTGCAGGATCGTCGCGCGCGCCTGGCCGCCGAGCAGCAGTTCGGCGCCGCACGGGCCCGAAGGGTTGCGGAGCGCGGACTGACCTTCGAGCAGTATCACGTCGGGCGACAGGTCCTTGTCGCACTGCACGATCGCGTGCTCGAGTTCGCCGCAGACGAAGTCGTTCGGCGTGCTGTCGAGTACGAAGCCGTGCGGGATGCCCTGCAGCCAGCCGGTCTGGCCCGTGTGCACGATCGCCGCGCGGATGCCGGCGTCCGCGCACGCCTTCGCGAGGACGTGGCACGTCGTGCGCTTGCCGAGGGCGCAGTCGGTGCCGAGCACGGCGATGCGCGGCGCCCGCACCTCGCGGATCGCGCCGGTCCAGAAGTGCAGTTCGCGCAGCGGTGGCGGCTTGCGCACGTCGATCAGCCGCGCGCCGGCGACCTTCGCGGCGGCGACGAGCGTCGCGTCGTCGACGAGGAACTCGTGCAGGCCGGACACGAGCGACATGCCGGCGCGCAGTGCGTCGAGCAGAGTCTTCCGCATCTTCGGCGGCAGCACGCCGCCGTGCGTCGCGACGCCGACGACGAGGAGGTCGGGCCGCTTGCCGAGCGACGCGAGCATCGTGCCGAGATCGGCGAACGTCGGGATGCCGCGGCGGGTGCCGTCGAGCACTTCGCCCGCGTCACGGCCGGCGCTGTGGCGATCGACGAGCGCCACGATCTCGAATCGGCTCGGGCCGCGCACCAGGCCGTGTGCGGTCTTGCCGTTCGGCGTGTGGAAGAACTCGTCGGTGTAGACGGCTGCGGTGGGGCGCGCGTTCACGGGTGGTCGCTCCGGGCCCGTCGACCATAGCGGGTCGCTGCGCGAATCGTCCTCCGCGGCGCCGTTTCGCGGCGCGGTTCAACGCGCGCTCGGACGGACCTCGATCGTCGCGGTGTCCGTCGCGAACGGCATCTCCGCCGGGCCGAAGCGGACTTCGCGGTCGCCGACCGTCGCGAACAGGTCGAACGGGCCGTACGGCGGATGGCTGATCGCGACGTTGCCCGCGCCGTCGGTCGTGAGCTGCCCAGGCCGGTAGTAGCCGAGCGCCGCGCTGATGCGCACGCGCGCGTTCCGCACCGGCCGGCCGTCGGCGTCGCGAACGTGGACCTCGACGGAGCGGCTGCGGGCCGCGAGGTCTGCGCGCTGCTCCCGTTCCGCGACGGCGGTGAACGGCTGCGCGAGCACGACACTGATCCAGCCCGGTCCCGGCTGCGCCGCGAACGCGACCGCCGCGTTGTATTCGCCCGGCGGCAGCAGCGTGTGGAAGCGGCCGTTCGCGTCGGCGACCGCGCGGACGGGACTCTGCGGCACCGCGCGGTGGAAGCGCAGCTGTGCGAGCGGCCACGGGGCGCCGTCGAGCGTGACCGTGCCCGCGACGATCGCCGGCAGGACCGCGCCGATCGCGAAGGTGCGTTCGACGCCGGCCGGCAGCAGTTCGACATCGCCGAGCGGCAGCGTCACCGTTGCCGAGTCGTCGGGATTGAAGCGCATCGGCGCCTGCAACTGCACCGACCACGTGCCCGGCCGGAGCCCGTCGAGCGAGAACGCGCCGTCCGCTTCGAGCGGCGACACGGCTCCCGCCTTGCCGTCGTGCATCGCGACGATGGTGATCGGGTCCGCGTCGTCGCCGGCCGCGGCGCGCAGCTTCGCCAGTGCCGCGAACGGTTCGCAGCGGCCGCGGATGCGGCTCGCGCCCTCGACCACGACACGCGCAGTCGATCCGGCGTCGCCGACGCGGACGGCCTGCAGCGTCGGCAGGTGAAGAGCGCCGCGCACCCGCAGCTGGTAGTCGCCGCCTGGCAGCCGCATCGCGGCGCGTCCCGTGGCGCTCGTCGTCGCCCTGACGATGGTCAGGCTGCGCAGCGAACGTTCGTCGCCGTCGCGGATGGTCGCGAGTTCGCGCACGGGTGTGGTCGCGCCCGGCGGTTCGCCGGCGAACACGAGCATCGCTTCCGCGGTGCTGCCGACGACCGGGGCTCCGTTCGTGTCGACGATCTCGACGGTGAGTTCGGGCAGCGGTCCGCACGCGACCCGCACGTCGGCGGCACGATGCTCCTGGTCCACCGTGAAGGCGACCGGCGCCGCTGCCGCCGTGCCGTCGGGCAGGCGGACGAGGGCCCGGTGGTCGCCGGCCGTGAGATTGGCCAGCACGATGCGTCCGTCGGCCCGGCCGCGGGCGCGCGCGAAGCTCGGCTGCACGCCGCTGCCCACGCTGCGCAGCAGGAGCACGTCGTAGCTCGGCACCGGCGTGCCGTCGCGATCGGCGACGACCACGGCGACGGCGGCTCGCCGATGCATCACGATGCGCACGTCGTCCGCGCCCCAGCGTGTCGGCGGCAGCGGCGACGCGAGTTCGTGTCCGCCGTCCGGGTCGTTCGGGAACAGGCGCACCACGCCGGTGCCGTCGTTGGTGAACGCACCGGAGCGATGCAGCGCGAACGTGCCGTCGGGCCGCACGCGGGCGCTGCCCGTCGAACCGTCGCCGTTGGCGCGCAGTGTCACCCGCTCGAGCGGCGCGCCGCTCTCGTCGACGACGGAGCCGCGGATCGCCTGCGCTGCGTCCGGCACGGACGTCGTGATGCGGAGGAAGTGGTGGTCGACGCGCGGCGGAACGTTCACGTCGCGCGGCCCGACGAGACCGCCGGCGTTGTTGACGATCGCGTAGTAGTCGCGCGCCGCGACCGGCTCGGGGAAGCGGAACCGACCGTCGGGCCCGCTCTCGGTCCGGACGAAGGCGAGCGGTGCGAACGCCGGGCCCTCCGCCTTCAACGTCGCGAGCATCAGCTCCGCGTCCGCGACGGGACTGCCGCGCTCGTCGACGACTTCGCCCTCGACGACGGTCGCCGGGATCATGAGCACGTCGCCGACGTCGACTTCGCGCGGTGCGTTCGCCTTCCAGCGCCCCGTGGCGCGCGCAAAGCCCGAGGCATCGATCTGCACGCGCAGCGACGCGGCGCACGCGACGGCGATGGTGAATCGCCCGTCCGTGCCCGACGCGAGCGTCGTGGTCGGCGCCGGGTCGTCGCGATCGCGGGTGTCGTCATCGCGCGTCGCGGCGAGCCGTGCGTCGGCGATCGGCGCACCGTCGTCCGCAGCGACGATGCGGCCCCGGAGTACGAAGGGGCGTTCGTCCGGCCCCGGCGGTGCCACTGCGTCTCGTTCGGCCACAGCCGCGGGTACGGAACCTTCGATCGCGCTCGCGCGGCGCGCCGCGGTGCCGCTCGCGTCGGTGCCTGTCGCGGGAGGCCCGGCGGGCGCATCGTTGGTCGGCTGCCAGAGCCAGAGCGCGACCACGGCGAGTCCCACGGTGGCGATCGCGGCGGCGACGGGGCGGTTCGGCACGGTGGCCGCATCTTCGCCAGTTCCCGGCCGGCTTGGCCAGTGGCATCGGACGCGCGGCTCCACGGCGGGTTTCCCGTCCTGGCGGCCTCGGAGGCGGGGCCTCTGGGGAATGGAGCGAACGCACGGCCGGCCCGGCTCGCTACCCCCTGGTGAACGCCATGAAGCCGTCCCTCACCGTCGCCGCCTCCCTGTTCCTCGCCGCCGGGGCCAGCTCCCAGTCCTGGTCGTGGCCGCTCGACCCGCGCGCCGCCTACCTGCGCACCAACAGCGACACCCCGACGGCGCCGTTGATCCTGAACCTGGGTTCGCTCGGCATCGAGCCGGGGGACTGGCTCCGCATCGAGACCACGGGCGCATGCCGCCAGGTCGGCGGCGGCCAGGACACGGTTCGCGCGGCGTGTGCCGTGTTCAGCTCGAGTGCGACCCTTCTGGCGACCAACGTGCAGCAGAGGGTCCCCGGCGCGATCGCCGCCGGTCCGGCGTTCCCGTCCGTCAACACGTACTTCGGCAGCGTGCCGACCGACATCACCGAGGACTTCTACGTCAGCCGAACCTTGTGGGCGGATCACGTCGACGTGCAGGTGCCGGCGGGAGCCTCGCACCTCTTCATCGCCAACTACGACTCGTACTACGTCGACAACGCAGACCCGAACGGCGACTACGGCGTGAGCGTCACGAAGCTCGCGGCGCCCACGTTCGGCGGCACGGGCGAGCACATCGTGATGAAGGCCGCCGTGAACGGCACGCCCGCGAGTCTGCCCGATGTGCACTTGGCGCCGCCCGGTTCGACCATCACCGCGCAGCTCGAGTACCCGCTCGGCTTCGCCGACGGCTCGCTCTACCTGTTCCTCGCCGACGTCGTGCCGGTGGGCGGCGCGGTGCCGAATCCGCTGCCTGGCCTCTGGTGCGAAGACCTGATCGTGCTGAAGGGCGGGTTGCTGCCCTCGACGCCGGACTTCACCGACACGTGGTCGCTCGTCGTCGCGCCGGGCTCCGCGGGCATCGCGGTGTTCGTGCAGTGCGCGGCGCTCACGCCGAACGCGCGCAACGGACTCTTCGAGACCACGAACGCGCACGCAT
>JAEUHQ010000014.1 GCA_016794565.1 Planctomycetota bacterium | reverse complement strand
CGCTGCGCCGCTCTGCCGCGAAGGCGGGGCGCCCGCTGCGTTCGCTGGAGGCCGTGCCCGTCGACGCCGATTTCCCGTCGTTCGACGGCCGCCCGCCGCTCAAGGTCGTGCTCGCGCAGGTCTGAAGCCGAGGACCCGACCTCAGCGAAGGCCGACAACGCCTTCGGCCAACCCCGAGAGATGGGACGGCAGCTCGACCCGGCCTGTCGCCGTTGAGCCGCGCCCGTTGCGGGCCTCGGCTCCAACCGGGCGGGCGAAGCCCGTGGTCCAGCCGTTCGCTAGTAGACCGTCTCCCCGCAGCGTCGCAGGACCTCATCCGCGCCCCACCCGAGTGCCGCGACGAACGACCCGAGCGTCAGCACGCCGCGCGCCCGCAGGTCGACGCCGTCGTCGCCGACGCGCCAGGCCAGCGTCGACGTGCCGACCGCCGCGGCGAGCGACGCCGAGTCCGGCAGTGCGTCGCTGCCGAAGCCGAGGCGCGCGGCCTGTTCGTCGAGGCGCGGGTAGAGCCAGCGTTCGACCAGGGGCCAGCCGAGTTCGACCGCGCGCGCAGCCCGCACGTGCACCACACCGCTCGCACCGTCGATCTCCTGGGCGAGCGCGCGGAAGTCGGCGGCCGCCGCGAGCGACTCGTCGTCACCGGGTGCGCGCCGCAGCACCCGCACGAGTGCGGCGACGTCGGACGCCACGACCAGCCCTTCGTCGGTCAGCGCGTAGCACGGCTGGATCTGCAGCCCGATGCCGGGAATCGGCACGCTGCAGAACCGCAACTCGTCGCCGTCGACCTGCCGCGTGCGCCACTCGGCGCCGGAAGCCGTTGCGATGTGCTCTTCGAGCTTCTGCAGCAGCCCGCTGACGACGGCGCGGTCGCGCACTTCGATCTGCATCAGGATTTCGGGCTTCGGCGAACCGCCGGAGTCGAGACCGACCGCCAGCGCCACGTGCGTGCCGAACGCGCGGATCGCGCGATCGACCTCGCGCGCCGAGTGCCCGAGTTCGCGTTTCATCGCGGCGTCGAGGCCGCGGTGGATGTTCTGCTGGGCCGGCAGCGGCAGCAGCGCCACGAGTGCCGGCACCGCGTCGACGAACGCCGGCACGTCGACGTTGCCGGCGACGAACAGCACCGTGTTGTTGGAGCAGCGCTTCGCGAAGGCGAGGTCTGCGTGACCGGCGAACAGCGCCTTCGCGAGGCCACGGGAGCTGCCGCGCAGCCCCAGATGCAGCGTGTCGCCGCCGCCATCCTGGCCGGCGCCCACCGCGGCGTAGATCGCCTCGAGGTGACCGATGCCGAGCGCGTCCGCCATCGCACCGGCTTCGTACGGCAGGTGCGGATCGAGCATGTGCGTGAACTTCGCCGCGTCGACGAACGTCGCGGCCAGCGCGCGGTCGGACTTCGCCGCGAGGGCGCCGAGCGCGCTCGCCTTGCGCAGACCCGGCGCGCCCTTCGTGACCGCGAGGATCTCGCGCAGGTACGGCTGGCTGTTCGTCAGCACGCGGCAGCCCGCGACCTTGCCGGTGAACAAGGGGAAACCCGCCGGAGTGTCGACCCGCCGCATCGCGACACCGTCGATGTCCACGTCGCTCGCGACACCGCCCGCGCGCACGACCGCGGCCATCGCGACCCCGAGGCAACGGTCGATCGCGGCGCCGGCCTGCCCTTCGGCGACGAAGAGCGCGACGGACGGGCCCATCGCCTCGATCGACACCCGCCCGATCGCGAGCGCGGCGGGGCAACCCATGACCGCGCGCACGTCGTCGGGCGCGAGCCCGGGCCCGCGCAGCGCCCGCCGCACGCCGGCGGCCACGTGCTCGATGCCCGGTTCGAGACGTTCGGCCCGCAGCCGCGCGGGCAGGCGTTCGACGAACGCCTCGACCACGGCGGTCAGCGGCATCGACTGCACCACGTCCGAACACGCCGCCAGGCCCTCGAACCGCATCACGGCGTAGGTCGACGCCGGGAGCAGATCCTCGATCGCGACCGGCACCGGCGGCGGCGCCTGCGCGGTGAGGAGGCCGAGCGGGGCGAAACAGAAGAGACGCTGGAGGAGGTTGGCCATGGATCCGGTGCGGAGGCGGCGCACAACGCGACCGCCGGGACACTATTCGCGCCGGCCACCGTGGCCGAGCCCCCCGCCCGATCCGTCACTCGCCGTCGAGGCCGTCTTCGTCCGCGTCGACGAGCGGTTCGCTGCCCCCCGGCTCGCGGCCTGCAGGCGCGAGATCCCTCCCGTAGAGCACCCGCTGCAGGTAGAGCCCGGCCGCCGGCGCCGTCGGTCCGGCGAGGCTGCGCCGCCGGGCGGCGAGGATCTCCGCGAACCACTCCGGTGGCCGGTTGCCGTAGCCGACTTCGAGCAGCGACCCGACGAGGTTGCGCACCATGTTGTAGAGGAAGCCGCTGCCCTGCACCGCGAAATCGAACCCGCCCGGTCGCCCGACGAGGTGCACGTGGTCGAGACGGCGCACGGTGCCGCGCTTCCTCGTGTATCCGGGGTTGGCGGCGAACGACGCGAAGTCGTGCGTGCCGCGGAGACACGCCGCCGCCGCGCGCATCGCCGCCACGTCGACGGCGCGGCGCACCCAATGGTAGTACTGCCGCCCGATCGCCGGCCGCACGCGCGACACGAGGCAGCGATAGACGTAGCGCTTGCCGCGTGCGTGGAAGCGCGCGTGGAAACCGTCGGGAGCGGACCGCACCCGCTGCACGGCCACGTCCTCGGGCAGGTTCGCGTTCAGCGCGAGTTGCAGCCGCTCCGGCGGGAACGGGCGCGGCAGCACGACGTGGGCGCACTGCCCGATCGCGTGCACGCCAGTATCCGTTCGCCCGGCGCCTTCCACGCGCACACCCGGGCAGTCGATCGCGGCGAGCGCCTTCTCCATCTCCTCCTGCACCGTCGGGAACCCGGCCTGGCGCTGCCAGCCGTGGTAGCGGCTGCCGTCGTAGGAAATCGTCAGGAGGTACGTCGCCATGGAGGCCGGGCGCGGTTCGCTCACCACCGGGGACCGACCGCGCGCGGAACACGACCGGACGGCGGCGTTCCGCGCAAGGCTTCGCCGGCCGGACTACGTGCGCAGGAACAGCCGCGCGAAGACCGACGCGACGATCGTCAGCGCGCCGACGATGCCGGCCATCATCGGGTTGTGCTCCATCCAGAGCAGCCAGGCCGCCACGGCCCCGCCGGTGGAGAAGAGCGTCGCCGGCACGATCGTCGACGCGAGGGTCGGGCGGCCGATGCGACCGACCGACGACGGCTTGCGCGCAACGTAGGTGGGTGCGACTTCGGCGGCTGCGGGCGACGACGACGGCGCGGTCTGCGGTGCAGTGATCGGCCGACCGGTCACCTCGCGGCGCGGCGCCTCGAGCGCGCCCGGGCCACGGGCGCCCGGTGTCGCGGGCTCGGCCGCGGGACGCGGCGTCGCGGACGGCCGCGCGCGCGCCGGTCCGGGCGCCGGGGCGGGAGCGGCGGCAGCACCGGTCGCTGTTTCACCGAGCACGTCGGACCCGAAGTCGAAGTTCGTCGGCGCGCTCTTCGCACCAGGCAGCAGGCTGTCGACGTCGGCGTCGAGCAGGCCCCAGCTCGAATCAGCCGGTGGAGCGGCCCTCGACGGTCCTGGCCCGTCGGCGAACAACAGGTCGTCGGGCGACGCCGCGCCGGAGCCCTGCTCCGGCTTCAGGTCCACCTGACCGAACGAGAACGGGTCGTAGGTCATCTCTCTCCTCCGAACTGCCGACGCAAGTAGCTCGACGGGATGCAGAGCTGCTTGCGGTACTTGGTCACGGTGCGGCGCGCGCACTGCACGCCGGCATTCGCCAGCGCCGCCACGAGATCGTCGTCCGACAACGGCGCTCGTTTGTCCTCCGCCGCGACGAGGTCGGCGATCTGCTGCGCGACGGCCATGCGACCCTGCCCTGCGGTCGGTGCCGCCGCGATCCGGCTGCCGTCGAAGAAGTCGCGCAGGCGGAACACACCGCGGTCGGTCTGCACGTGCTTGCCGGCGATCGCGCGGCTCACCGTCGACGTGTGGATGCCGACGCGGTCGGCGATCTCCGACATGCGCAGCGGACGGATCGCACTCTTGCCCTTCGCGAGGAACGGCATCTGTTCGCGCATCACGGCCTGCACGACGGCGAGCAGGGTTCGCTGCCGGTGCTGCACCGCCTCGATCAGGTCGCGCGCGGAACGCACCTTCGGCCGCAGGTAGTCGCGCACTTCGCGCGCGACGCCGCGGTCGCCCGCCATCGCGGCGTAGTGTTCGTTCACGGCGATCTCGGGCACGGCGCGATCGTCGAGCCCGACCTGCAGCACGCCGTCGCGCAGCCACGCGAACGCGTCGGGCCGCATCGGCGCCGCGGCCTGGTCGTGGAATGCCGCCGCGGGGCGCGGGTTCAGGTCCTTGATGCGATCGAGCAGGTCGCGGAGTTCGTCGAGCGACAGGCCGGCCTTCTGCGCGACGTCGGGCAGCTTGTTGCGGCCGAGTGCGTCGAGGTGGTCGCGGAGGAGCCGTTCGATGGTCGCGAGATCCGGATCGTCCGCGGCCTGGAGCAGCATCGCCTCGATCGGATCGTGCGCCCCGATGCCCATCGGCTCGAGCGTGCGCAGCACGTCGTGCGCCTCGACGAGCAGCTCCACGGGAACGTCGAGTTCGGCGGCGATGTCCGCGATGGCGAACGGGAGCAGCCCGCGTTCGTCGAGCCGCTGCGCGAGCTGCACGACCGCGTCGGCGAGCAGCGACGGCACGCCGCGGAACGCGAGCTGCTGGCGCACGAACTCGACGAGCGAGTCCGCGGCCGCGGGCACGTTGTTCAGGAAGTCGAGCTTGTGGTCGTCGCCGTCGCTCGCGGGGCGGCGCCACTCATCCCATCCGGAGTCCTCGCGGTCCGCGGCGAGCGCGGGAGGCTCGGTCGGGATCTCCTGCGATTCGGACGTGCGGAGTTCGAGCGCCTCGTTCTGCTGCGCCTCCTGTTCGAGGAACTGCAGCAGGTCCTCGGTGGCGAGCTGCAACACCTCGATCGACTGCAGCATCTGCGGCAGCAGGGCGAGGCGCTGTTCCTGGCGTTGGCCGAGGCGGACTTCGAGACTCATGGCGTGGCGGAAGGTCGCTTCCTGCCAGCCTTTCGACGCTTCCCGGGGTGGGCTTGAGGGTTCGGCAGCCCACCGTCCCGAAATCCATCAGTCGAGCGGCGGCTCGAAGTCCGGGTGCCGGCAGACGCGGCGGCGACGGAGGCAATAGGGCAGGCTCCACAGCGACGCGAACGTCGCCTTCGCGCAGACCCAGTACCCCCACTTCACGCCCTTGATGTTGTCGAACAGCCCGATCGTCCCGACCGCGTCCGCGACGTCGCCGCCGCTGTCCTTCTTCTTGCCACCGAGCCCCTTCCTCAGGAAGCGGAACGGGAAGGACAGCACCTGGCTCCACGGCAGGTACTTGAAGGCGTAGAGCCAGAAGTTGCGGACGTGGTAGTAGAGGCTGCGCTTGCCGTGCCGCATGCCAAACGGCGCTTTGTGGAAGACCTCGATGGTCGGCACCATCTTCACGCGGTAGCCGAGATTGAGCAGACGCGTCGTGAGGTCGCGCTCGTTGCCGAAGATGAAGAAGCGGATGTCGTACCACTCCGCCTCGCGCAACGCCGCGGCGCGCGCCATCGAGCCGCAGCCGCGGAACGTCGGCAGGTAGCGCTCCGCGTTCACCTTCGGCGAGTTCCGGTACCAGTCCGGCATCTCCGGCTCGATCACCTTGGGCGACAGGATCGCCGTCGTCGCCGGCTCCGTCGCGAACTTCGCGAGCATGTGCTCGACGAAGGTCGGCGGCAGAACGACGTCGTCGTCGAGGATGCCCACGAATTCACCGCGCGCGCTCGCGAAGCCGAGGTTGAACGTCTCGCACGCGCCGTAGCGGCTGTGCGGCATCCGGATCAGGTGCACCCACGGGAATTCGGCGATCACCATCTCGGGCGTGCCGTCGTGGCTGCAGTTGTCGACGACGACGACTTCGTCGGCGCGAACGGTCTGCTGCTCGATCGCGCGCAGGTTGTCGCGCAGGTCGTCCTTCCGGTTCCACACCGAGATGACGAGGGACACGGTCGGCTTGCCGATCGAGGCGGCGGCGCTCACGACGTCTCCCTCTGTACGAAGCGGTGCAGGCGATCCTGCAGCGCGTGCGCCTCCGCGAGTTCGCCGGGCCGCAGGTCGAGGAACATCTCGCCGTAGAGCACGCCCGGGATGTCGAGGTTGACGGTCGCCGCGCGACAACGGTGTTCGCTCATCCCCGGCAGGTCGATGTACGCGTTCTGGCTCCCGTAGGCCTGGAGCGCGCGATAGCAGCGAGGGTAGGTGTCGGTGACGTCGAACAGGGTGCCGCCCGGCGGCACGAAGTTGACGCCGTAGAGCAGGCACCGGCAGTCGGGCGGCAGCGAGTGCGCGGCCGCCGCGGTCGCCGCAGCGATGGCGCGGTGATCGCGGTGCGCTTCGCCGGCGTGGAAGGAGTACAGCGTCTGCGGCTGCACTTCGCGCATCACCGCAGCGACACGATCCGTGAGCAGCCCGAGGTGCTCGGGCAGGCCGCCGTCGGGAAGGTCCCAGTGCCGCGGCGCACCGATGCCGAGACGGGCGAGCGCCTCGACGCCCTCGGCGCGGCGCACGGCGCGGATGTCGTGTTCGCGCGCGCCGGGGTCGCCCAAGGCACCGTCCGTCGCGTGCACGACCGTGACCGCGTGTCCGCGCTGCGCGTGCCACGCGAGCATCGCCCCGGCGCCGATCACCTCGTCGTCGGGATGCGCGGCGAGAACCAGCACGGGCCCCTGCAACGGGTCCCTCGGCAACAGCGGCGAGAACAGGTGCTTCATCGGAGACGCGAGTAGAGCTCGAGATGACGGGCCGCGGACGCGGCGATCGTCGGCAGCGACGTCGGGATCGCCGCACGCAGCGCGACGATCTTCTCCGGGGAACCTACCAGCTCGCGCAGCACGTTCGCCAACTGCGCAAGCTCCGTCACGACGACACCGCCGTGGCCGCGGCGCTCGGCGAAGGCACCCTGGTCCGACACCACCGCGGGCACGCCGTGCGCCAGCGCTTCGTCGACCACGAGGCCGTACGTCTCCTGGCACCTGCTCGGGAACACCGCGAGATGAAGATCGCGCGCGGGGTGACGCTCGGCGGGACCGAAGCGCCCGCGCACGACGAGCTTCGTCCCGTTCGCCGCGGCGAGAGCCCGCACGGCGTCTTCGAAACCGGGTTCGTGGAACGGACCGGTCAGGTGCAACTCGCACGGCAGTCCGGACGCCGCGGCGACGAGTTCGCGCACGCCCTTCTCCGCGACCAGGCCGCCGAACGTGCCGATGCGCAGCGACTCGCCGGCGTGCCAGCGCGTGGCCATCTCGTCGTCGGCGATGCTCCGCAGCACGCCGTGCGGCACGACCGCGACGGGCTCACGATACGGCAGACACTCGCGCACCATGCGCGCCGCGAAGACACTCGGCGCGATCGCGACGTTCGCGAGCGCGATCTCGGCCCGCAGCAGCCGATCGCGCTCGGCGATGCCGATCTCGACCTCCTTCGGGGCGATCTGCAGGGCGTCGTTGACGCACGTCACGCACGGCCCACGGTCGGTGCCCGTCGGACACGTCACACCGCCTGCAGGAACGCGGAAGAAGCGCGGACACGTGGTCCACAGATCGTGGAAGGTGACCACGACGCGCGCACCGACGCGACGCGCGATCGCCGTGACCCCGGCGCCGAGCGACGCGAAGCCGTGCACGTGAACGACATCCGGACGGTGCTCCTCCAGCAGCGACGTGACGAGCGCGAGCAACCGCGGGCGCACGAACACGGTCGCCGGCGTCTCGGGCGCGCGCTTCGCCACACGATGCACGGTGACGCCGTCGTGCACGTCGGTCACCACATCGGCCGCCTTCGGAACGTCG
>JAEUHQ010000186.1 GCA_016794565.1 Planctomycetota bacterium | reverse complement strand
GCGAGTGGTCAGCGCGACGTCCGTGTTCGCGAGATCGAGCACGGCAGCGATGCCGCTCCTCACTCCCCACGCGGCTCTGTAGACCGCGAGCCGCTGCAGGATCATGTCGCGTAGTGCCGGCGCTCGAGCTGCGGCGGCATCACCTTCCCACTGCGCGACGCGTGCTCGAAACGCGTCGACCGTGCACTCCAGCATCGTCGACCTCTCTCCGGTCGTCGGTCCTCTCCGGGTGGCGGAGCCCGCGGGGGAGGGCGGAGAGGCCCCGACGCGGGAGCTACCCGCGTCGTTGGGTCCCCGGCGAGCATGTTCACTCGACCACGCGCAGGCGCGCGCGGCCCTTGGCCTTCTTCTTCCGGCGCTTCGGCTCGGCGATCGAGACGGCCGCGAGCACGCGGCGATCGTCGACGGTCGCGGCCATGTACTTCCGGATCTCATCGCTCGTGTGCCTCGAGTACTGCGCGACGGTTGGCACGTCGTGTCCGGCACGGATCAGCGCGGTGACGAAGGCGCGGCGGAGCATCTTCGGCGTGATGTGCACCCGGTGCCGCTGCGACAGGCGCCGCAGCGTGTCGGAGATCGCGAGCTTGCCACCAGGCACCAGCGACCCCTTGCCGTCGACACGGGCAGCCATCCGGTTCAAGACATCGAAGGCCTCGACGTTCACCGACAGCGGTTCGTTGCGCACCTTGCCCGTCACGAAGATGCGGCCCTCGTCGGGCCGCAGGTCCTCGGCCCGCAGCCGTGCCAGCTCGCTGCGACGCATGCCAGTGAGGTACAGCGCCGCCACGATGTCGTGGTCCTCGCGTGCGCGCGCATCGCCCGGCGCGATCGTCTTTCGCAGGAACTCGCGAACCGTGTCCGCATCGGGCGCAGTCGGCCGCTCGTGCCTCAGCTTCGGCCAGACCTTGCCCGCCCGGGTGAGGGGGTCGCCGTTCGGGAACTGACCCTGGCCCGCCGCCGAGAACACGGCGCGCAGGCCTCGACGCCGGTGCAGCACCGTCCCCGGCGCGATGCCGCTGGCCATCTGCTGCGCGGCGAAGCGGCGGACGTCCTCGGGCGTGATCGTCGCGACCAGCATCGTCCCGAAGAACTTCCGCAGCGTCGGCACCTGAAAGTCGAACCACTCCAGCGTGTCGGGCCGGCACCGCTGCGCGTAGTCCTTCCGCGTGGCCGCGATCGCGTCCTCGAACGTCATCGTCAGCGGCGGCCGCGAAGCGACCTTCTCCATCTGCCGGCGCCTGAACTCCGCCGCGAGCTCGGCGGTCTCGAGGAGCGGGGTCCAGTCCTTCACGCCACGGCGGCCCGTTGGGATGCTCGCCCGGTAGCGGACCCTGCCGTCCTTCAGCCTGACCGCGACGACTCCGCGCAGGGCATCGGTCGGGGACCGCTTCCGCTTCTTGCGACGACGCGATCGCTGCGGCCCGCCGGCAGGTTGCTCCATGACCGAAGGAGCCTACGGGGAGGACAACCGGGAGTACATCGGAGGGCGCCGGAACCCCCTCGATCGGCGGCAAACCCTCGCGCCGTGTGGTACGCCCGGGAGGAATCGAACCTCCAACCTCCAGATCCGTAGTCTGGCGCTCTATCCAATTGAGCTACGGGCGCACGAATTGGGCGGCGGACGCTAGCCGTCGCGTGTGCCCTGCGCAAGCGCTTTCCGCACCGCGGTGCCGTGGTCTGGATACCCTGCGCGCCGACCGGTACCCTCCTCACCCCTCGTTCTGCGCGCGAGCGCGCGCGTTCGTCCTCTCACAACCAACATGTCCACGTTCGATCTGTCCAAGTACGGCATCAAGGTCACCAACGTGCTCCGCAACGCGGAGCCTTCGATCCTCTACGAGCAGGCGCTGGCGCGAGGCGAAGGTGAGATCGTGAGCAGCGGCGCGCTGGCGGCCCGGTCCGGCGCGAAGACCGGCCGTTCGCCGAAGGACAAGCGCATCGTGGACGCCGAGCCGTCGACGAAGGACATCTGGTGGGGCGACGTCAACATCAAGCTGTCGGACAAGACGTTCCAGGTGAACCGTCAGCGTGCGATCGACTTCCTCAACACGCGCGACCAGCTGTACGTGATGGACGGTTTCGCGGGCTGGGATCCGAAGCACCAGATCAAGGTGCGCATCGTCTGCCTGAACGCCTACCACGCGTTGTTCATGCACAACATGCTGATCCGCCCGACGCCGGCCCAACTCGCGTCGTTCGGCGAGCCGCACTACGTCATCTTCAACTCGGGCCTCTTCCCGGCGAACCCGCTCACCAACGAGATGAGCAGCAGCACGTCGGTCGATCTGAGCTTCGAGCGTGGTGAGTTCGTCATCCTCGGCACGCAGTACGCCGGCGAGATGAAGAAGGGCGTGTTCACGATCATGAACTACCTGATGCCGAAGAAGGGCATCATGTCGATGCACTGCTCGGCGAACGAAGGCAAGGACGGCGACGTGTCGCTGTTCTTCGGCCTCTCGGGGACCGGCAAGACGACGCTGTCGGCGGACCCGCGCCGCGCGCTGATCGGCGACGACGAGCACTGCTGGAGCGACGACGGCGTCTTCAACATCGAGGGCGGCTGCTACGCGAAGTGCATCAACCTGAGCAAGGAGAGCGAGCCCGAGATCTACAACGCGATCCGCTACGGCTCCGTGCTCGAGAACGTCGTCTACGAGAAGGGCTCGCGCGTCGTCGACTACACGAACCAGTCGATCACCGAGAACACGCGCTGCAGCTACCCGGTCGAGTACATCCCGAACGCGAAGATCCCCTGCGTCGGCAAGCACCCGAAGAACGTGATCTTCCTCACGTGCGACGCATTCGGCGTGCTCCCGCCGGTCAGCAAGCTGACGCCGGACCAGGCGATGTTCCACTTCATCTCGGGCTACACGGCGAAGGTCGCGGGCACGGAGATGGGCGTGAAGGACCCCGAGGCGACGTTCTCGGCCTGCTTCGGCGCCGCGTTCATGGTGTGGCACCCGACGAAGTACGCCGAACTGCTGGCCGAGAAGATCGCGAAGAACGGGTCCCAGGCCTGGCTCGTCAACACGGGCTGGAGTGGCGGCGGCCACGGCGTGGGCAAGCGCATGAGCCTGAAGTACACACGCGCGATCCTCGACGCGATCCACGACGGCTCGCTCGCGAAGGCGCAGACGGTCGTCGACCCGATCTTCGGTTTGCACGTTCCGACCTCGTGCGCCAACGTGCCGGCCGAGATCCTGATCGCGAAGAACACCTGGGCCGACAAGGCCGCCTACGACCAGAAGGCGAAGCACCTCGCCGCGCTCTTCGTGAAGAACTTCCAGAAGTACGCCGATCGCGCCAACGAGCGCATTCGCGCCGCCGCCCCGAAGGTGTAGAGGGCACGGCGTCGCGCCGGGTCGAATCGGGGTTTGCCCGTTCCGCGCGGGGAACCGATACTCCCGCGGTCCCGACACCGGGTCGGAAGGTCCGACACCGGGTCGCGGGACCTACCCCGATTGCAGGAGAAACCATGCGAATCAGCAGAGGCATGCTTGTCGCAGCCATCGGCTTCGCACTGCCCGCCGTGGCTCAGACCAAGGCGGCGGAAGTGAAGGCCGAGGTCAAGACCGAGAAGCTGTGGAAGATCGAAGTCTCGGGAATCAGCGGTTGAGGCGCGGCCTCGACGGCCAAGAGGGTGCGTGACATCCTCGAGAAGAACAAGAACATCAAGAACCTGATCTTCGACACCACGGGCACCGGCTACTTCGAAGCCGGCAAGGCACCGCCCGAGACCGCGGAGCTGAACGCGGCTCTCGAGAAGGAGCGCGCCTTGAAGGGAGTGAAGATCTCGACGCTCGGCGAGGTCGAGATGCCGAAGGCCGACGCCGTGTTCGAGATCCAAGTCGCTGGACTCGCTTGAATGAGCACCGCGATCGAGACGCGTGACGTCTTGAGCAAGCTCGACGGTGTCATCCGGGTTCACCCGAACGGCCTCAACGGCAAGACGCTCGTCTTCGTGAAGGACAAGAAGGCCTTCACCGAGGCCATGGCGAAGGAAGCCCTCGAGAAGACCGAGAAGCTTCGCTTCCGAAGGATGGAACTCGCGAAGGTCTGACGAGTGCGGTTCCTCGTCGCTGAGCCACGGAACCGCGCTGTGCACCGTGGCTTGCTCGATCCTCGACCCCCGGGTCGTCGGTCGCGCGCGCTCTTGCACTGCCCGACGTCGCTGCTAAGGTAGTCGCCCCGAACCGTCCGAAAGGCGGTCGAGCGATCCTCGATAGCTCAGTCGGTAGAGCAGGTGACTGTTAATCACCGGGTCGTAGGTTCAAGTCCTACTCGAGGAGCCATCCTCCGGGCGCTGCCCGGACGTCCCCGCCTCGCGGTGCACAACCGCGGGGCGGTGTCGTTTCGGGGCCGCTGGTGGCGGGTGCGTCGTCTTGCGCCGCTACTTCGCGCGCCAGGCCACCGCGTCCCACTCGGCGAAGCGGTCGATGCCGCCCTGATCGGGTGGCTCGGTGGGCGGTCCACGCCGTCGTCCGCGCATGGCCGCCTGGATCGCGGCTGCTCGTCCGGCGAGCGCCGTGTCGCCGTTCGCGGTCGCCGCGACGCGCGCGATCTCGACGGCACCGAATGCCCAGTCCGAGAACGCGGTCCCGTGGGCCCACGTGACCACCGTGGGATCCCCCGCGGCGAGTTGCTCCGCCGACAGCGGCGTCCCGTCCTGCCAGCGCATCGCGACCGCGACCTGGCAGTCGCTCGCGGACAACAGCCAGCCGTGGCGCACCGCGTTGCACGCGAGTGCTTCCGCGAGTTCGCGCGCCTTCGGGTTGCCCGTCACGCGGTGGCACGCCGCGAAGCCGACCGCAGCGATCGAGTCCTGCCACGGGTTCCAGTACGGGGCCTTGCCGAGCAGCATGCGTGGATCGGGGGAACACACGTTCATCGGGCGGACCCGATCCGCGGGCAGTTCGCGACCGGCCCACTCGGGGTACTGCGTCCTGTCGAGGCGTTCGCTCATGCGCTGCAGCAGCGCGAGGTTGCCCGTCGAGAGCGCCATCCACGTCGCCGCGAGCGTCGTGCGGCCAGCGCCGCGCGCCGCGCCCGAGTGCGACGTCGACAGGCGCGGGTCGAGCGTTTCGCCGGCGAGGTAGATTCGCGCCTCGTTCTCGAGTTCGCGGCGTGCCCAGTGCGCGCCCGAGAGAAGGGCGAACGCGCCGAGGTAGTTGCTGCTCCAGTGCTCACGGTCCTTGCCGCTCCATCCGTGGTACTCCGCCGGCGGCTCGGGCACCGGCTTGCCGAGGCGGTCCTTCGAGACGTCGGGATGGAAGTGCGTGCGACCAGACCACACGACCCAGTCGGGGTGGCGCTTCGGGTCGACCGGCGCGCCGTCGGCTTCGAAGAAGTGCACGGGGCGACAAGCTTCCTGCAGGACCGACGCCTCGGCTTCGAGCAGGAGGCTCGGCAGGCCCGACGCGGCGACGAGGGACAGCTTCACGATCCCGAAGTCGTTCTGGTCGCCCGTTTGCCCGGGGAAGAGGCCGAGACCGAGCGGATAGCACACGAACGGGTGCGCCGCCGGCCGATCGCCCCGCACGAACTCGCGGTGGCGGTTCGCGAGATGCTGGCGCAGCGCGCTGCCGCGGAGCCAGGGCGGGATCTCCGGCACCACGCCGAACGCGCCGAACGCCCCGCTCGCCTGCCATGTCACAGCACCGAGCAGCGGTGCGGTGCACGCGGCGATGCCGGTGCGGTCGGCGAGGCCGCCGTCGCCGCGCAGCGGTGGCACGAGCACGCCCGTCCGTCGCAGCCCTTGTCCGTCGGCGAGCACGTCGTTGCGCACGAGCACCGTGCGGCTGCCCTGGTCGGTCGTGCGCTGGTCGACGCAGAGGCGCCCCGGATGCCGCAGCACGAGCGCCATGCCGCGGCATTCGATCGCGAGTTCGCCGATCGGGAACTGCATCGCGGGAGACGTCGGGTCCGAGAAGAACACCGCGACGTCGACCCATGCGTGCGGCTGGTCGCGCCAGGCGGTCACCAGGAGTTCGATCACGAGGCCCGCGAGGCGGGCCCGGCGCAGTTCGACGCGGCGGAGCGCGTTGTGCTCGAGGTCCTGGACGCGGGTCGCTTCGACACGATCGACGGCGTCGCCGCGGCGGAGCACGAACTCGATCGCGGCGGACGGCATCGCGATCTGCCCGCTCGGCGCCGCCGGTCCCGCCCCGCTGCGCAGCGGCACTCGCAGTTCGGCGAGGGCGTCGATCGACACCGGGAAGAGGCAGATCGCCTGGCGCAGCGACCCGTCGGGCCATCGCAAGCCGAAGGGCTGCCACGCCGTCACCGTGTCCGCCACGTGCAGATCGGGAAGGTCCTTCACCGCGCCCTCCGCGAACGGCACGACGACCGCCGCTCCTTCGCGCCTCGGTTCGGGTGCGAGGTTCTGCAGCACCAGCACCGGCAGCGGGTCTGGCGCGGCTTCTTGCGCCGGGCCGCCCGCGGCGAGGGCGAGCGCGAACACGGTGGCCATGGCCGCGGTGCCAGGGCGTGGAGCGCGCGGCGGGGGGGCGAGCATCCGACCATCATGGACTGCCGCGCGGTCGGCCGCACGCCCGGGCAGTGCGCCTCGCAGCACCGCCTCGGTTGCCGACCTCTCTGGTATCCTGCCCGGCTCTCCCGGCGATCCTGCCCTCGTCTCGCCGGCCTCCTTCCGAATCCATGCTCACGACCACGCGCTTGTCGGCATTCGCCGCGTTCTTGTCGTTCTCCGTTTCGTTGACCGCGCAGGGGATCGATCCGATCGGACGGGTGCACCCGAACGCCCAGCGTCTCAGCGACGTCGACTCGATCACCATGGCGCCGCTCGACCGGGTGGCGATCGCGGCCGAAGACCAGGCGGCGGCGGCGGCGAAACTGCCGGCGCGGTTCGCGATCACGAACGACGTCGTCGTCACTCCGGAGCTGCGCGGCACCTGGGAACAGCTGGACGGAGCATGGTCGCTGTGGCGCCTCCGGATCAAGTCGCCGGACGCGAGCCACGTGAACCTCGGCTTCACGAGGTTCGCGCTGCCCGACGGCGCGCGGCTCATGGTCTACAGCGCCGACTACCGCCACATCCTGAGGCCGTTCGACGTGAACGACAACTCGCCGACGGGCGAGCTGTGGACGCCGGTGGTGTTCGGTTCCGAGATCGTCGTCGAGGTCTACCTGCAGACCGCGCAGCGCGAACGGCTCCTGCTCGAACTCACCGCGGTCAACTCGGGATATCGCATGTTCGGCGCGGGGCCGACGGCGCTCGGCACCGACGGCAGCGCCACGTGCAACGTCGACGTCTCCTGCCCGTCCGCCGCACCGTGGGCGAGCGAGATTCGCAGCGTCGCGCGCATCACGATCGGCGGCAACACCCTCTGCTCCGGTGTGATGGTCAACAACACCGCGCAGGACCGGAAGAACTACTTCCTCACGGCGGACCACTGCGGTGCCGCGGGCAATCCGGCGAGCGTCGTCGCCTACTGGAACTACGACAACAAGAACTGCGGCGGCCCCGACGACGCGGATCTCAGCCAGTTCAGCACCGGCGCCGTGCTGCGGGCGAACAATGCCGCGTCCGACTTCACCCTGCTCGAACTGAACAGCGCGCCGAACGTCGCGTGGGGCGTCACGTACGCGGGTTGGAACCGCACGACAGCGACGACGGTGTCCAACTCGGCGGTCGGCATCCATCACCCGAGTGGCGACACGAAGAAGATCTCGTTCGAGAACAACCCGACCGTGACGACCTCGAACGGGGGCACCACGTCGCCGGGGAACGGCACGCACGTGCGTGTGATCGACTGGGACAACGGCGTCACCGAGGGCGGTTCGTCGGGGTCGCCGCTCTTCGACCAGGACCATCGCATCATCGGCCAGTTGCACAGCGGCGGCTCGGCCTGCGGCAACAACTTGTCGGACTGGTACGGCAAGTTCGGGGTCTCGTGGTCGGGCGGCGGTACCAACGCCACGCGTCTGTCGAACTGGCTCGACCCGCTCGGCACCGGCGCGAACACGATCGACACGCTCGTGCCGCCGTACGCGTTGGCGAAGAGGTTCGGTGTCGGCTGCTACCAGACCAACGCCGCGTTCTACGAGCTCTTCTGCGGTCCCGACTTCGACATGAGCGGCACGCCGACGGCGTCGCTCGTCAAGGCGTTCACTCCGATCTCGGGTGGCTACCAGATCGCGTTCGGTACGAACACGTGGTTCACTCCCACGTCCGCGAACCTCGCGCTCGCCGACGAGGGCAGCACCAACCTCGCGCTCCCGTGGTCGTTCGCGTATCCCGGCGGAGCGACCAGCACCGTGCGGATGTACGCGAACGGCTACGTGTTCCTGAGCGGCGCCGCGGTCGCTTCGGACTTCTCGCCGACAGCGGCCGAACTGTGCGGCGGCGCGGCGCGCTTCGCCCCGCTCTGGATCGACCTCGACCCGTCTCTCGGTTCGGGTGCGTGCCACTACGACGTCGACCCGTCCGGCACCGCGGTCTACTTCACGTGGCTCAACGTGCGTGCGTTCGGCACGACCGCCGGCGCGGGCACGAACACCTTCCAGCTCGTGCTTCGCCAGAACCAGACCGTCGAGTACCGCTACCGGCAGGTCGCGAACACGCCCACGGACTGCATGATCGGCTGGTCACGCGGCGCAGCGCAGGTGCCGGCGCCGACGAACCTGTCCTCGATCACGCCGTTCTCGGTCACCGTCGATTCGGGAGCCCTCACGCTGGTCGGCGCGAACCGTCCGCTGCAGGGGACCAACCAAGTCCTGTTCGTTTCCAACATCCCGAATCCGCTGTCCAGCATCGGCATCATGTGCATCGGCTTCCCCGCGTCGGGCCTCGAACTCAGCTTCCTCGGCGCGCCGGACTGCTACTTCTACAACTCGGGCGACGTGCTCGTGGCGTGGTTGCCCGTCTCGTCGACCTACGTCTACACGCTGCCGATCTCGTCCGACCCGCTGCTCCTCGGCAGCACGATCGCTGCGCAGACGGGTCTGCTCACGCCGGGCGTCAACGCCTTCGGTGCGCTGTTCTCGAACGCGGTCAACCTCACCTTCGGCACGTTGTGAAGCGACGCCCCACCGCCTTCGCGGCGGTGGGTTCGGTCCGAGCCGTCGAAGCGGGGCTGGATGCGACGTTTCGCCTCGGACGTTGCCCCGCGTCGCGACGTCCTTGGAGTGACTGAGGCAGACGGCCCGCAGGGCCGTGTGTCTCAGTGCGCGACGAGCCAGTTCGGGCCATGTCCGACCGCGACTTCAAGGGGCACACGCAGTTCCGCTGCGCCCGCCATCGCGTCTCGGACGAGGCGTTCGACTTCGAGCACTTCTTCGGTCGGTACGTCGAGCACGAGTTCGTCGTGCACTTGCAGCAGCAGGCGCGCCCGCAGCTCGCGGCGCGCGAGTTCGGCGTGCACCTTCAGCATCGCCCGCTTCACGATGTCGGCCGCCGCGCCCTGGATCGGTGTGTTCACGGCCATGTTCTCGGCGGCGATTCGTTGCATCGCGTTCGTCGAGTCGATGTCGCCGAGCGGGCGGCGCCGGCCGAACATCGTCGTGACCTCCTTCTTGTCGCGCGCTTCCTGCAGCGACCCGTCCAGGTACTTCTTCACGCCGGGAAGCGCACGGAAGTAGCTCTCGATGAACTTCTTCGCCTCGGGCGGGCGCAGCCCGGTCTCGCTGGCGAGGCGGGATGCGCCCATGCCGTACATCAGGCCGTAGTTGATGACCTTCGCCTGGTTGCGCAGGTCGGGTGTCACCATCGCCGGCAGCAGGCCGTGCACGAGAGCGGCGGTCCGGGTGTGGATGTCTTCGCCGCGGTGGAACGCGTCGACGAGTGCCTTGTCGCCGGACAGGTGCGCCAGGATGCGCAGCTCGATCTGGGAGTAGTCCGCGGACATCAGCACCCAGTCCTTCTGGCGCGCGACGAAGCAGGCGCGCACCCGGCGCCCTTCCTCCGTCCGGATCGGGATGTTCTGCAGATTCGGATCCTCGGAGCTGAGACGGCCCGTCGCCGCGATCGCCTGGTTGAACGTCGTGTGCACACGTTGTGTCGACGGCTGCACGAGCTGCGGCAGGGTGTCGATGTACGTGCCCTTCAGCTTCGTCAGCTGTCGCCACTCGAGGACCATCTGCGCGACCTCGTGGTGTGGCGCGATCTTCTCGAGCACTTCGTGGTCGGTCCTGTATTGGCCCGTCGGGGTACGCTTCGGCTTCGGCAGGTTGGCGAGACGGTGAGCCTCGAGTTCGTCGAACAGCACCGTGCCGAGCTGCTGCGGCGACCCCAGGTTGAACGGGTGGCCGGCGCGCTCGTGGACGCGCTTCTCGAGGGCGGCGAGGCGCTGTTCCATCTCGAGCGAGAGGCGGCGCAGCTGCTCGCGGTCGATCGCGATGCCTTCCCACTCCATGTCGAGCAGCACCGGCGCGAGCGGCATCTCGATGTCGCGATAGACACGCTCGACGCGGTGCGTCTCGATCCCCTTGGCCAACGGCGCGCGGAGGCGCAGCGCGAGGTCCGCTTCTTCCGCCAGCACCGCGCCGACGAGCGACGGATCGATCTGGTCGAAGGTGCGCTGCTTCCGGCTGCCGGCGGCCCGCTCCCGCGCCGTCGCCTTCTTGTAGTCGAAGTGGCGCAGGGCCAGGGCGTCGAGGGAAGAGTCGACGCCCGGCTCGACGCAGTACGCCGCGAGCATCGTGTCGAACTCGACCCCGCCGAGCCGGATCCCCGCGGTCCGCAGCGCGCCGCGGGCCCTCTTCGCGTCGTGCACGACCTTCGGTGGCGCCTCCGCCTCGAGCAGCGGCCGCAACGCGGCGAGCACGGCTTCGCGTCCCCCGGCGAGCAGCGGTGGCTCGTGGTCGATGGGGACGTAGGTCGCGCGGCCGGGCGAGGTCGCGAACGCGACGCCCACGAGGCGGCTGCTGCGCGACGGCGACCCCGTCGTCTCGATTGCGAGGCCGATGGCCGCCGCACCGTGGCAGGCGGCGAGAGCGCGTTCGAGATCGGCGGGAGTTCGAACCGTCTCGTGCACCTGGTCGACGTGTTCGTCGGGCTTCGGTCTGCTGGCGAGCTGGGCCAGCAGGTTCGTGAACTCGAGCCGCTTGAACAGCGGGCGCAGGCGTTCGGGATCCGGTCGCGCCGGCCCGAGGTCCGCGACATCGAAACCGAGCGGCACGTCGAGGCGCAGCGTCACGAGTTGCCGCGACAGCAGCGCCATGTCCCGGTTCTCCTCGAGCGAAGTGCGGATCGACGCCTTCTTCACTTCCGCCGTGCGTTGCAGCACCTGATCGAGCGAGCCGAACTGGTGCAACAACTCGACCGCGGTCTTCTCGCCGACCTTGGGCACGCCGGGCACGTTGTCCGACGTGTCGCCCATCAGCGCGAGCAGATCGACCATGCGATCGGGCGGCACACCCCACTTCGCGGTCGCTGCGGCGACGTCGAGGATCTCCGGCTTGCTGGTCGAGCTGCGCAGGTTCCAGAGCTTCACACGCTCGTCGACGATCTGCAGGAAGTCCTTGTCGCCCGTGACGACGAACACCTCCATCCCTGCGTCGCGCCCCTTCACCGCGAGTGTGCCGATCACGTCGTCGGCTTCATCGGTTTCGCTCTCCACGATCCGGATGCCGAAGCCCTCGGTCGCTTCGCGGATGTCGCCGAGCTGCACCTGCATCTCGTCCGGCATCTTGGATCGTGTCGACTTGTAGTCCGGGTAGATCTTCGTTCGCGCGAGGTCGCTGCGCTTGCCGTCGAAGGCGATCGCGATCGCATCCGGCTTCTCGCGTTCCAGCAGCGCTCGCAGTGTCGTGCAGAAGCCGTAGGTCGCTGCCGTGGGGTGTCCGGTGCTGGTCGACAGCGGCGTGCGGCCCGTGCCCTGGAATGCGAAGAAGCTGCGGTACGCGAGTGCGGTGCCGTCGATCAGGAAGAGCCGCTTCACCATGGCGACCTTGTAGGCGCTTTCCGTGCGGATCGCGACGCCGCAGAGTTGGAGTCCGTGCCGGTCGCATTCGCTCGTCGTGCGATGCGGATCGACGCCGCCCGGCGGGCGGGGTGGTGTTCGGAGACGTCGCAGCGGGGCTGGATGCGCCGCGCGTCCCCGCCGTTGCCCCGCGTTGCGACGGCTCCCGTGAGATGCTGATCCACGCCGCCCGCCGGGCGGGGTGGTGTTCGGAGACGTCGCAGCGGGGCTGGATGCGCCGCGCGTCCCCGCCGTTGCCCCGCGTTGCGACGGCTCCCGTGAGATGCTGATCCACGCCGCCCGCCGGGCGGGG
>JAEUHQ010000168.1 GCA_016794565.1 Planctomycetota bacterium | reverse complement strand
CCCGTTGCCGGGAACCGCTCCGACGGCGGCCGTCACGCTGTCGATCCCGCAGCCGCTGTCGCCGGGGCTCAGCTTCTACTCGCAGGTGCTGTGCCTGTTCACGCCGAACAGCCTGCCGAACGGCCAGAACGCCTTCGGCGGACTGCTCAGCAATGGCCTGCGGTCGATGTTCAACACCTTCTGAGGTGAAGCGGTCCGTCGAGTGGTCGGTCTTCGTTCCTCGGATCTTGCTCCCGGCAGCGAGGTCGCAGAGGAACGAAGGCCGCGCTCGAGGCAGATGTGTCGGCGGTCGGTCTCCGAGATTCGCGGGTTGCTCAGGGAGCCGAGCCGCGCGGCAGTGAAATCGTCGGGAGTGCCTGGCTCCGGGGCGCGGCTTCGGCCACGAGATCGGTGGCTACGTTCGCACCGCCTCGGGCAAGCACTCCTGATGGCGACATCGCGTGTGCCAAGGCGCCGCGGGTTCGCGAGCTGGGCAAGAACAGGTTGTGTGCGAACGCGCGCGATCGTGAAGGCTCTGCCGAGTCGCTACGGCAAACTGGAGCCGCGCCGCATGCGCCGGCCGCGCGCAGCCCGCACTATCGCATGCGCGGGCGCCACGCGAGTTCGCGGATCCGCCAACGGTCGCTGTCTCGACGCAGTGTCGCCGTGAACTCGTCGTCGACGACTTTCGGTTCGCCCCCCGCACGCGGCTGCAGGCGGCCCTTCGTGATTCCGGTGACGAGCACTTCGTCGCCCCGCGCGACCTCGCCGTCGATCGCGACCTCGAGGTGCACGTCGAACGCTCCGAACATCTCGCGGTAGCGCTCACGGATCGCGGCCTTGCCCCGGACTTCGCCAGCGGCGGATCGCCAGACGACATCATCGGTGTAGGCGCCGACCGAGGCCTCGAGGTCGCCGCGGTTGTCGGCGGCGATCAGGTCGCGGACAACGGCCGATGCGTGTTGCGGCGTCGCGCACCCTGCGGCCGTGAGCAGCGTGAGAAGAGCGAGCTTCGACGACATCGCAGCATTCTCGGCTGCGCGATGGCGTGTTGCATCCTGCTGCAGCCGGTACGTGCTTCAGCAGCCCAGTGGCCAGTTCCTTCTCAATGGGCTGCCAACCGTTCGGATGGGGGGCATCCGGGCAGCCGAACCGCGTCTGGGTTGAGAAACTGGCTCGGCAGGACGGAGCCCATGCTCGTGCCGGTGCGGTCCCAAGCCTCTTCAGATTCGTCTTGCTGAACGCCCGTTCCCACGCGAGGCCGCGATCGGCGACGAGCCACGCATTGTTGCCGTAGCGCACGCCGGTGGTGACGTCCGGTAGCGAGTTGGCGAGTGTCGTTGCGTCGGCCAGGCTGGCCATGTTCCGCAGGTAGTTCGCCGCATCGACGCCTGACACGTTGCCATCGCAGAGCCTTCCGTCCACGAGCACCTCCAAGCGGCGCTCGACGACTGTTGAGGACTTCGCGTGGACCCACCTGCTTCTCCTCAGGTCGAGATCGCCCGGATCTCTCACTTCATCTGTTCGCCACCGAATCCGAGGCTTGACGACGCCGCGATGCACGTCGCCGCATCACCGCGCCGCTTGGCTGGCCGTTGCATCTGTCGCTCGCCGAGGAAGACGACCCGGCGATCCGCCCGCAGCCCGCTCCATCGATCACCGATGATCGTGGAAGGTGACCGTGCACCGTTACCTCACTGAGATCGTCGCGTATCCGTCCGGCTGGACCCTTTTTCGGACCGGCTTTCTCGCGTCGCCAAGAGGAGCACGGAATGGTATCTCGGAGGTTCGTGTTTGCTCTCGCGATATTGGCGTCCGCGTCGGCCGCTCAGGTTCCCGTCGCTGCCGAGACGCGACCCGGAACGAATGTCGAGCCCGTGCGGCTGCTGTGCATGTTCCGCGAAGGCGGCGTCGACTGTTCCAAGCTGTCGCAGGCCAATCGCGGCGGCGCGACCGGCGCGGCGATCGAACGGATCGTGCGCGATCTGGAGAGCGCGGCCAGAGCCGATCAGGCGGGGTTCATCGAGACGGTGCAGGCCCTCGGCGGCACAGTGGTGCACAACTACTGGCTGATCAACGGTTGCGCTGTCTCCGTGCCACCCGCCGCGGTCGCAGCGATCACCGCCGATGCTCGGGTGTCGCGGGTGTATCCGGATGCGCTTCGCTCGCCCGCAGCGATGCCCATTCGCACCTCGACCAATGCGTTGCATCACGGATCCGATGCGGCACAGGCGGCCGGTGTTCTCGGCGAAGGCGTCACCGTCGCGATCGTCGACACCGGATTCGACGCCGGATCCAACCCGCAAGGACGCCCCCATCTCGCGTTCTATGCGAACGGCACGACCGGCTCGCCGACGAGCTACGGTGTGTCCGGCAGTCGGATCGCCGCCACGTACACGATCGGTGCGCTGCCGGCGACTCAGGAAGACAGGCACGGTACCGGCGTGTGCGGCGTGGCCGCCGGCGCGAAATGGTCCACCAGCCTTTTCGAGTGCGACGATGGCCATTCGCCGCGAGCCACGCTTGCGCTGTGGTCGATCGCGGACATTGGCGGCGGCGGGGCCCTCGAGAGCACCATGATCGCGGCGTGGCAGAGCGTCGTCGCGCAGCGATCCGCGAAGCGGATCGTCGCCGCCAACATGTCGTACGAGGGGACGCCCAATCCGATGGGGCCGCTTGCGCTCGCGATCGATGCGGCGGGACGCGAGGACATCCTGGTCACGCTCATTGCGGGCAACTACGGTCCCGACACGAGCTTCAGCCAGATCGTCAACAACGGGATCTCGGTCGGAGCGGTCGACGCGGCCAAGAGCGTCGCGTGGTTCTCGTGTCGCGGCCCGATGAACGGCCGGCCCTTTCCGGACATCGTTGCTCACGGCGTCGACGTCTACATGCCGAACGCCGAGGACGAGAACAATCTCTACTTCCGTTCCGGAACGTCGTTCGCCGCGCCCCAAGTGGCCGGCGCCGCGACCATGTATCGCGGGCTCTGCAACGAGAGCGCCCTGGTCACGCGTGCTGCGATCCTCGCGACGACGGAGAGTGTCGCCGCGCAGAATCCCGGTCTGGGTCGCAACGCGTACGGGGTCGGCTACCTCCGTGTGGACCGCCTTGTCGACGTCGCGCGTGGGAATCGCTGGGCCCGCACCGCTCGGCTCTACGCCCCTGGCAACTACGACTACGCGATGCCGGTCACGGCCGGCGCAACCTACAATCTGGCGCTCACCTGGTCGCGCCAGCTCAGTCTACCAACGTGGAGCAACCTGCGGCTCGAGGTCCGCAACGGCGCGCAGGTGATCGTGTCGGCCAACGATCCCCTCGTGACATTCGAGCGCACGAGATTCGTCGCGCCGATCACCGGGTTCGTGCAGGTCCGCATCGTTGCGACGACAATCGAAGATCCGACGGGCGGGATCCCCGTGGCGTTGATCTGCCCGGAGGCACGCGAACCAGCGATCGCCTGGGTGCCGTCGTCGCAGACTCTGCACCCGCCGGGACGGCGCGGCCATGCGATGGCGTTCGACGCTCCGCAGGCGCGCACCATCCTGTTCGGCGGTGAGTCGACGACCGGCTTCCTCGACGATCAGTGGGAGTTCGACGGCACGCAGTGGGTGGAGCGCGTGCTGTTGACGAGACCATCCGCTCGGTCAGGGCACGCGATGGCGTGGGACTCCGTTCGCAACAAGGTCGTGCTGTTCGGCGGCAACGGCGGCAGCGGCGACCTCGGCGACACGTTCGAGTTCCACCTCCTGATGTGGAACAACGTCAGCAACAGCGGC
>JAEUHQ010000167.1 GCA_016794565.1 Planctomycetota bacterium | reverse complement strand
CCCGTTGCCGGGAACCGCTCCGACGGCGGCCGTCACGCTGTCGATCCCGCAGCCGCTGTCGCCGGGGCTCAGCTTCTACTCGCAGGTGCTGTGCCTGTTCACGCCGAACAGCCTGCCGAACGGCCAGAACGCCTTCGGCGGCATCCTGAGCAATGGCGTGCAGTCGTACTTCAACACGTTCTGAAGTGACGTGAGATCGCGCGCGGCGCTGCCACGCGCGTCTCCCGCACGGGCCCGCGGCTCCTCGGAGTCGCGGGCCCGTGTTCGTTCCAGAAGGCGCCGAACGCGAGCTTTCCGCCGGTTCCGCGAGTTGCTATGGTGCCGCCGAAGTTTGCCGAACGGTCGCAAAGGAACGGTCATGGTCTCTTCATCGCACACCTCTCGCCCCACGCGGTCGCGCATCGCTCGGGCCTCGTTCGTCGCGGCGCTCGCCTTGCTCGCTGCGTGCGAGACCGTGCAGCCGGTCCTCGTCGATTCGACGTTGGCAACGACGGAAGCCTTCGGCTCGCTCCGGCGCGGCGATGTCGCCGTTCTCCCGGTCGAGGACGGGACACCGGATGGGGCGGCGCAGCGCCATCTCGTGTTCCTGCGGCAGGAGATCGCGCGGCAGCTCGTCGACAGACTCTTCTCGCCGATCGAGCCCTCGGTGGTCGACGCGTCGCTGCGCGGTTCGTCGGACGTCGTGGTGCGCGAATCCGTGCTCGCGCCGGCTTCGTGGCCGAAGCTCGTCGGCCGCAGCGACGAGGACGCCGTGTTCGCGTTGCGTGTGCAGCGCTGGGACGAATCCCGGCTGCCGACCGACAAGCGGGTGCGCTTCGAGTTCCAGGCGGCGATGGTGGGTCGCGACGGAACCCTGCTCTGGGGAGGCGCGATCCAGGGCGAGGTGAAGGCCGGCGGCCTCGATGCAGCGCCGCGCGATCGTGAGGGCATGGCCAAGAGCTGCGGCACCTTGGCGGTGGCGGCGATGCTGCAGCGCCTGCCGCGCCGCGCGCTCTGAGCGGGTTCGTCGGCTCCCTGGCAGCGGGCGCCCGGCCAGCCCGATTCCTGCCGAAACGGCGTGCGGTCGTGAATGTGCGCGGGAACGTTGCATCCGGGCGGCCGCGGTCGGTATCGTCCCCGCCCTTCCAACGACAACCAGCCCCTACGTGGGCCGACCGCGCAGCTGGAAGCCCTGTTCTGGCGCGCTGGTTCTGAAACGAACGAGGAATCCAGGGATGACGATCGCAGCGGACCAGAAGCAGAAGATCATCGCCGACAACAAGCGCCACCCGAAGGACAGCGGCTCGCCCGAAGTGCAGATCGCGGTCCTCACGGCTGAGATCAAGGATCTCACCGAGCACATGCACCGGCACCCGAAGGACTACCACAGTCGCCACGGGCTCCTGCTGAAGGTCAACCGGCGCAACAAGCTCGGCACCTACCTGCGCCGAGTGAACCAGGCCAAGTACGAGCAGCTCGCCGAGAAGCTCGGCTTGCGCAAGTGAAACGAGACGAATCGAACGAACGACAGAGATGGTTTGGACTGCGATCGCCACGGCGATCGCCACGAAGACCTCGGCCTTTCTCCGAGGTCGCCGCTGCATGGTCCCCGCTCGTGCCGAGGTGCACGCAGGGGACCGTGTGACGGGACCGGGCGGTCGCACGAACGCGACCTGGTCCGGTGGCGGAAATTGCCGCTACCGCACCTGCAGGCGACGGGCCCCACGTAGGGGCAGCCTCGGAGTGCGAAGTCGAGAGAGAGGACGGAACGAGAGACGCAATGGCTAGCAAGAAGAAGGCAGACGATTCCACCCCGAAGACCACGAAACCGCGCGCACCCAGAGCCGCCGGCGGCCGCGATGGCGGCAGAGGCCGCGGCCCGTCGCGCAGCGACGACGATGCCGGCACCGACACCGTGCGGCCCGTGACCTCCGCACCGGTCGCGACCGGGAAGGTCGTGGTCGAGCGCGACATCGGCGGTCGCACGCTGACCCTCGAGACGGGTCGCATGGCGAAGCTGTCCGACGGTGCGTGCGTCGCCCGCTACGGCGACACGATGGTGCTCGCGACGGTCAACAGCGGGAAGGCGCCGGACAACATCGATTTCTTCCCCCTCACGGTCGACTACCGCGAGAAGACCTCGGCGGCCGGCGTCATCCCGGGCGGGTTCTTCAAGCGCGAAGGACGTCCGACGACGAAGGAAGTACTCGCGTCGCGCCTGATCGACCGCTCGATCCGGCCGATGTTCCCCGACGGTTTCCGCCGCGAAGTGCAGGTGCTGTCGCAGGTCCTGTCGACCGATCGTGAGAACGATCCGGACGTCATCGCCGCAATCGCGTCCTTCGCCGCGCTCGCGCTCAGTTCTCTGCCGCACGGGCAGTCGCTCGGCATGGTCCGCATCGGGCAGGTCGACGGGAAGCTCGTCGTCAATCCTCTGTGGAGCGCGATCCAGAGCGACGCGAACAAGCTGAACCTCACGCTCGCCGGCCACGCCGACGCGATCATGATGGTCGAAGCGGGCGCCGAGGAGGTCACCGAGGAGACGATGATCGAGGCGCTCGAGCTCGCGCACGGCGTGGTTCGCGAGATCGCAGGCATGATCGACGAACTGTGCGCGAAGGCCGGCAAGCCGAAGATGGCGTTCGCGCCGCCGGTGCGCGACGCGGCGCTCATCGAGGCGATCGAGAGCGAGTTCGGCGAAGACCTGCGCAAGGCGCCGGTGTCGCCGGGCACGAAGCAGACGCGCTCCGCAGCGACCAAGGCCGTCAAGGAGCGCGCCGCCGCGAAGTTCCACGCGCCGACGGGCAGCTCGGAGTCCGAGGCGAAGGCCTGGAACATGAAGGTAGGCGAGATCCTCACGGACATCGCGAAGGATGGTGAACGTCAGTCGATCCTGCGCGGTCGCCGCGCGGATGGCCGCGACACGACGACGATCCGGCCGATCACCATCGAGGTCGGCGTGCTTCCCCGGGTGCACGGCTCGTCGCTGTTCACGCGCGGTGAGACGCAGGCGCTCGGCGTCGTGACGCTCGGTGGCACCGACGACCAGCAGATCATCGACGGCCTGATGCCGGAGCCGCGGAAGCGCTTCCTCCTGCACTACAGCTTCCCGCCGTTCTCGGTCGGTGAAGTGAAGCGCGTGCTCGCGCCAGGTCGCCGTGAGATCGGACACGGCGCCCTCGCCGAGCGCGGCCTCGAAGCCGTCCTGCCGTCGCGCGAGGAGTTCCCCTACACGATCCGCATCACCAGCGAGATCTTGGAGTCGAACGGCAGCTCGTCGATGGCGACGGTCTGCGCAGGCACGCTCGCGATGATGGACGCCGGCGTCGCGATCAAGCAGCCGGTCGCCGGCATCGCCATGGGCCTCGTGATGGAAGGCAAGCGCTACGCGATCCTGTCCGACATCCTCGGCAGCGAAGACGCGTGCGGCGACATGGACTTCAAGGTCGTCGGCACACAGCGCGGCATCACCGCCCTGCAAATGGACATCAAGTGCGATGGCCTGACGCGCGCGATCATGGCGGAGGCTCTCGAGCAGGCGCGCCAGGGTCGTCTGCACATTCTCGGCGAGATGCTGAAGACACTGCGCTACCCGCGCAAGGAACTCAGCCCGAACGCGCCGCGCCTCGAATCGGTCCAGGTGCCGAACGACAAGATCGGCCTCATCATCGGCCCCGGTGGCAAGAACATCCGCGCGATGCAGGAGCAGTTCGAGTGCAAGATCTCGATCGAGGACGGGGGGCTCTGCACGATCACTGGTGTCAACGCCGAGAAGGTCAAGGCCTGCGTCGACCACATCAGGGCGATGACCGCCGAGGTCGAACTCGGCACCGTTTACGAAGGTCGCGTCACCGCGATCAAGGAGTTCGGCGCGTTCGTCGAGATCCTGCCGGGCCAGGAAGGCCTCGTGCACGTGTCGGAGTTGTCGGATGGCTTCATCCGCGCCGTGACCGACGTCGTGCGCATCGGCGACACGCTGAAGGTCAAGGTCATCGCGATCGACGACTTCGGCAAGGTGAAGCTGAGCCGCAAGGCCATCCTGCTCGCTGAGCGCGGCGGTGCCGCCGGTGAGCCCGCGGCTGCTGGCGCGGCGCCGCGCCCCGAGCGCAGCGACCGCCCGGATCGCCCCGAGCGCAGCGACCGCCCGGATCGTCCCGAGCGCGGGGACCGCGGCGATCGTCCGGAGCGTGGTCCGAGGCCAGAGTTCCGCGACCGCGGGGACCGCGGCGAGCGGGAAGAGCGCCCCGAGCGGCCCGTGCGCAGCGACCGCCCCGATCGTCAAGAGCGACACGAACGCGGGGATCGCCCCGAGCGTGGCCCGCGGCCCGAGTGGTCGGACGTGCCGCGTCCGCGCCCCGATCGTGGTGACCGGCCCGAGCGTACCGACCGGCCCGAGCGTCACGAGCGCGGCGATCGTCCCGAGCGCATGGATCGACCGGAGCGCGAGCCGCGCCACGAAGCGCCGCGCGCGCCGCGCGAGGATCGTGGTGATCGCTCGGAACGGTTCGAGTCGCGCGACCGCGACGAACGTCGTCCGCGCCGCGATGCGCCGCCGCACGCGGGCGAGCGTGGTCCGCGGCCGCCGCGGTTCGAAGAGGAAGGTGACGATCGCCCTCGTCGCCACGAATCGCGGCAGGATGCACCGCGCCAGGATGCACCGCGTCATGAAGGTCCGCGCCATGAAGGCACGCGCCCTGATGGTCCGCGCGTGCCCCGCAACGACGGTGGAGATCGCGGGGAACGTGGAGGTCGGCCGGAAGGTCGTGAGCACGGCGCTCCGCGGCCGCGCCATGAGCATGGTGCCTCCGAGCGGGAGCGACGCGAACCCGCGCGCGACGACCGATTCGCCCGCCGGGACGCAGCGCAGCCTGCGGGTGGCGAGCGACGCGAGCGGCGGCCCGAGCCGCGCGAACGGGAAGGCGGCGACGATCGCGCTCCGCGCGAGCCTCGGCCGCGCGGCGATCGCCCCGATCGCCCCGAGCGCACGGAGCGCACGGACCGCGGGCCTCGGCCGGCGCGTTCGGCGATGCCGATGAGCGAGTTCGGCGACGACGACGACTTCGAACGGCCCGCTCCCAAGGCACCGTCCGCCGACGTCGGTCGCCTCGAGCCGATCGAGAACCTGCTCGGCGACGAAGGGCCCGATCGCGACGGTCGCCGTCGCGGCGGTCGCCGTCCGCGCCACTGATCGCGTCGCGGCGCCTGGTTCGCGGTTCCAGCCGCCCCGCTGTCGGCGGGGTGGTTGTAGCGTGGTCGCTGGCTTGGCTACCATCGCCGGGCCATGCCCCGTGCGCGTTGCGAGTCTCCTGACGTCGAGCCGCGTCGCCACTTCGTTGCGGCCCTCGGTCGCGTCGCCGCGTTCGCGCTGGCGATCGGCGTGCTGCGCGCGCAGGAGCCCCCGGAATTGGCCATTCCGGTGCACTCGCCGAAGGTCGACGGCGACTTGTCCGATTGGCCGCCGGACGCCGCCGTCCTGAAACTGGATCAGGAGGGGCAGGTCGTCGACGGAAGGTCGTCCTGGAACGGCGCTTCCGATGCGTCCGCCGAACTGATGGTCGTGTGTGACACGAACCATCTCTACATCGCGGGCCAGGTTCGCGATGACCAGATCCTGGCGGGGCCGAATTTGGCCAGGCTGGAAGCGCTCGATCGCATCGAGCTGTGCCTTGGCCCCGTCGCGGAGCCGAGTGCGAGCGGACCCGTCGATGCGCCGCAGTTGTGGTTGATGCCGCTGCACCCGAACCGGCCGTGGAGTTGGGAAGAGGGCGGACGTGCAGGCCTGCGTCAGAGCGGCACGCAGCTCGCCGGCGTGCGCGTCGTGGGGCGTCGCATCGACGCGTCGACCTACCAGTTCGAAGCGGCGGTGCCCTTCCACCACGTGCCGACGCTGCGGCCCGGCGCGGATCGTCTCGGGTTCGACGTGATGTTGCGCGACGCGGACGAAGGCGAGGGTGGGCAGGTGTCGGTACTGGCGTGGAGCGGGCGGTCACCGACCGCTGGCAAGCCCGCCGGTCGCCTCCGCGTCCCGTCGCCCGGCATCCTCGTTTCGTCGCATCGCGGTGAGCCGTGGCTGCCGGAGGAACTGGGCGCCGACCTGCCCTTCCTCCTGGTTCCATTCGCCACGATCGTCGGCCTCGTGGTCCTCACGTGGACGTGGCGGCGTCTCCAGCGCCGGACGCGAACCCTGCGGATGGCGCTCGTCGCGAGCGGCATCGTGCTGCTGGCGATCGGTCTCCTGTTGCCCGGGCGACTCGCGGACTGGCGTGCGGCCGACCAGCGCGGCCGCCTCGACGATGTGCTCGCGTCGCTCGAGACGACGATCGGCAAGCTCGAACAGGGCACTCTCGCGAGCTACCGCGGTGCGAGTCGCGATCGTGCGTTCGTCGACCTCCTGACCGGGAAGTCGATCGCCCGCCAGCGCTACACCACGTACCGGCCGCTCGCACAACTCGCCCCCGACCAGTTCGGGCCGGCACCGCGCGACTTCGACGGGCTGCCGATCCGACCGTACTGGCTGCCCCTCGCTTCCGGGCGCGCCGAGACCTTCCAGTTCGATCCGCCTCTGCGTGGTACGAAGGTGCACCTCGTCGTCGGGCGCCCGTTCGTTCCCGCGTTCGCGGTCGGTGTCGGCGGCTCCGTCGTGCCGCGCCTCCATCTCGAACTCGACGACGGTGGCGAACCGCGCGGCCCCGACGGGCGCGGCGCGGTGGCGCGTCGGTCGCTGGATGTGCAACTCGACGGTCCGTTCGCCGACGGCAGCTCGCTCGGCCGCGACTTCTGGCAGGCGAACGTCGTGCCCGTGGCCTTCGACCGCGAGTTGCGCTCGTTGACGGTCACCGCGGAGCGCGGCGCCGATCTCCGCCTCGTCGGCGTGTCACTCGAGGGCGCCACGCTCGGTCGCGTCGAGCCGATCTCGCTCGGTGTGCCGTCGCTCGGTGGTGTGCTGACGGACTTGCGCGGCCCGTATCCGGCGGACGCCGGAATCGAACTCGCGCCCGGCGCGACGGCGAAGGTCGCCGTGCCGCGCCTCGACGAGTCGCCGCAGAAACTCTGGCTGTTCTACCGCGCCGTCTACCCCGGCATCCCGACCGCGAATCCGGGCGCGAAGGTCGCGGAGGTGCTGCTGCACTTCGACGGCGGCAAGCAGAAGCGGACGATCCTGCTCGAGCACCAGGTGAGCATGTTCTACGAGCTCGCGGTGCACAACACGCGCGATGCGCCGCCGGAAGGCTCGCCGGCCGCGATCGCGTCGAGCTGGATCGACGACAGCCAGGAGAAGCACCAGAACCTCGTCTATCCGGTGCTGGACCTGCCTCCGGACGCCGTGCTCGACGGCATCGAGTTCCGCAATCTCTCCGGCTACCGCATCCGCTTCCGATCCGTCGTCTTCGGCAACGAGCGGTCGGCGGCGCCGCAGGACCCGGTCGACGCGCCACTGATCCGCGACGGCCATTCGCGGCGGTTGCGCGAGGACGTGCTCGCGGGGCTGCGAGGCATCGGCGTCACCGTGTATCGCGGCGGTCGTGCGAGCGAGACGTCGGCCCCTTCCGATCAGCGAAAGGACACACTCGTGCTTCCCCGCACCGTGCAGGGCGCGCAGCGAACCGCGGCGGCGGAAGTGATGCGCGACGGCAGCCGGCGCACCACCGTGTATGCGCCGCTCGCCGGTGACGGCTGGGACGGAGCCGTGCTCGCGCTGAGTTCGCTCGATGCCGGCTGGGCGTCGGCGAATCAGTGGGCGAGCCGCCTCGGATTCGTGCTGTGTCTGCTCGGGGCGCCGTTCGTGCTCGTGCTCCTGAGCGAGCTGCTCGTCGCGTCGACGAACCTGCGCTTCCGGCTGATGGCGGTGATGACGGTCGCTGCGCTCGCGCCACTCGCACTCTTGTCGTTCCTTCTCGTGCAGGTGTTGGAGAGCGGGCACGCGAAGGACCTGCGCGGGTCGATGCTCGCCAACGTTCGCAGCGCCACGGGTCAGCTCGCGGAACAGAAGGATCGTCTGAAGGCGTCCGCGCGGCAGTGGCTGCACGACCTGGCGGCGATGGTGGATGCGCGCATCGACAAGGCTGCGGACGGGGAGTCGGCGAAGGCAGGCGGAGCCGGCGCTGCGATGGCCGCCTGGCCGGAGGTGACGAAGCTGCTGGCTGGCCAGCTTCCGCCGGAGTGGGGCGGCGGCTTCCTGCGCGTCGAGTGGCAACCTGCGGGCAAGTCCGGCGAACCTCTCGTCGCGGTCGCCGGGGACGAGCGCGCCGCGAACACCGAGACGCCGGCTCGCCTCGAACCCGGCGTCGTCATGCAGTGGGGCATGCTGCTGCTCGGCGTTCGCGCCGAAGAAGCGAGTCGCGCCGGGATGCTGACGCTGACGGCCGGGCGACCGATCGACGCGAACCTGCTCGGCGCACTCGCGCCGGGGCAGATGGCGATGCTCACCGACGTTCGTGGATACCCCGTGGCGGTGAACGGCGGTCGCACGAACGGCGAACGGTGGGTGGAGAGCGCTCTCGATCCGGCGGCGATGGCGCAGCGGGAGCGCGCCGTCGCGACGGGGAGCGAGCAGCGGGAGCCGGTCGTCGAGCGGGCGGAGTCCGCGGCCGGGGCGCTCTTGTGCGGCAGCGACGTGTTGCGCGACGTGCAGGACACGCCGCGCGGGCTGCTCGTGCTGGCCCAGCCCGACCAGCGCGCGACGCTGGATCTCGCCATCGGCCGCGTTCCGGTGCGCGCGTTCTTCCTTCTGATCGCCGGCTGCCTCGTCGTACTCACCGCCTTCCTCTCGTTCGTGGTCAGCGGCCGCATCAGTCAGCCGATCGAGCGCCTCGAACGAGGCGCGCTCGCGCTGTCGCGCGGCGACCTCGACACGCGCGTGGTGGAGATGGAGGGCGGGCAGATCGGTCGCCTGACGCGAACGTTCAACCAGATGGCGACGCTGCTGCAGGCGCGCCTGCTCGATCTCCAGGCGTTGAACCGCACGATGCGCGAACTCGCAGCGGAGACGGACGAAAGCACGGCGATCGAAGTCCTGCGCCGGTTCTGTGCCACGCACACGGCGGCCGACGTGCTGCGCATCGTCTTCGCCGACCCGGCGGGCACGGGCCTCGTCGCGTTTCCCGGCGGTGCGTCGAGCCCCGGCGCGGCGTTGCCGCTGGAGCGGCTCGCCGGAGCGTTCTCGCTCGCGCCGCTGCGGGTTCCCGGAACGGAGCCGTGGGCGGCCCTGCTGCCCGAGTGCCGTTCGGCCACGGGCGTGCCGATCGTGTTCGGCGGTCGAGCGCGCGGGGCCGTGCTGCTCGGTTTCACGCGCCGCGAGCCGTTGCCCGTCGATCTCGAACTGCTCAGTACGGTCGTCGCGCAGGCCGCGGTCGCCTTCGAGCGCTCGCGGCTCCACCGATTCGCCGTCCAGGATCCGGTGACGGGCGCGCTCACCGTCGATTACTTCCGTGGTCGCGTCGTCGACGAGGTTTCCCTGGCGCAGCAGCGGGGCGTGCCGCTCGCGATGGTTGCCGTCGCGCTCGGCGACGGGGAGCGGCGGCCGCGCGGTCTGCGGCGGTTCGCGGGCGTCCTGCTCGATCGTGTTCCCGCGGCCGCGGTCGTCTGTCATGTCGGTGCAGGCCAGTTCCACGTCGCGATGCCCGGCGCCGGGCGCGTCTCTGCCGAGCACTTCATCGAGCACGTGCGCGCCGCGTGGGCCGACCTCGTGCGCCAGTTGCCGGAGAACGACGTCGAGGAGCAGGTTCCGACGGGGGTGGTCGTCGTGTTTCCCGAAGACGCACCGTCGGCCGAGTTCCTGTTCGATGCGCTGCGAGCGCGACTGAGGGCACTCGCGACACCGGGCGCATCGGCCATGGAGTCGGACGAGAGTCTGCAGCGCGCCGGCGTGACGGCGGTGAGTCCCGCGATGCGCGCCGTCTATCAGGCGCTGCGGCGCGTCGCGCCGACCGACCTGCCGATCCTGCTCGAAGGCGAAACGGGCGTCGGCAAGGAGGTGCTCACCAACCTCGTGCACCGGTGGAGTCGTCGCGCCGGCGGTCCGCTCGTCAAGGTGCACTGTGCTGCGCTGACGGAGACGCTCCTGGCGAGCGAACTGTTCGGCCACGAGAAGGGCGCGTTCACCGGCGCCGAACGCCGCAAGATCGGCCGCTTCGAACAGGCCGACAGCGGCACGTTGTTCCTCGACGAGGTCGGCGACATCCCGCTGGACGTACAGGTGAAACTGCTGCGCGTGCTGCAGGAAGGCGAAGTCGATCGTGTTGGCGGCACCGAGACCGTCAAGGTCGACGTTCGCGTCGTCGCCGCGACCAACCGCGACATCGGCGCGCTCGTCGCCGCGGGCCGTTTCCGCGAAGACCTCTACTACCGGCTCCAGGGCATGGTCGTGAAGGTGCCGCCGCTGCGCGAGCGCAAGCAGGAGATCGCGGACCTGGTCGAGCACTTCCGCCGCGAAGTCGTCTCGACGGGGCAAGGGCGCGCCAGGGCGTTGTCGACCGACGCGATGGACGAGATCTACCGGCGCGACTGGCCTGGCAACGTGCGCGAACTGCGGAACACGGTGTTCCGGGCAATGGTGCTCGCGGCGGGCGACGTGGTGTCCGCCCGCGACGTCACGGCCGTGCTGGACGGGCGCACGCCGGTCGGCGTCGTTGGCGGCGGCGGCGGCGGGCCCGATCCGGCGCCGGCACCCCCGAGCACCCCCGTCGACCCGGTCGGGGTGGCGAGTCCCCAGGATCGCACGGGGGTTCCCTTGCCCGAAGCTCCCGCCGTTGCCGCCGAGGCGCCGGCCGAGCCCGCGTTCGTCCTTCCCGCTCGTGACCCCGAGGATGCCGGCGCCGCCGACGCCCAGGTCTTCACCCTGGAGACCCTGCCGCCGAGGTTGCGACTCTTGCTCGACCTGGTCAGGGGCCGGGGAGCCTGCTCGACCCAGGATCACATGGCCGCCGCCGGCGTCTCCCATCGCACCAGCCTCCGCGACATGCAGACTCTCGTCCGGGCCGGCCTGGTGGTCCGGATCGGCAGCCGGCGCGGCGCCTTCTATCGGCCAGCGACGGACGATGGCCGATTCCCGGAGGCCGAACCGCAGCGCGGTCTCGATGTCTGACCGAATCCTCGATTGCGTGACCGTTTGTTTTTGAGACTTCTCAAGAGCTTGTCGAGAAGCCACCTAAAGACGCCACTTCGTGGATGGCCGATAGCGCGGACCACCGGTTGCCAGAGGAGAACGGCTCACGCCAACCGGCTTCCAAGTCCTCTCACCGGGTGTCTTCCATGCGGCTGCTTCGTGCTCTCGTCGGGGTGTCCTTGCTGATCGGTCTCGCTGGTTCTCTCGCCGCGCAGGTCACCGTCAAGAAAGGGGCGGTGCTGTATGTCGGGAGCGCCAGCAACACCTCGGCACCGGCGACCATCAACGAGACCAAGGTCAAGGAAGCGACCAAGGAGTGGCAGAAGATCCAGTCGGAGGGCATCGACCCGGATTCTGCGCACGGCAAGCAGTTGATCACGCAGATGAACAACAGCATCCGCGATGCCGTCAAGGCGGTGGCTTCGTCCGAGGGACGTGATCTGGTCACCCGGTCCGGGGACATCACCGACCGTCAGGGGCGGGACGTGGTGGACCTCACCAGCAAGGTGATCGACAAGCTGTGAGTTGCAGCGCCGGCGACGCCGCCCCGAGAGGACTGCGGCGTCGCTCCGGCATCCGGCAGCAGGCGCGGGAAGTTCCTGCGCTGCTCGGAGCTCGCGCTCGGCAGCGGCGCGGAAAAAGCAGGTCGCATCCGGAACGGTCCCCGCGCCTGCTCGAGGCGGTTCCCCCGCATCGGGGGGAAAAAGGCAGTCGCCACCCGATCGTCGCCCGCACAGAATCCCCTTCCGTGCCGAAGTCACCTCGTCGTTCTCGCGGCGTCGCATGGGTCGTCGCGCTCGCCGGTTGCGTCAGCACGGGGGAGTCGCACCGCACGGACTCGCGCGCCTTCGAAGCCGCCGTGGTGAGCCCGCCGCAGGCCGGCGGCGCTGCTCGCGGGCCGCTGGCGTGGGGGCTCGACGCCGCCGCGTCGCGCAGCGCCGACGTGGCCGAGCCCCAGGATCCGCAGGAAACGCCCGAGCAGCGCGATGCACGGCTGCGCCTGCAGTTCGGCAGCAGCGTGCTGATCGGCGCCGACGGGCGCGTGACGAAGCAGTACTTCCTCGCCGGCGAACTGGGCCCGACCTTCCTCAAACTGATCGCGGAGATTTCGCCGGATCGCCGCATCACGCCGATCCGCGCGCCGAAACCCGAAGAGCTGCCGCTGCCCGGAACGAAGGTCGGCGGCCTCACGAGCCACAGCGTGCTCGGGCGCATGCTCGGGATCCACGAAGTCGAGGTCACGTACGTGCCCGACTTCGAGATCCTGAACGGCGCCGCGATCGTCGATCCGCGCAACGTGAACGCCGACGGCGCCGTGCGCGGGGCTCCGCTCGACACGAATGTCGCGTCGGCGCCGAGCGTCGCGCTGGCCCTCGTGACGGCGCAGCCTGCCGCGCTCGCCGCGTTCGAAGCTGCACTCGACCTCTTCTACACGAGCATCCCGCAGGTGGAGATCACCGTGACCGTCGTCGAGTACCAGACGGCGGATGCGCTCGCGTTCGGCGTCGACACGATCGACGACACCACGCCGATCCTCGGCAACCTGAGCAGCCGCCAGCTGGTCCGGGCCTACACCTCCGCGTTCCCGCTGCGGCCGCCGACCGTGGGCACGTCGCCGGTCACCGACGCGGGCCTGTTCACGCTCGGCGGCATCCACGACACCTGGCAGCTGAACCTCGTTCTGCAGGCGCTCGAAGCGAACAACCTCGCGGACATCCAGAGTTCGCCGAAGCTCGTCGTTCGCAACGGCGGCGTCGCGGCCGTCTCGACCCTGACGCAGGTGCCCTTCCCGAAGGCGAAGATCAATCAGCTCGGCACCGAGGTCGCGACGGACATCGAGTTCAAGCCGGTCGGCGTGAAGATGAACATCATCCCCGTGATCGCCGGGACCGATTCCGTGATCCTGCAGGTCTTCGCCGACGTCTCCGCGATCACCGGCTTCGTCGACACGGAGCCCGTGAGCACGCCGATCACGAGCACTCGCAGCGCGGTCACCACGGTCTACCTGAAGGACGGCCACACGCTCGTGATCGGTGGCCTCAAGTCCGAGACCAAGTTCGAGAGCGAGACGAAGGTGCCGCTGCTCGGCGACATCCCGCTCCTCGGCTTCCTGTTCCGCTCGACGTCGACATCACGCAACAAGACGACGGTCGAGTTCCACATCACGCCCCGCATCGTGACGGACCGGGGGTCGCCGCCGAGCAGTCGCTGACGGCGCGGCGGCAAGGTGCTTCGCCGGGGCGTGAGGACCCGTGCACATTTCGCCGGCGGTCCGGGCGCACGGCCGGGCAGAATGGATTCGGCAGACGCCGGTCCCTCGCGGCCACGAGGCGGCGAACTGGCCGCCGTCGAGCCCCCGATGCAACGCAACCGTTCGTTCGTCTTCGTCCTGATCCCCGCCGTCGTCGCGCTCGCCACCTGGATGGCGTGGCCGCGCGCCGACGTCGCGCCCGCTCCTCCGAGCGGCGAACCCGCCGCGACAACGGGCCACTCGACGCCCGAGGTCGTGGAGCACGGAGGAACGCCGCCCGCCGCACCCGACGCGGTCGAGCGACAGGCGGCGCCGCTCGCGTCCACCGCCGCGAGCGTCGGTCCGGCAGGCGGGGAGGCGGTGCTCGTCGGCAAGGTCGTCGACGAAGGCGGTCGGCCGCTGGCGGGCGCGTCCGTCGTCGCCATGCGCTCGCGGTCACCCGACGAGCGCGGCCGTCGGCTGGTCGAGGAGCGCGCTGCGCGGACGGCGTCGAGCAGGACCGACGAACGACCGCACACCGAAACGGACGCAGAAGGGCAGTTCCGCCTCGCCGCTGGCCCGGCGGGCGAGGCCTTGTTCGTGCGTGTGCGAGGCAGGGGCTACCGCGTGCTCGACCGTTCGTTGGCGAAGACGGTCGCCGGCGACAACGACCTCGGTGCGCTGTCCCTCAAGATCGCTGCGGTCGTCAGCGGGCGCGTCGTCGACGCCGCCGGTGCGCCGGTCGCGGGTGCGCGGGTGACGCGCACGTTCGTTCGTCCGAAGACGGGTGACGGCGCCGACAACGGCGGCTGGCCGATGGGCGATTTCGGCGACATCGAGTTCCCCGACTTCGAGCCCGACGACGTGCCGTTCGCCGAAGTGCAGGAAGGCCTCGATTTCCCGGGCTCCGAGTTCGTGCGGGACATGCTCGACCCGGGCAGCCGCACCGATGCCGAGGGTCGCTTCGAACTCGCGCACTGCGACCCCGGCGAATTCGCTCTCCGCGCGCGCCATCCCGAGCATCCGTCGGTGCGGCGCGAAGGCCTCACGGTCGCCGCCGGCGCCACGCTGCGCGACCTTGTGTTGACGATGGCGCCGGGAGCCACGATCGCCGGACGGGTCGTCGGTGCGCCGGAGAACACGACGGGCCTGAAGGTGCTCGTCGCGACCGTTCGCAACGACGGCCCCGCCGTCGAGGGACCGCTCGCCGGGATCGGCCCCGACGTCACCGAGATGATGGGGGACTTCGGCGGGTTCGGGGAACGCGAAGGCGCGGTCGCGGCGGACGGGTCGTTCGCCGTTCGCGGTCTGCACGTCGGGCGCACCTACCGCGTGTGGATCACGCAATCCGCCGCGCGCGGTCCGGCGCTCGGGACCGTCTGCAGCCAGCGGGTCGAACTGCGCGCCCCGGCGGAACGGATCGAGCTGCGCTACGACCCGGGGGTCGTGGTGACGTTCCAGGTCGTCGACGGCGCGGGTGCGCCGATCGAGCGTCTCTGGGTCCGTGATCGCCTGCGCGGCGGCGGCGGCATGTCGGACCTGATGTCGATGGTGCCGCGATCCGGCGGCGTGCGCTCGTACCCCGACGGTCGGGTGACGCTGTCGAACCTGCGGCCGAAGAAGGGACAGACCTTGTCGCTCACGGTCGAAGCGGTGCGGTTCCGAGCGTACGAGCGCGGCGACATCGTGCTCCCGCTCGCCGGATCACTCGACCTCGGCATCGTCCGCCTCGAGGCCGCGCCCGCCCTCGATGTCGTCGTCCGCGCGAAGGACACCGGCACGCCGGTGGGTGGGGCGCAGGTCCGCGCGCGTCCGGCGCAGCAGGATGCTCCGCGCGACGGCAACCCGTTCGAGCGCATCGCGAATCGCGTCCAGTCGGAAGGCGGACCGCGCAGTGCGCGCACCGACGAGAACGGCGCGTGCACGTTGAACGTGCCATCCGGCGTGCAGGTCGTCGTCGAGGTGACGAGTCAGGACTTTGCGCCGTTCGCGAGCGAAGCGATCGCAGCGCCGGCTGCGGGAACGGTCGCGATGACGGCGGACCTGCTGCGCGGCGGTGTCGTCGAGGTCGTCGTCGTGGACACGGCCGGCGCACCGGCCGCGGCAGCGCGTGTCCAGCACGCACCACCGGCGGGGGATCGAGTGTCGCGCAACGCCGATCGCGAAGGTCGCGTCGTGTTCACCCACCTGGCGCCGGGCGAGCACGCCTTCCGGCTCACGGAGCGAAGCGCCGGCCCGGACTTCGCCGAGGTCGCCGCCGAGATGCGTGGCGAGCGAGTGGCGCCGACGGAGCCCGGTTGGCAGAAGGTGACGGTCGTCGACGGAGTGCGCACCGAGCTTCGTCTGACGAAGGACCCCGCGGCGACGCTGCGCGGTTTCGTCCGCGAGAACGGCAAGCCGCTGGCAGGTGCGCGCCTCACGTTCCTCGTCGGGGCCGGCGACGACACGCAGCCGGCCGAGGGCCTCGCGAGCATGATGGCCGAGATGGGGGGCGGGGACGGCGGCCGCGCCGGCCGCAGCGCCGACGACGGATCGTTCGAGCTGAAGAACCTGAAGGCAGGTGCGCACCGCGTTCGAGTGACGGGCAAGGGGCGCGCGATGCCGACGGTCGTCGCGGTGACGCTGCAGCCTGGCGAGAACGTGTTCGACCTGCTGCTCACGTCCGCGGTCGTCCGCGGTGTCGTGTTCGATCCGGCGGGTGCGCCGGTGGCAGGGGCCTCGGTGTCGGTTGCCGCCGTGGCGCCGCGCGTGGCCGGCAAGGATCCGCTGGAGGACGCGATGGACCAGATCGCCCCGGGTTTCGATCCCGCGGGGCTCGCCGGCGCCGCGCGCTCGGTGAAGACGGACGAACAGGGGCGCTACGAGCTTCGTGGCGTGCAGCCGGGCACACAGATCGTCGTGCGGGCAACGGCGAAGTCTCTCGCCGGAGCCCAGTCGGAGCCGCTCGAGCTGGCGACGAACGCCGAGCGCGACGGAGTCGACGTGCACCTTCTTGCGGCGGGCAAGGTCCGGGTCACGATGGCCGAGCCGAAGGCGTTCGCGTCGGCGCAGGCCCGCCTCCTCGATGCTGCCGGCGAGGTCGTGCGCGGCGCGCCCCCGGTCGTGCAGATGCTCGGCAGCGGCTCGGGCACCTTGTCCGGCCTCCGGCCCGGCCGCTGGCGCATCGACCTGATCGTTCCAGCCGGCGGCTCGCGGCAGTCGCGAACGGTCGATGTCACGGCAGGCGAAACGGCCAACGTCACGTTCTGAGTCCGTCGCGTCCGTTCTCCGCCGCGACTGCGTCCAGAAGGCCGACACGGGAGGAAGGAGCGAGTAGCATCCCGCGTCGAACCGCGCCATGTCGATCGCCGACGCACCCGCCCCCTTCGTTCGCCGCCCAGCCGGGCGTGACGGCGAGTCCGGTGTGGCCCTCGTGCTCGCGCTGATCTTCGCGATCCTGCTCTACGTGCTCGTCGCCGAGCTGGTGGTGTCGGGGCGCATGGTGCGAGCGACGGGGGAGAACGACGCACTCCTCGCGCGCATGCGCAACCAGATGCTCTACCAGCTCGCCGACGCCGAGGAGCAGCTTCTCGCCGACATGGCGGGTCAGGCGGCGGCCGACGAAGGTGGCGGGGGCGGTGCCGGCGGGCTCGCGAACGCATTGGCGAACGGCGGGGGCGGCGCGGGCGGCGGCGGTGCTGCGGGCGAAGAGGAAGAAGAGGACCCGAGCACGAAGTGTGACAGCAGCCGGGACGCGTGGTTCCAGCCGGTGGCGCACGCCGACGACGACCTCACGACGTACGTCTGGGTCGAGGACGAGAACCGCAAGTTCAACCTGCTCGCCCTCTGGAGCCCCGACGAGAAGTTCGCCGAGACCTCGCGCAAGCGGCTCGTGCGGCTCATCGACACGCTGCGCGAGGACTCGGACTACGACGTCACGACGAGCGATGCGGAGCGCATCGTGCAGGAACTGAAGGATTGGGTCGCGCGCGGCGGCAGCGACCAGCTGCCGCGGCCGGTGCTCAAGTCCGACGATCCGAAGCGTCGCGAGGTGACCGCGTTGATGCACCTCGACGAGCTGCTGATGCTGCCCTCGGTCACCGAGGACCTGTTCTTCGACAAGGTCATCGACGGCAAGGTCTATCTCGGGCTCGAGGCCGTGCTCACGATCTGGACGTCGTTGCGCGTCGATCCGGGTGATCCCGAGAAGGTCGCGCGCCAGCGCGCCGCTGCGGAGTCGCGCGGCGAGAAGCCGGCCGCGGGTGCCGGCGCGGCGGGGCAGAGTCCGGCCCAGCCCGGCGGTTCCACCCCGCCGGGTGGCACGGGGCAGCAGCCGGGCGGTGACGCCGATGCGCCGCCGCAGCCAGACGGCATCGGCATCCGCATCAACGTCAACACCGCGTCGCGGGCTGTCCTTCGGGCGGTCGCTTCGCCCGAGGCGATCCCCGACCGAGTGATCGACGCGATCGTGAAGTACCGCAACGAGGTCGACGAGGAGGAGGCGGAGAAGGAAGCCGAGAAGGCGGCCGTGACCGATCCCTCCGAGTTCGGTGACCTGAAACTCGCGGACGAGCACAAGCTCAAGTTCTTCGAGACACTCGACGACCTCGACCAGGTCGAGGAGTTCGCCAATCTGCAGGACGCCGGCGCGAAGGAGGACTTCAAGCGCGCGCTGACGACGCGGTCGGAGGTGTTCACGATCCACCTCGCCACGCTCTACAAGCGCAACGAGGAGAACCGTGTCTACGTGTTGCGCCGCGCCCGCTCGATCGTGCTGCGCCTCGACGACGGCGAAGACGGGAAGATCATCCCGCTGATCGCCTTCGAGGATCGCACCGGTCTGCGTGTGCGGCCGGTCGACCTGCAGGACGAATACGTGGATCGCACGGCTCTCTACTCGGAGATGGATCGCTTCGCGCAGGAGGAGCAGGCGTGGAACCCGTTCCTCGTCGACTTCTACCTGCCCAAGCAACGGCGCGAGGAGTTCTACCGGCCGCGCTGATGGCGCGCGCAGTGCCGGTGCATCCACGGCATGGGGCGCCCCGCGGATCCAGACCTGCGTGACCGGCTCATCGCGGCGGCGACGGTCGAGTTCGCGGAGTCGGGTTACGCGGGCGCCACGCTGGACGCGATCGCTGCACGGGCGTCCGTGACGAAGGGCGGCGTCTACTTCCACTTCGCCGGCAAGGAGGAGCTGTTCTTCGCGGTGCTCGACCACTGGCGCGATCGCCGTCGTCGGGTGCTGCCTGCGCCGGCGGGAAGCGGAGGCGCGGCCCGAGCGCTGCGCACGTTCGTCGCGGGCTACCTCGCGTTCCACTTCCGCGAGCCCGCAGCGACGCACCTGCTTCGTGTGCTGGCGACGGAACTGCGCGGGCGGTTCACGTCGCGGCTGCGGGAGGACCATCGGCAGGAGCATCGTTGGCTTCGAGCGAGCATCCGCGAACTCTTCGTGCTCGGCCTGCGCGACGGGACGCTGACCGTAGAGGATCCGGCGTCCTCCGCGTTCGTCCTGGCTTCCGGTGTCGTCGGTGCTCTCGAGCAGTGGCACACGGCTTCGGCGGACGTCGAGGCGTTGTGCCACGACGAACGCCTCGCCGCGGCGCTGGTCGCTCCGTTCACGACCGGAGGTGATGCCGCGCGGCCGCCGCGCCGCGGCGATCCGGGGTTCGACGACCTGCCCCGCGCCTGATCGTCGCCGGGTGGTCCTTTGTGCGCGCCGCGCTGGTCGCGATACTGCGCCGGCCGCGTGAGTCCCGATCCAGAGCCGTCGCCGCCGCGCCTCAGCGTCGTCGTGCCCGTCTACAACGAACGGGCGACGCTGCGCGAGATCGTCGCCGCGGTGCGCGCGGTGCCGATCGCGAAGGAGATCATCCTGGTCGACGACGGCAGCTCGGACGGCAGCCGCGAGATCGTCGCAGAACTCGCGGCACTGCCCGACGTGCGCGTGTTCGTGCACCCGCAGAACCTCGGCAAGGGTGCGGCACTGCGCACGGGTTTCGAGCACGCCCGCGGCGAGCTCGTCATCGTGCAGGACGCCGACCTCGAGTACGACCCGGCGGACTACACGCGACTGATGGACCCGATCCTGCGCGGCGACGCCGACGTCGTCTACGGCTCGCGCTATCTCGTCGACGAACTCGATCCGTGGCGACCGCGCGATGCGTTCGTGCACTATCTCGGCAACCGGTTCCTCACGTACGTCAGCAACCTGTTCACGGGTCTCAACCTGACGGACATGGAGACGTGCTACAAGTGCTTCCGTCGCTCGGTGCTCACGAACCTCGTGATCGAGAGTCGCCGTTTCACCGTCGAGCCGGAGTTCACGGCGAAGATCGCGAAGCTCCCGGTGCGCATCTTCGAGACGCCGATCCGCTACCGCGGCAGGAAGTTCAGCGAAGGGAAGAAGATCGGCTGGCGCGACGCCGTCGCGGCGCTCTGGGCGATCGTCAGGTACCGCTTCGCGAAGTGAGCGGCTGGGACCGTCAGAACACGACGCCGCCCGACACCACGAGGCCGCGGAAGCTCGCGTCGTGGCCGAGCACGACGAAGCCGTTCTCTTCGTCGCTCTCGTCCATCGACCGCCAGCGGCCGACGAACGCCACGCCGATCTCGGCCGGGCCGGCGCGAAAGCGCGTTCCGACCTCGGCACCCCACATGATCGTCGACGACACGTAGTCGTTCGAGTCGCCGTCGATGTCGATCCCCGTCGCCGCCGCGCCGACGCCGACTTCGCCGTAGAGCGACCACCCGAGTCGGCGGCGCGCGATCAGCGCGAACTCCGGCGCGATCTCGAGGTAGGGCCCGATCGATCCGTAGGTCGCATCGTTGTCCGTCACGTTCTCGCGCAACCGGTAGCCTTCGAGCAGGATGCCGATGCGGACCGGCATCTCGAAGCGCTCCGCGGTCGCCCGGTAGGTGAAGTGCAGGAAGATGTCGGACATCTGCGCCTCGCTCGCGGCGAACCCCGTGTCGGCGAACAGGTCGTCGTCGGACTCGATGCCTTCGAACCGCAGGCCACCGCCGAATCCGCTCTTCGTGGTCGCTTCGAGGTCGAGGCGCAGGAACCCCGCGTCCGTCCGGTCGTCGAGTCCCGAGCCGTCGGTGCGGTGTTCCCACTGCCCGCCGCCGAACGCGAGGCGCACTTCGAAGTGGGGTCTGCGTTCCGGCTCCTGGGCGGCGAGGGCGAAGGTCGTGACGAGCATGCTGGTGAGGATGCGCATGGCGGGGATCGTAGCTGTGCCCCCGGGGGCGGGGCTCCCGGGGAAAAGGGCGGCAGAAGCGCAGCCCGCGCCCCCATGCTTCACAGGATGTCCAGGATCCCCGTCGAGCCGTTGGTGAGCGTCTCGACCGCGGCGCGGTAGTTCGTGTCCGCGCCAAAGCAGCTGTTCCATGGCAGCGGGTCCTTGTCGGCGATGCCGCCGAGGGCGACCGCCGCGAACGCGCGCGGCAGGTCGCGCAGGTCCGCGTTGCCCAGCATCGTCTTCAGGACCAGGATCGACCGCCGGTCGCCGATCGACCCGATCGCGCTGGCGAACGCGGCCATCGTCGCGAGGCTCGAGATGCCCGATGCGCCGGCGAGGCGACTCTGCAGCTCCTCGGCCGCCCGCTTGTCGCCGAGCTTGCCGAGCGCCACGGCTGCCTGCGCCAAGAGGGTGGGGCGACGTTCGGACGCGCGCAGCACACCGAACAGGTCCTCGCCGGCATCGCGGTCCCGCATCAGGGCGAGGCCGATGCACAGGTAGCCGGCCATCGCCTCCTTCGCCGCGTTGCCGAGCAGGCGCTCCCGCATCGCCGGCGCCGCGTCCGTCGTGCGCGACAGGCCGAGCGCGATCGCGAGCGCGCCCACGAGCGACGGGTCCTTCGCTTCGGTGAACGCTTCCTGCAGTCGCTCGCCGAGCAGCCGGTCGGGCTCCGCTTGCGTGTCGCGGGCCCGGCGATCGAACTCCAGGATCCCGAGCGCGAGGGCCAGCCACGGCTTCTGCTGGTTCTTCGAGCCTTCGGCGAACGCCTGCAGCAGCGCGTCGCGGCTCGCCTTGCCACCGATCTGCGCGAGCGCGAGCGCGGCGAACCAGCGCGTCTGTGCGTCCTTGTGCCCGCGGTAGGCGTCGAGCAGCACCGCCCGCATCGCCTCGTCGTCGGGCCGCGCGAGCTGGCCGATGGCCAGTGCGCACGAACGGGCGATGTCGTGCGAAGTGCGGGCGAAGCGCCCCTTGCCGCGCAGATCGTTCGCGAACGAAGTTTCGAACTCGCGGCTCGTCGCGTGGTCGCGGCCGAGGAGCCTGGCGATCGCGGTCGGGCAGTGTGATTGCACGAGCTGCTCGCCCGGACCGGCGTCGCGGCCGTAGCACTGCGCGAGGCAGTCGACGGCGCGTTCGAGGAGTCGCTGGTCGGCGGGAGTCGACGAACCGATCTCCAGGACACCGATGGCCTGGATGGCCGCGACCTTCACGTTGCGGCTGCCGATCGACGTGTCCCCGAGCGCTCGCTGCAGCGCTTCGAACACGATCTCCTTCGTGCCGACGTTCGTGCTGCGTCGTGCGAGCAGGCCGAGACCGTACGCCGCGAACGATCGGGTGCGGGCATCGACGGCCTTGCCGTACGCGGCGCGCCCGGTTGCATCGTCGAGCACGAGACCGCGCAGCAGGTCGAGTTCCTTCTCTCCCGCGATGCCGGCGATCCCGATCGCCAGCGCCGCCGTTTCGCGCACTTCCTGCTGCGGGCGTTGCAGCCGCGGCGCGAACACGTCGACGAGATCGAAGCCCGGGTGGTTCGCTCCCGCCTTCGCCATCGCGACCATGCAGGACGACACGATGTCGTTCTGGTTCGTCGCGTCGATCGCGCGCCTCAGCGCGGGAAGCACGTCGTTCAGGATCTCGCCCGACGTCGGCTTCAGCGTGTCGGCGCGGCGGCGCATCCCGAGGAAGATCTCGTCTTCGCTCGTGATCGCCCCGGGATCGTGCACCGCGGCCTTCAGCCCGAGGTAGCGGTCCTTGTTGAACTCCCACCAGAACGTCCACTCCGTGAGGTCCTCGGTGATCTCGCCGCGGCCCGGGGTGTGGCCGGCGCCACCGCCCGGGTTGCCCGGACCGGGCCCGGAGCCGCCGGTCGATCCGGGCCGTCCGCCGGTCGGAGTCGGCGCGGTGGGGTCGCCGGGCCCGGGAGTCGTCGGTCCGGGCTCCGACGGGCCGGGCGTGCTGCCGCCGGGTCCAGTGGGTCCGGGCGGGACGACGTCGCCGGGGCCGCGGTACTGGCCGCCGTGCGCAAAGGCGGTGTGGGTGGTGAACGCGAGGATCCCTGCGCACAGGGTCGCCCGGAGGAGAACGTTCGGCATTCTGTTCCTTGCTCTGCACGCGGGCGACGACGTGCACGGGCGCGAGAGCAAGGACGGTGCCGCGTGCGCGACGTGTGCGCGGGTCGGCACGGATGACGCGCGGTTGCTACGCGCGGGGAACGGGAGCGTTCGCGGCGACGGCGGCTACCGTGCCGTGATGACCGAAGCCGTGTCGCGCCCACGCGGTCCCGTGCGGTGGAAGCGATGGGCCGCGATCGCGGCGGGCGCGCTCGTGTCGTGGCTGCTCGCCGGACTCGTCGCGGCGCTCGTGGTCACGCGTCCGTGGAACGTGCGCGTCGACGCGCGCGCGACGATCGCGGGTTGCCCGGTCGAAGCGGTGTCCGTGCTCGCCGCCGACGGCGTGACCGGTCGCGGTTGGCTCGTTCGCGCAGCGGGCGCGGCGAAACGCTGTGTCGTGCTGGCGGCGGGGATTCGCGGCAATCGCCTCGCGATGCTGCCGCGCGCCGAGTGGTACCTCTCCAGCGGGTGGTCGGTGCTGCTCGTCGACCTGCGTGGCACGGGCGCGAGCGATCCCGCGGCGGTGTCGATGGGATGGAACGAGTCACTCGACCTCGCGGCGTGGTGCGCGTTCGCCCGCACGAACGGGTTCGCGAAGGTCGGCGCGCACGGCGTGTCGCTCGGGGCCGCGGCGGTCGTGTACGGCGCGGTCCGCGGCAGCCCGCCTCCGGCGTGGGACTTCGCCGTGCTCGAAGCGTGCTACCGCGACATCGACGGCGCGATCGCGGGGCGACTGCCGTGGCTGCCGTTCGCCGAGTGGTGCACGCTGCCGATGGCGTGGTTCGCAGGACTCGCGACGGGCGCTCGCGCTGCGGATCTGTGGCCGGTCGACGCCATCGGGCGCCTCGTATGCCCGACGCTCTTCGTGTGCGGCACGGCCGACCGCGAGGTCGGCGACCGGGCTGCGGCGGATCTCTTCTCGCGCAGCGGGTCGGCGGCGAAGGAGCTCGTCGAGATCCCTGGCGCGGGGCACGTCGACCTCTGGAACGTCGCCGGCAACACGCTGCGGCGTGCCCTCGCGGCGTTCCTCGCGCGGCAGTGAGGGCCGCACCCCGAGCTGCCGAGGCGCGCCGTTCGCGCGCCAGTGGCTCAGGCCTGCACGTACTTGCCGGCGATCGGCAGCAGCTTGCTGAGCGCGTTGCGCGAGTCGACGACGAGGTTCGAGTGGTCGGCGATGGCCTTCCAGTCGACCGCGGCGTGGTTCGTGACGATCAGCACGCAGTCGGCGCCCTTCAGGTTGTCGCGTGTGAGCGGCACGGAGTGCATCCGGTACTCCATGTACTTGCGCATACCGGCGAAGAGCGGCACGTGCGGATCGTGGTAGCTCACGTCGGCGCCGTGCTCGAACAGCAGCTTGATGATCTCGGCGGCCGGGGTCTCGCGGACGTCGTCGACGTCCGGCTTGTACGCGAGTCCGATCACGAGCACCTTGCTGCCGCGCAACGGCTTGCCGACCTCGTTGAGGCCTTCGATGGTCTTGTGGATCACGTAGTGCGGCATCGAGTTGTTGATCTCGCCCGCCAGCTCGATGAAGCGCGTGTGGTGGCCGAACTCGCGCGCCTTCCACGTCAGGTAGAACGGATCGATCGGGATGCAGTGACCGCCGAGTCCGGGACCCGGATAGAAGGCCTGGAAGCCGAACGGCTTCGTTGCGGCGGCGTCGATCACCTTCCAGATGTCGATGCCCATCGCGCCCAGTACGGGCTTCAGCTCGTTGACGAGCGCGATGTTGACGCAGCGGTAGATGTTCTCGAGCAGTTTCGCGGCTTCGGCGACCTCGGCGTTGTCGACCGGGATCACCTTCTTGATCGCCGCCGCGTACAGCATCGTCGCGAGCTTGCCGCTCGTCTCGTCGGTGCCGCCGACGAGTTTCGGGATGGTCTGCGTGCTGTGGTCCTTGCGACCCGGGTCCTCGCGTTCGGGGCTGAACGCCAGGAAGTAGTCCTTGCCGGCGACGAGGCCCGTCTTCGCCAGGATCGGCATGCAGTCCCCGCGCGTGGTGCCGGGGTAGGTCGTGGACTCGAGCGACACGAGCTGGCCCTTCCGCAGGACCTTCGCGACCATCTCGGTCGACTTCTCGATGTAGCTCATGTCCGGTTCGCCGTGTTTGCCGAGCGGCGTCGGCACGCACAGGATGATCGCGTCCGCTTTGGCGAGGTCGGCAGGGTTCGCCGTCGGCAGGAACTTCGGCGATTTCGACAGCTCGCCGACGAAGTCCTCCCCGAGGTGCTTCAGGTACGACTCACCGCGCTTCAGCATGTCGATCTTCTGCGTGTCGACGTCGTAGCCGACGACCGGGAAGCCGGCCTGGAAGAACGCGCGCAGCAGCGGGAGACCGACGTAGCCGAGTCCGACGACGCCGACGGTGGCCGTGCGCTCGCGGATCTTCGCTTCGAGTTGGGCAGCGGGGGATTTGGCTTCGACCATGGGTTGGAGGGCCATAGGCGTAGCGGCCCATCGGCATTCGAGCCAGTGCGAGTGGAGGTTCCCGTCGTTCCGGCGCGCCGATCACGGAGGTAGCCTTTCTTCGACGTGGAAGCGACCTCGGTGCGATCGGCGTGGGTGGGCAGCGGCGAAGGGGGAATTGTCGCGTGGCTCGGTGCGCACGAAGCGCTCGTGGTGTGGATGAGCGCGCTGTCGCTCGGCTCGCTGGTCCTCGCCGCGGTGCTGTTGCCGGTGTTCGTCGTGCGTCTGCCCGCCGACTACTTCGTCACGGAGCCCAAGGACGTCGCGGATCGCCGGCGATCGTTCGGCTGGCTGCTTCGCTTCCTGAAGAACATGGTCGGCGCGATCTTCGTTCTCGCCGGGATCGCGATGCTCGTGCTCCCGGGACAAGGGCTGCTGACCATGCTGATCGGAATGCTGCTGACGGACTTCCCCGGCAAACGAAGGATCGAACTGCGCATCGTGCGGCGGCCCGCGATCCTCGCGTTCATGAACCGGTTGCGTGAACGGAAGGGTGTGCCGCCGCTGCGGGTCGAGTGACCCGATGCGGGTCTTCTACTCCGACCCGTTCGAGTTCCCACTGCCGAAGGGACACGTCTTCCCAGCCGACAAGTACCGTCTCGTGCGCGAACGGATCGAACGCTGGCCCGCGGCAACCGGTGTGGAGCTCGTGCTCGCGCCCCGCGCGACCCGCGACGAACTGCTCCTCGTGCACGATGCCGAGCATGTCGACGCGTTCGTCGCGGGCCGGCTCGATGCCGGACACATGGCGCGCATCGGGTTCCCGTGGAGTTCCGAACTCGTCGAGCGCACGCTTCGGAGCTGCGGCGGCACGCTCGCCGCGGCGCGCGCGGCCCTCCGCGACGGCGCGTCGCTGCAACTGGCCGGCGGCACGCATCACGCGCGGCGCGATCGCGGCGCCGGGTACTGCGTCTTCAACGACTGCGCGATCGCCGCGCGCGTGGTGCAGCACGAGGCCGGCATCGAGCGCGTCCTGATCGTCGACACCGACGTACACCAGGGCGACGGCAGTGCGGCGATCTTCGCGGGCGACGATCGCGTGTTCACGTTCTCGATCCACGGCGAGCAGCCGTTCCCCGCGGAGAAGGCGACGAGCGACCTCGACGTGGTGCTGCCGTCGGGCGCCGGCGACGACGAGTATCTGCAGCGCCTGCGCGACGGCCTCGCGGAGGCGTTCGAGCGAAGCCGGCCGCAGTTCGTCTGCTGGATCAGCGGCGCCGATCCGTTCGCGGGTGATCGCTTCGGCCGACTGAAGGTGAGCAAGGCGGGACTCGCGGAGCGCGACCGTCTCGTCGTGGCGGCAGTGCGCGCGCACGGCGTGCCGTTCGCAGCGACCATGGGCGGCGGCTACGCACGCGAGGTCGCGGACACCGTCGACGTGTACGAAGCCACGGCGCGCGCGCTCCTGTCGTGACTCAGATCGCGCCGATCTCGCAGGCGAGGCCGTTCGTCGCGTAGGTGCCGATCCAGCCCGCGCTGAAGTCGAGATCGAGGATCTGCACGTAGAAGTCCACGCCGGGCAGCGTCGGATCGACGGAGATGTCCGGGAACGTCAGCGAGAACGACTGCGACGCGCCGGGGAACGGTGCGGTGAATCCCGTGATGTCGAGCGAGCCGATCAGCAGATCGCAGCCGAGGCCGGGGCCCGGCAGGATGCCGGTCAGGTTCGTCAGCGGGAACACGCCAGGCAGCACCTGCCCGAAGCTCACGATCGCGAGGCCGAACGACAGCGGGCCCAGGTTGTTCGCCTGCATCACGAACTGCCGCGTCGTCCACGGCAGCCCGCTGGTCAGCGACAGCGTGCCGCCAGGGCCCGTGCAGCCAGTCCCGTACGCGTCGGCTTTCGCGATCGGCGTCGCCTGGTACTCGTAGACGTTGAGGGTCGGACGCGAGCCCGTCGCCGCCGCGTTCTGCCCGCAGATCTTGTAGACCTTGCCGGTCGCCGGGACGAAGCCGTTGAAGGAGCGGCTGATGCGCCCGATCACGCCGTCGCTGTTGCCGAATGCCGTCCCGACGGCGGTCGTCCCGCGGCTGTAGAGCGTCCACGAGTCGGTCAGGCAGTCGAACTCGCTCGTCCAGTTCGTCGGCGAACCGCCGTACAGCGTGCCGTAGAGATACGTGACGTTGGTCGTCGCGGTGCTGTGCCCGTTGCCGCCCTGCATCACGATGCGCTTCCGCAGCGGGTCGTACACGGCCTGCTGGCCGATCGACGACGCCGGGAAACCCTGCGTGCCGGTGTTGGTGATCACGTCGTAGTTGGCGAGCAGACTCCAATCGACGCCGGTCCACTTCCACACGTCGAGGAAGCGGATCG
>JAEUHQ010000143.1 GCA_016794565.1 Planctomycetota bacterium | reverse complement strand
ACCCGCTACGAGCCGATGCGCACGTAGACCGCGTTCGACAACGACAGGTTCGTCGGGACGCCCGGGTCGAAGACGGCAGCCTGCAGGTAGTACGAGAACCCGGCGAAGCCGGGGTCGAACCACATCGTGAAGGAGCCGGAGCCTTCGCCGGCGGCCGACGGCGTGCCGCCGAGCAGGAACGACGTCAGCACGAAGAACGACGGGTCGAGGTAGAGCACGAAGTCGGGCGCCAGCACGATCGGCGGGATCGCGGGTGCGAGGGCGGCGATGACGAGCGCGGCGCTGCCGCCGAGACCGCCGGTCAGCCGCGTCTCGATGCCGACGTTCGCGCGGAACGGGCCGACGGTTCCGAGCACGGGCCGGGCGCCGCCGGTTCCCGGGCAGGCATCGCCGAACTGGCTGCGGTTCCCCGCGGACGGACCGTCGAAGCGGCGGTTCTTGACGACCGCGGCGCCGAGCAGGTCGAGGTCGCCGTCGCCGTCGACGTCGGCAGGCGCGCCGACTTCGGGAGAGAACAGCGCCGACTCGAACTGGCCGCCCGGCAGCCGGCGCACGACCCAGAACCCGGTCTGGCTCGTGTTGACCACGTGCGGATAGCCCGCCGGCCCGACGACGTAGTCCTCGAGACCGTCGCCGTCCATGTCCGCCACCGACACACGACCGCCTTCCCGCACGGACGCGGTCGCGAACGCGTTGGGCTGCATGGTGAACGTGCCGACGCCGTTGTTCTGCCAGACGTAGAGGCCGAAGGTGCCGTTGTAGTTGAGCGCGATCAGGTCGAGATCGCCGTCGCCGTCGTGGTCGGTGATGCCCGGCGCGTCCAGCGCATACCCGGTGCCGACCGACGACAGCACCGCCCCTTGCCCCGACGGGAACGTCAGCATCTGTAGGTCCGCCCAGGCCGTCGCCGGCAGGAACGGGTACGACGCGAGCAGCACGTCGTCGCGACCGTCGCCCGTGAAATCGGCGACGCCCGCGATCCGGGAGGCGGGGAACGACGGGCCCAGCGCCAGCGCGCCACCGTGCTGCCACCACACACGGACGATGCCCGACGCGTCGGTCGTGAGCACGTCGAGGTCGCCGTCACCGTCGAGGTCGCCGCCGGCGAGGGGCTTGCTGCTCGACAACGCGGTGCCCGGCGGCGTGATCGGGCCCCGATCGACGAGGAAGCCACCGCCCGTGTTGTCGAGGCGGCGCGTCTCGATCGGCGAGCCGGCGACCAGCGTCGTCGCCAGGCAGTCGTCGTCGCCGTCCCGGTCGAAGTCGATCGTTCCGGGCAACAGTTGCCACGTCGTTCCAGGGGGAGCCGGCGGCAACGGCAGCGACGTGCTGGTGAAGACGCCTTGTCCGTAGTTGCTCCACATGGCACCGGTGCCGGAGACCAGATCCGGATCGCCGTCGTGATCGCAGTCGACGACCTTCACGGTGGACGCCGACGGCAGCGTGGTGGCCAGCGGATCGTGGCGCACCGGGCCGAAGTACACGTTGCGGCCGCCGACGAGGTCGGCGTACCCGTCGCCGTTCATGTCGGCGAAGCCTGCGAGGTGCCACGCGCCGATGCTGGGCATGCGCCACGCGGGGGCGAACACGCCGCCGCCGAGGTTCTGCGCGATCTCGAACGCGCCGACGAGGTTGTTCGGCGTCGCGGGAGTCGGGCCGCCGCCGCCGCAGCACGTGCCGTCGAGGTCGCCATCGCCGTCGACGTCGTGCAGGTTCGTCGCGGGGCCGCCGACCGCGGCGGCGTGCATCGTGAACTGGCTCGGGCCCGTGCGTTCGAGCCAGCAGTACGTGCCCGACATCGAGAACACGACCATGTCCTGGTCCCCGTCGCCGTCGACGTCGCCGGCGACCAGGTTGCCCTGGCCCGGTCCGAAGGTCGAGATGCCCGCCGGCAACGCGAACGACGCGAAGTAGGTGAACGTGCCCGTCTGGTTCGTCGGGTAGATGCGCAGCGTGCCGCCGTGGAGCACGGCGACATCCATGCTGGCGTCGCCGTTCGCCTCGATGAGCGCCATCTCGGTCGAACTCGGGGCCGGGGACGCCACGGCGCGTTGCGAGTAGGTCGACGTGCCGAGGTTGAAGATGCGCAGCCCGTAGAACGTGTCGATCACCACGAGTTCGGCGCGGCCGTCACCGGTGATGTCCACCAGCCTGGCGTCGTTGTTGGACGAGATCGACAAGGAGAGCGGGAGCGGCGTCAGCGTGCGCAGCACCGGCTGTCCCGGCCGGCTCTCCAGCGCCAGCATCGTGGTGCCCACCATGAGCACGTCGGCATGACCGTCGCCATCGAGGTCGCCGACCGGCGTCAGGTAGTGCGTGAAGGCCCCGCCGGAACTCTGCGGCCATTGGTAGAGCACCGACGAGTCGAAGCGTCCCGTGCCGTCGTTGCGGTGCAGCTTCCACTGCAGGACGCTCGGCTGGCCGGACTGTTGGAGGAACGTGAAGTCGTAGAAGCCGACTCCGTCGAGATCGCCGTCGAGGTCGAGGTCGGCGAGTTCGTCGATGCGGGACCACTGGTCGACGACGACCACGGGTGCATCGAGGCGCACCGAGGGCGACTGCGCGAGAAGGGGAGTCAGCAGCGCGAAGAGGGAACCGACGGCGTGAGCGTGGCGCATGGGCTTTTCCGTGAAGGAGCCGCGAGGAGGCCATCGAGCGGCGACGGGCGACGGCACGGGCACGATAGCCAAAGCCGCGCGACCGCGGTGCTCGATCGTCGTGCTCGGCCGGGGTTTTCCCGATCGATGCATTGCGACACCGGCGGGGGCGCGGGCAAGGGTTTGGTCGTTTGCCCGCGCCGGTGGGCGCGGTGGCCGGCATCGCTACGATGCCGCGATGGTCGAAGTGCACGAGTCGTTCGGGAGCAGGGACATCTCCTGCCGTCGCGGGCGCCGAGGCCACGACGTCCTGGTCCTGCTGGGCATTGCGTGCCCGGGCCTGGCGCAGGATCCCGCCGCGCCGGCGCCGGCCTCGCCGCGATCGGCGGGGTTCGACTGGCCCACTGGCAACTACCGGATCGGCCTGCGCGGGCAGGGCAACTTCGGCACGCTCATCACGCGGAAGGACTCGCCGTTCGTGGGTTCGTACCACCTCGCCGAAGACGTCTGGTTGCCGGCGGGCACCGCGGTCCGGAGCGTTGCCGACGGCGTCGTGCGCTACTCGGACTTCAGCCCGAGCTGGAAGGACGAAGCCGGCCGGATGCACTGGAACCTCGGCAACGTGATCGTGATCGAGCACGAGCTGAATCCGGTCGTCGACGGTCTCACGCACTTCTGTTCGGTCCACGTGCATCTCGGCGCCGACCGGAAGGTGAAGGTCGGTGACACGGTCCGGAAGGGAGACGTGATCGGCGCGATCGGTCGCGACACGAGTGAAGAGAACGGCCTCTACCCCGCGCACCTCCACTTCGGTCTGCACAAGGGACCGTACGTGCAGGTGTCCCCTGCATGGCGCCGACAGCTGGAGGCCGAAGCGAAGACCACCGGCATCGTGATCGGCCCGGACAAGGTCCTGCGCGGCGAGATCGAGATCGTGCGTCAGGGCGACGACAGCGTTCTCGTGAAGAGCCGCACGGACGGCGCGAAGATGATCCTGTCGTTGCTCGTCGGCAGCACCGCGCCGAAGGACAAGCCGGCGGACATCATGGGCTGGTGCCAGGGCTACGGTGACAAGGGGACCGTCGAGGAATGGCTCAGTCCGTCCCGATGGATCGCGGACCGCATTCTCGAGTCGGAGAAGGGCGCCGAACGCCCTCCGAAGTGATGCTCCGCGTCGCGGTGGTCCGTGGCCGGTCGTGGCGCCGGGCGCGCGCTCGCGCCGGATACGATGCCGCGATGGACCTGCCGGCTCCTCCCGACGAAGCGTCCAGCATCGAACTGCTGAGGCGCGCCCGTGGCGGCGAGGCCTCCGCGTTCGACCTGCTCTTCCGCCGCCACCGCGACGAGCTGCTGCTCGCGGTTCGTGCGGGAATGGGGCCGCGACTTCGTGCGGCGATGCAGAGCGAGGACGTGCTGCAGAGTGTCGCGATGGAGGCGTTCGCGGCCCTGCAGCGGCGCGAACCGCAGGCCGATGGATTCACGCGGCTCCTGCGCCGCATCGTGCGCCATCGCTTGATCGATCGAGCCCGCGCGCTGCGGCGGCGGCCAGGAGTCGCACCGCTCACGCCGAGCGTCGAAGACGCGCTCGCCACGCCTTCGCCTCCGACCTACGACGATCCGCGCTACGAACGGATCGAACGCGCACTGCGCGTGATGCCGGCCGAACTGCGCGAGGTGATCCGCCTGCGGCGCTTCGACGGCCTTTCGAGCCAGGAGGTGGCCACGCGCCTGCATCGCAGCGACGCGGCCGTGCGCCAGCTGTTCTCGCGTGCCATGGCTCGGCTCACGATGGAGCTCCGCAGGGATCCGTGAACGACCCGCTCGAGGCCTTGCTCGCGGAGTTCTGGGCCGCCCGGGAAGCGGGCGTGCCGGTCGACGCGGAGGCATTCGCCGCGGCCAATCCTGCGCACTCCGACGCGCTGCTCGCCGCGTTGCGCACGATGCTCGAGGCCGAGCGACTCCTGCCGGCGGCGGGCGCACCGACCGCGATCGCCGGGTATCGGGTCGAACGGCGGCTCGGTCGCGGGGCCACCGGCGAGGTGTTCGCGGTGGTGGATGCCGACGGCCGGCGCCTCGCGTTGAAACGGCTCTTGCCGCACGCCGCCGCGGCGGTGCGCGCACAGCACCGCCTGCAGCGCGAAGCGCGCATCCTCCGCGAACTGGAGCACCCGTCGATCGTGTCGATCGTCGACTTCGGCGAGGACGGTGGTGCCGGCGGGCTGCCGTTCCTGGTGATGGAACGGATCGACGGACAGCCGCTCGGCGAGTGGATCGCGGACGCGCGGCGCATCGGGCGCGATCGTGTGGCCGACCGCCTGGCTGGGCCGGGTTCGACGTGGCAGCGCATCGCGCGCCTTGGCGCTGCGATCGCCGAGGCCGTTGCCGCGGCCCACGAAGCCGGTGTCCTGCACCGCGATCTGAAGCCCGGCAACATCCTGCTGCGGGCGGACGGAACGCCGGTGGTCGTCGACTTCGGCCTCGCCGCCGCGGACGCCGCGGCGACGCTGACGGACACCGGCGACGTGCTCGGCACGCCGCACTACATGGCGCCGGAACAAGCGCGCGGCGAACCGGCGACCGCGGCGAGCGACGTCTTCGCGATCGGCGCGATCCTCTACGAACTCCTCACGTCGACCGCGCCGCGACACGGTCGCGACACCGGCCTCGTGCTCGATGCTGCGCGCCGGATGAGCCCGCCGACGCCGCGTTCCCTGGTCCGCGAGATCCCGCGCGAGCTGGACCTGATCGTGCGCCGTGCGATGGCCTTTCGCCCCGCGCATCGCCACGCGTCGGCGGGTGAGCTGGCTTGCGCGCTGCGCTTCGTCGCGGACGGGGGCCGGCCGATCGGCCTCACACTCGGCGCCGGGCTCTTGTTCGACGAGTTCTGGCGAAGGCGCCGGCGCACTGTGCTCGGTGCGTCCGCCGCCGTGGTGCTGCTCGTCGGGGTGCTCGCCGTCCGCGGCACGTGGAGCGAGGCGCATGCAGCGCGGGTGCGCACCGCCCTGATCGCCGCGACGGAAGCGAACTTCGACGGTGCCGCGGACGAGGCCCGGCGCTTGCTCGATGCCGTGGCTCCGACGCCCGATCCGGACCTCGTCGCGCTGTTGCGCGGGGAGTTGCCCCCGGCGCCCGAAGCGTTCGCGGCCGCGATGCTGGCCGGGCGCGCGGCGGTCGACCGCGAGCCCAGGGCCGCGCTTGCGGATCTCGAGCGAGCCGTCGCACGGCGTCCCGACTCGGCCCTCGCGGTGGGGTGGCTCGGCATCGCGGCAGCCCGCTCGGGCGCACTGGACGTCGCCGAGCGCGAACTGCTCTCGGCGGTGCGCACCCTGCCGGCGAGCGTGCGGCTCCGCGTCGAGCTGTCCAAGGTGCTGCGGCACGATCGGGTGAAGAAGGCGGCGGCGGCAGTGCCGCACATGCGGATCGCGGTGACGCTGCCGCGCGCCGATTCCGAGACCTGGCACGAGCTGGCCCGCGCGCTCTCGAAGGATCGCCAGTACGAAGAGGCGCTGACTGCGGTCGAACACGCCCTGCAGACGGTGCGCGGCGAACCCCGGACGGCGATCCTGCGCACCAAGGCGCTGCTGCTGGACGCCCTGGGTCGGCGCGACGAGGCGATTCCGCTGCTGCGCGCGATCCTCGACGACGCTCCGACGTGCGACTCGTGGACGAGCTACGGCGCGATGCTCGACAAGATGCACCGCCTGCGGGAGGCGGCCGATGCGTACCGGCAGGCGCTCTCGTTGGATCCGAACCATGCGCCGTCGCTGCTCAACCTGATCTACCTGCGCACCGGATCGGACAGCGAAGGCTGTGCCCGGTGCCGCGCCTGCTTTCAGACCGACCCTGGCCTGGCGGATCCGGATGCGGCGGAACAGGACGCGCTGCGGCTCCTGAACGCGGAGGAGGGGCGCTACACGTCGCTGGAGCTGGCGGCCAGTTACCTCGGGCGGACGAACCACGCCGCGGCTCTGCTCGCCGCCATCGACGAACGCCTGCAGCGGGATCTGCCCGCCGAGCCGCTGGGGCGCCTCGTGCGTGCGCGAAGGATCCTGCAGCGGAGGTAGCGATTCTCGTCACATCGGCGGCCGGCGCGGTCGCTGCAGGGGCATCCAAGCCAGAGGATCCCCATGAACCGCCTCGCCCTTCCGTTCGCCCTTGCGCTCGCCCAAGGAATCGCCGCACAGAGCCATCTCGTTGCCGACTTCTACCCAGGCCCGACCGGTTCGGGGGTCGCGGAGATCGCCGTGTTGGGCGACCTCGCCATCTTCGCGACGATCGATCCGGTGGCAGGGACGGTGCTGCGCGCGTACGACTCGACGTCCGGTGTGACCTCGGCGGTGGCGGTACTCGACGCGACGCCGCCGTTCACGGCCCCGTCGGGTCTCACGACCGTCGGGAGTCGTGTCGTGATGGCCTGGGGCGACTCGACGACCGGTGTGGAACTGTGGGCGACGGATGGCACCGCGAGCGGCACCGGACTCGTGCTGGACATCCGGCCCGGAACGTTCGGCAGCGGCCCGTCCGGGTTCGGGGTCGTCGACGGTGTGTGCTACTTCTCGGCCGCATCGAGCGGCGGCAACTTCGAACTGTGGCGCACCGACGGCACGGCAGTGGGCACGTTCCTGGTCGCGGAGATCAACAGTTCGCCCACGGCCGGGTCGGTGCCGAGCGGCTTCACGAAGCTCGGCACGACCGGCTCGTTCCTGTTCGCCGCCACGGACACAGCGACCGGGCGCGAACTGTGGATCAGCGACGGGACCTCGGCGGGCACGTCCCTCGTGAAGGACATCGTGCCGGGCCCGGGCGGGCCGCTGTCGAGCAACCCGTCGTTCCTGATCGCCTTCGACGATCTCGTCTACTTCGCGACCGGCGGAGAGATGTGGGTCTCCGACGGCACGGCCGGCGGCACCGTCGCGGTCACGTCGTCGGCCCTGAGCCCTCGCAACTTCGTGGTGCACGGAAGTGAACTGCTCTTCCTCGGCAGCGACGGACTGCATGGCACCGAACTGTGGAAGAGCGACGGCTCCGCCGCGGGAACGAGCCTCGTCGCCGACATCAACCCCGGCACGTTCGGCAGCGGACCGGCCTACCTCACCGCAGTCGGAGGCCGCTGGGTCTTCTTCGCCGCGACGACGAGCTTCGGCAACGAACTGTGGCGCACGGACGGCACGGCGGTGAACACCGAGTTGTTCCAGGACATCTGGACCGGCTCGACTTCGAGCTCGCCTGCCTGCAACAGCAGTCTGACCGAAAACGCGCGTTTCGCCGTCATGCCGAACGGCCAGATGCTGTTCGTCGCCAACGACGGCACACACGGCGCCGAGCCCTTCGTCTACGGCACCGGTGTCTTCGCGGAGTCGACGAGCTTCGGCATCCCGTGTGCCGGCCTGTCTCTGCACGCAACGACGCCGTGGCTCGAGAGCACCGTTGCGCTCACGACCAGTTTCATTCCGGCGACGTCGCCGTTCTCGATCGACATCCTGAGTCTCACGGGCATCGATCCGGGCATCGACCTCACGTTCCTCGACATGCCCGGCTGCTACCTCTACTGCCTCCTCGACGTGCTCTTGCCGTTCGTCGGCACGGGCACGGTGGTGGTGCCGTTCGCGATCCCCGACGATCCGACGTGGCTCGGCGCCGTGATCCACGGGCAGACACTGTCGTTCGTCCCGGGCATCAACCCGTTCGGCGCGATCACGAGCAACGCCGTCACGATGTCCGTCGGCGATCTGTGATCACGCAGGCTCGTCGATCGGCGTCGCGAGACGGAACCGCACCGGGAGCACCGCATCGGGCAGCGCCAGTACGAATGCGACGAGCAGGCCGCACACGAGGCTCCAGCACAGGACTTCGTCGAGCACGAGGCCGAGTTCGTGGCCGCCGGGCAGGGGCGCCAGAGCGAGGCGCCACGTCGCGCTCCACACGGTGAGCACGACGGTTGTCGCGGCGAGCATTGCAGGACGCCGCAGCCGCGCGGATCGGACCCACGCGACGAGCTGGGGTCCCACGAGGAGCAGCACGAGCAGGCGGTAGTCGAAGTTGCTGCCGAGGCAGAACGTGCCGACGAACACGGGCGCGCCGACGCGGAACGCGGCGAACGCCCCGGCATCCTGAGCGCCGGTGATCCGCACGCGGCGTCGCAGGCGGAGAGCGAGGACGGCGACGGCGCCGAGCGCAGTCGCGGCGATCGTGAGCAGCACGGCGTACGACCAGCCCATCGCGTCCGCGGCCGCACGCGGCATCAGGGTGATGCCGTACGAGATCGGGTGCCACGTCTGGAGGTTCCTGGCGATCGAGGGCAGGTCGGCGCGGATCCAGATCGCGTATGCGACGAACACGGCGGCGGCGACGGCGACGCTGCGGAACGAGCCGCGTCGACCGGATGCGAGCCCCGGAAGTGCGAACACGGGGAAGAGCTTCAACACCGCAGCCGTCGTGACCGCGAAGGCCGCTGCGGCCGGTCGCGAGGCCGCGAAGCGCGCGGCGGCGATCAGGATCGCGACGACGAGCAGGTCGCTGTTCGCTCGTTCGACGGCGAGCCAGGCCACCGGCGAGAAGACGATCGCGAGCAGCAACGCCGCGGTTCCTGGTGTGCGTACGAGAGGTGCAAGTGCCAGCAGTCCCGCGAGGAACGCGGCGAAGATGGCGATCGCGCAGGCCTTCGTCTGCCCCGGACCGACGCCGAGGTACGCGGGCAAGAGCCAGATGCGCGGGTAGTTGAGCGGGCGATTCCACGGATCGCCCGGGTTCTCGACGAGCGGATCGAGACCGCGATCCAGTGCGACGCGGGCGCCGGTGAAGGTGCGTACGTCGGCGAAGTGTGGTTCCATCGTGCGCACGCCGAGCGCGGTCACGGGGTCGAACGAGTCCCGGGCCGTCATCCAGCCGATCGTCGCCGCCAGCAACACCACGCCGACGAGGAACGCAGTGCGCGCCAACGGGGGCACTGGCGCGGGCTACTTCGCGCCGCGGCGACGACCGTTGCCGCCAGCACCTTCTGCCATCGGTTCCGGGAGTTCGGCGGCGACCACGATGCGCGTCTCGGGCAGTGACTCGCGCAGGCGCACGACGGCGCCTGGCGACACGTCGGTCTGCCAGAGGTAGAGGTTCTCGAGCTTCTTCGTCGACGACAACGCTGCGATGCCATAGTCGCCGGCCTTCGTTCCGAACAGGTTCAGCGATCGCAGCTGGCTGCACGCCGCGAGTGCTGCGACGCCGTGGTTGCCGACCGCGGTCTGGCGGAGATCGAGAGTCGTGAGTCGGGACATCCGGGCGATCACGGTGCAGGCCTCGTCGGTGACGCGCGAGTGACCGAGGTCCAGCGACGTGACGTGCTCGGCCAGGGGCGCGAGCGCAGCGAGGGCTGCGTCGTCGACGTCGTCGGTGCGGCCGACGCACGTCACCTCGAGCAGCGGGCTGTTGTCGCCGATGCTGGCGACCGAGAAGGGGCCGCCCTGGAGCGCGGCCAGCGTCGTGGCCGGCAGCGCCTTCAGGCCGGCTTCGAGCAGTGCCTGGGTGTTCTCCTTCTCCTTCGGCTTGTCCTTCGCCTTCTTGTCCTTGTCGGACTCCTTCCCGTCCTTGCCCTTCGGCTTGTCGCCCTCGGTGGGCTTGTCCCCGGCCTTGTCGGTCGCCTTCGCCTTGCCGGTCCAGCTGCCGAAGTCCGCACCCTGGTCGATCCACCGCTGGATCAGCTCGATCTGTTCTTTCGCGAGCGGGTCGCCCTTCTTCGCAGGCGGCATGCGGTCCTCGTCGTCGGCCGGCAGGCTGATGGACTCGTAGATCATCGAGCCCGCCGCGTTCTTCGCGACCACGAGCTTGCCGCGCTTGCTCGTGGTGATGCCGTCCTTCGAGTCGAGCACGACACCGCCCTTGGCCTTCTTCATCTTGCCGTCGGGGCCCGTGTGGGGCGTCTCGTGGCACTCGACGCAGCGCTTCTCGAGAATCGGCCAGACCTCCTTCTGGAAGTCGACCTTCGCGGCGCTCTTCTCCTTGTCCTTCTTGTCCTGACCTTCCTTCTTCTCCGCGCCCGGCTTCTCCGGGGCGGGTTTGTCCTGGGCGACGAGGAAGGCGGGGAAGAACGTGAGTGCGAGCGGGAGGAGGAAGCGGGGGATCATGAGAAGATGTCGGTGAGGGGATTGCCCTTGTCGGCGATCTTGAAGGGGCGGCCGAGGGGCGACGTGACGACGTAGTCGAGCGGGATGCCGGAGGCCCACGCGATGGTCGCGTTCAGGTCCTGGATCGAGACGGGGTCGGTTTCGACCTCGCGTCCCTCCGCGTCGGTCCTGCCGTAGCGCTCGCCGCCGCGGATCCCGCCGCCGGCGAGCAGGCAGCTGAACGCCTTCGGGTAGTGGTTGCGGCCCTGGTCCTGGTCGATGTCGGGCGTTCGGCCGAACTCCGTTGCCAGCACCACGAGCGTGGTCTGCAGGAGCCCGCGTGCGTCGAGGTCCGCGAGCAGGCACGACAGGCCCTGGTCGATCGACGGAGTCAGGTCCGCGAGGCGATCGAAGTTGTCGGCGTGCGTGTCGAAGCCGTCGGCGACGACCTCGACGTAGCGCACGCCGTGGTCGACCAGGCGGCGCGCGAGCAGGCAGCCCGTTCCGAACGACGTCGCTCCGTAGGCGCGACGCGTCGCCTCCGGCTCCAGGTCGACGTCGAAGGCGACGAGGTCGGAGCTGCGCATCAGCTTCACGGCCTCCGCGTAGGCCTTGCCGTACGCCGTGACGTCGCGCTGGCCGTGCTTCTCGGCGAAGGCGTCGTCCAGCTGACGAAGGCGCTGCATGCGGCGATCGAAGCGGTTCTGGTCGACGCCCTTCGCGAGGCTCGCGTTCTGCAGTCCGTCTTCCGCGCTGCCGATCGGCAACGCCTGGAACTCCGGCGGGAAGAACCCGGCGGTCGGCATGTCGGCACCGCCGCCGATCAGCACGTGACCCGGCATGGTCGGGTTGTGGCGGCCCGCGAGCCGGTTGCACCACGCGCCGAGGCTCGGGTGCTGGATCGTGCCGCGCAGTTCGTAGCCCGTGCGCATCAGGTATTGCGCCTGCGGGTGGGCCCCCTGCTTGCTGGACATCGAGCTGACGACGCACACTTTGTCCATCTGCTCGGCGAGCTTCGGGAAGTACTGGCCGAGCAGCACGCCGTCGGCGCGAGTGCGGAGCGCTTCGACCGGGCCTTGTGTGCTCTTGCCCGGCTTCGGATCGAGCGTGTCGATGTGGCTCATGCCGCCGCGCAGGAAGAGGTAGATCACGTTCTTCGCACGCGCGTGGCCGAGGATCGGTGGAGCCTGTGGATCCTGGGCGAGTGCGCGTGCCACGGCGCTCGGACCGAAGGCGGCGACGGCGGAAGCGCCGAGCAGCGAGCGGGCGGCGCCGGAGAGGAAGGCGCGGCGCGTCTCGAGATCGGTGCCGCGGATCAGGTCGTGCATCGTCATGTTCGTTCTCCTCCGGTCACTGCACGAAGCGGAACTCGTTGCTGTTGCACAGCACCCAGACCAGGTCCTTCACGACACTGTCGCCCTGGATCGCGATCGCCTTCCGCCAGTCGGTCACTTCGGCTTCGGTCGGTTCGCGGTTCAGGGTCGTGAGGAACGCGATGCGCACGCGTCGCTCGCCGTTCGGAGCGGCCTCGAGGTCGCGTCGCAGCGCGGACTGGCCTTCCAGTACGCGCTGGTCGAGGAAACCGTTCAGCATCGTGAGCACCTGTGGCACGGTCGCGGCGTTCGACGCGGCGTCGACGGTGTTGCGGTCCGACTGTCCGAACTGGCGGAGCAGGTGGTTGGGCGCGGCGGGCTGGGTCAGGTCGCTGGCGCGCAGCAGGTCCCCTTCGCGTCCGCGCGCCGCGCGCTGGCCGAGCGGCAGGCCGAGGCGCTGCAGTTGCGCCGCGATCTCGGCCACCTTCGCCTGATCGCCCTGGCGCCGGGCCTCGGCGAGCTGGCGCAGCAGCGGCCGCGCGGTCTTCTGCAGGTCGGCGTCCGCGGCGAGCTGCGCCTTCATGTCCTCGGTCGCCTTCTGCTGCTGGGCGCGCATCGGCTGTCCGCGGCCCTGCTCGACCATTTCGATCAGCTCCCGGGCATCGGCCTTCGACAGTTGGTCGAAGTAGTCGTAGACGGGCTTCGCCTGTGCGTCGGGCGCGCGCAGCCGTTCGTCGACGTCGTCGAACACGAGCGTGAGCAGCGAGTCCCACAGCTGTTCCGCGGTCATGCGTCGCAGCATCGGGCCGCGGAAGGTCCACGCTTCGCCTTCGACCGGGTCGGCGGGCGGCGTCGCGCGCTGGAAGAGCTTCGTGTGCACGAGCACCCGTTCGAACTGCCGCAGGTCGTAGTCGAGGTCGACCATCAGCTTCTCGATCGCGCCCAGCAGATCCGGATGGACCGCCTGCGTGTCCTTCTTCCAGTCGTCCACCGGTTCGACCAGTCCGCGGCCGAAGGTCCGCGCCCACATGCGGTTCGCGACGACCTTCGTGAACAAGGGGTTCTTGCTGCTGGCCATCCACTCCGCGAACGCACGGCGCGAATCGATCGGCGGCGCTCCGGCCTGGGCGCGCGCGCGGTCTCGGCGCTGCGGCTCGCCCTTCTTCTGTTCCGGGTACTTCAGCTTCACGCCGGCGCCGAAGATCGTGTTCGCGAGCACGGGCGTGCCGGGCTTCAGATCCGGGTACTTGTAGTCACCCGGCAGTCGCTCGAGGCCGGTGCCCGAACCGTCGATGCCCTGGTTGAACCGGCGAATGATGTTCAGGGCCTGTTGCCGCGTCCGCTCGTTCGTGTTCGCGAGTTCGGACCGCAGGCCGACGAGGTTCGGCAGGTTGTCCTCGCGATACCGGATGCCGCCGAAGAACGCCGCCATCTCGTAGAACTGCTTCTGCGTCCAGACGTCGAACGGGTGGTTGTGGCATTGTGCGCACTCCATCCTCGTGCCGAGGAAGAGCCGCACCGCGTTCGCCATCGCATCGTGCGGCATGTTCGCGTCGCGGAGCAGCATCCCGGTGGCGCCGTTGCCGGACTTGTGGCCTGCACCTTCCGCGCCCAGCATCTCCTGGACGAACGTGTCGAACGGCTTGTCCTGCTGGATGGAGTCCCGCACGAAGTGGGCGAAGGGCTCGCCGCTGAGGTTGCCGTTCCGCGACTTCACGCGCAGCAGGTCGAACCAGTAGTTCGCGAAGTGGCTCGTGCGGCCCGGCAGGTCGAGCAGCGTGTCGCACAGCACGTCCCGCTTGTCCTGCGCGTCGTCGGCCAGGAACCGCTCCGTCTCGGCGAGAGTCGGGATGCGGCCGACGATGCCGAGATAGGCGCGGCGCACGAACGTCGCGTCGTCGATCGTCGCGAACGGGGTTTCGTTGCGTCGTTCGAGGCCGCGTTCGAGCAGCGCATCGAGCCGGGCGGCATCGGCGAGCACCTTGTCGAGCGGGCGCACCGAGGACACGGTCCGCGTCGGGCGCTGCGGGTTCGCCGCGGCCGTCTGTGCCGTCGCGGCGGTCAGCAGGAGTGCAGCGGCGGAGAGGGCGCTCGCAAGGGTCGTTCGGATCATGATCGGCACCGGTTCGGGGCAGCCTCGTCGCGAAGGGCGCATTGAACGCACTCCATCGGCGTCTGGCCACCCCGGGCGACGTACAAACCTCGTCTCCGCGTCCGCTTCCACCCGCTCACGGACCGGCGCGGCGCCGGGTGGCCGCGACGACGCGACCGCCTGCGGGCGTGCCCTCGGCCTCGACTGCGCGCGGGCGGCGCCACTCGATGCGCTTCACGGCGTCGGGCCCGAGTCGCGCCACGAGGACCTGTTGCACGGTCTGCAGTCGTCGCTCTCCGAGGGAGACCGCGGCGGCGCGAACGCGCCGTTTCGTGGCCCGCGGCGTGTCGCCCGCCATCACCCGGATCGCCTCGTCGATCGCCACGTCCAGGTTGCCGAGCCGCGCGTCGATCAGCGCGAGTTGCTGCTGCCGCGACCGTGCGTCGTGCACGCGCCCCGATGCGAGCAGCGCACCGACGGTGGCGGCGAGCGTCGCACGTTCGCGATCGGCGCGGTGCCGTTCGTCGCGCAGTCGATCGAGTGCGATCGCGACGGCTTCCTTCGCCGGATTCGCGAGGGTCGCCACGCGCATCGTGTCGCCGCTCCCCAGTTCGTGCACCAGGACGACGCCAAGGTCCGGGTC
>JAEUHQ010000116.1 GCA_016794565.1 Planctomycetota bacterium | reverse complement strand
CTCGTCGCTCGGCTGGTGGTAGTGCACCGTCGTGTAGCTCGCCTTCATGCGGCGGCGGTCTTCGGGGCGGTCGACGAAGTCCTTGCCCGCCTTGAAGTACGCGGCCGGCACGCCGACGCGCGCGAAGTTGAAGTGGTCGCTGCGATAGAAGAGACCGAGGTCGGGCTGGCTGTCGGGCTCGATGTGGCGGCCCTGCGAACGCGCGACGTCTTCGGCCAGCGCGGTGAGGCTGTTCTTCCCGTGGCCGATGAACTCGATGTCGTTCGTCCTGCCCCAGATGTTCAGTCCGTCCACGTTGAAGTTCGCGACGATGCGTTCGCGCGGCACCGTGGGGTTCTCGCAGAAGAACTGCGAGCCGAGCAGGCCCGATTCCTCCGCGGTCACGGCGACGAACAGGATGCTGCGCCGCGGCGCCCGCGGCATCTGCCCGATCGCGCGTGCGAGCGTGAGCATGCCGGCGCAGCCCGAGGCGTTGTCGGCGGCTCCGTTGTAGATGGTGTCGGGTTTGTCGCCGCGCGGCTTGCCGATGCCGAGGTGGTCGAAGTGCGCCGTGACGACGACGTGCTCCGGTTCGAGCGCCGGGTCGCTGCCCGCCAGCACGCCGACCACGTTGCCCGATTCGAGCGGTCGCACGGCGTTCTCGATCGCGAGGTCGACCGTCACCCCGAGCGGCACCGGCGGCTGGTTGCCCTTCTCGGCGTGCGCCCGCAGCGTGTCGAGTTCGTAGCCGCCGAGCGCGCACAACTTCCTCGCTGCCTCTTCGGTGCACCACGAACGGATGCCGAGCGTCGGCACGCCGTCGCGGAACGGCAGCCAGAAGTTCTCGCGTCCGTGGTTGGCCTGCACGACCTGCCACGGGTAGCCCGCCGACTCGTTCGTGTGGATCACGATCGCCCCGAGGGCGCCGCGCCGCGCGGCCTCTTCGTACTTGTAGCTCCAGCGACCGTAGTAGAGCCGCGTCTTGCCGGCGAACCTCGCGGGATCGTCCGCCGGGTCGTTGTTCATCACCAGCAGCACCTTGCCCTTCACGTCGGTGCTGCCGAAGTCGTCCCACTGCTGTTCGGGCGCGGTGATGCCGTACCCGACGAACACCAGTTCGGCCGCGCGCCACTCGGCCCCGGCAGCGGCGTTGCCTGCGACCGCCGTGAAGAAATCCGGCGCCGCGAAGGAGGCGCTGCCGCCCTTGCCCGCCGCGGAGAGGGACTTCGTGACCGTCGAAGTGATGCCGAGGATCGGCACCGGCTGCATCCACGAGCCGTCGCCGGCCGCGGGACGCAGTCCGCACTCCTGCATCTGCCGCGCGATGTAGAGCCGCGCGAGGGCGTCACCGCGCGTGCCGGGACCGCGGCCCTCGAGCAGGTCGTCGGCGAGGAATCGCACGTGCGCCTCGAGTGCGTCCTTCGTGATCGCGCGTCCGGCGGAGTCGGTGTCGAATGTCGCGCACGCGGTGGCCGCAACGGCCATCAGGAGAAAGGAGGTTCTCATCGTGTGGTCTTGGAGAGGAACGACAGGTCGCACGGCGGCGTGAACTCCTCGGGCGTCTCTCCGCGGCGGAACAAACGCGCGCGCGTCGTGCCGCGCAGTTCGATCCGTTCGCCGGTGACGCGCAGCATGCAGCCTTCGCGCAGGCCGAGCACGGGCACGCTGTGCTCCTCGTGGAACTGGCGGATGCGCTCTTCGCGCGTCTCGCCCATGTGCGTGCTCGACGGATCGGGGTCGAGGTAGTGTGGGTTGATCTGGAACGGTACGAGCTGCAGCGCGGTGAACGTCGGCGGCTGCACGATCGGCATGTCGTTCGTGGTGCGGATCGACAGCGTCGCGACGTTCGTGCCAGCACTGCTGCCGATGTAGGGCATGCCGCTCAGCGCGCGGCGCTGGATCGCCTGCAGCAGCTGGTAGTGGTACAGGGCCGACAGCAGGCGGAACGTGTTGCCGCCGCCGACGAACACCGCGTCGACCTCGTCGACGACCGCCGGCGCGTGTTTGTGCAGGTGCGTCGAGATCAGGTCGTGGCCCATCGCGGCGAACGCGGCGCGCGCCTTGTCGAAGTACGCGTCGTGGTCGTGCAGCGCGTACGGCACGAACAGCACCTTCTTGCGCGCCCCGAGGATGTCGCGGATCTCGGCCGCACAGTGCCCGAGGTAGGTGCCGCCGTGCATCGTCGAATTGCTGACGAGCAGCGCGCTCACCTTGCTCAGATCGTCGTTGGGTACGCTGGCGACGAGGGCTGTGCGAACTGCATCGACGCCGAGGCCGAAGCTGGCGAGCACCTGCGCCCCGACGCTCGTGCCTTCGCGCACGATGCCGAACAGCACGTGCTGGCTGCCGATGAACGAATGGCCGGCGATCTGGGCGCCTTCCATCGTGAACTCGAGCACACGCTTCGCTTCGGGGGTGAACGGCAGCTGCGACAGCGCCGTGCCCGGTCCCCGCACGAGGACCTGGTCGAGGGCGAAGCGCAACGCGAAGTCGTCGATGCCCGCGCGGGTCAGGATCGCCACGCCCGAGCAGGCGGGGGCGTCGAGCATGCCGAGCAGCAGGTGCTCCGGCGCGATCGCGCCATGGCCGTGGGCGATGGCGGCGCGGCGCGCCATCGACATCGTTTTCTTGGCGTGGTCGGAGAAGCGATCGAACATCCGGGGGCTCCTGAACGGCCGCGCAGCATACGCGGCCGATCCGCGAGCCCCGCGATCACTTGTCGGTCACGGTGATCGTGATCGAGTTGCCGGCGACGACGTCGCTGACCATGAACTTGGCGCCGACCTTCGCGTCGGCGGGCAGCTTCAGCGCCGCGGTCTTCGTGGCGGGTTCGACCGGCAGCGCGCTGACCGCGCCGGCTTCGTCCGCGAGCACCAGTTGCGTGGCTCCCGACGCGACGACGAACTGGATCGTGTCGCCGGCCTTGCCGGCCGCCGCGTCGCCGACGGTCTTCAGCGCCGTCTCCTTGTGGTGCGCCGGGATGTGGTCCGGGAACAGCTTGTGCGCGACGTTCGTGCGGTAGAGCGTCCAGCCGATGGCCGCGATCACGAACAGCGTGAACAGCAGACGCGG
>JAEUHQ010000109.1 GCA_016794565.1 Planctomycetota bacterium | reverse complement strand
CGAGGGCCGAGCGAGTAGCGATGTCACGCTGGTAGTCGGGCGTTCGCGCCCGAGGAGGTGCTTGGAGACCGATCTTGAGTCGCGGAGGCCAGGAGGCTTCCTCGGCCGACTGTTCCGCCGCTCGCCGGTGGGGCCGTTGATCGAGGCGGAGGCCGTCGTCGTCGCGTGTGCCAGTGGAAAGGGGGGGACCGGCAAGTCGTTCCTGACGACGAATCTGGCGATCGCGTTGCATCGCGCAGGCCGTCGCGTCGCGGTCGTCGACTGCGACTTCGGGCTCGCGAACGCTCATCTGCTGTTCGGGGTGAACCCCCGCTTCTCGATGCAGCATCTGCTCGAGGGCGGCGTGCCACTGGAGGACGTGCTGTGCGAGACGCCGCACGGGCCGACCCTGATCGCCGGCGGGTCGGGGGTCGTGAGCCTGGCGGAACTCGGAGTGCGCCACATGCAGAGCCTGGCGCGCGCCCTGCACCGCGTCGCGATGTCGTTCGACTACGTTCTGCTCGACTGCCCTGCCGGGCTCGCGCCGCAGTCCATGGTCACGGTCCTGGCGGCCGATCACATCGTCCTCGTGACGAACCCGGAGATCGCGGCTCTCACCGATGCGTATGCGCTGATCAAGTGTCTGGCGAGACAGCCGCGTCACCCCGATCTCGGGATCGTCGTGAATCGGGTCTCGTCTCCCGGCCTCGGCCGGACGACGTTCGATCGGTTGGCGGAAGTTTCCCGCCGTTTTGCCGCATGTTCGATCCACTACGTCGGGGAAGTGCCCGAGGATCCGGCCGTGACGCAGCGGCGACTGGGGCAGCCCCCCGTTCTCGTGTCCCTGGCCGAATGTCCAACTGCGAAGGCGATTCTCGCGATCGAGGGGCAGATAGAGGCGGTGACCCACCCGGTCCGCACCTCTCGTCGGGCCGGAGTCGAAGAGAGGATGATGGAGCAGCTTCGCCGTTGGTGAGCCCCGGGCGCCGGCGCGTACTGCTCGGCGTCTGGGCGTTCCTGGTGTTCGCGTTGGCGGTACGTGCGCTGGCACGAGGGCTGTTGCCCACCGATGTGTCCGGCCGCGTGGAACTGCGTCCCGTCCTCGTCGACGTCAACCACGCGAGTGTCGGCGAGTTGATGTCGTTGCCATCGATCGGCGCGGTACGCGCCGAAGCGATCGTGCTCGAACGGATTCGCCGCGGCCCGTTCCGTTCGCTCGACGACATCGACCGCGTCGATGGTCTCGGTCCCGGAGCGTGCGCGAGCCTTCGTGAACTCGTGACGTTCGGGATCCCCGGCGAGACCCGCGATCGCCCGCGAGACTGACCTCGTCGCGGTGCGGGGCCGGGGGGATTCGTGTAATCTCCCGCGAGCCGCATGGATGGGTACGCCACTGAAGTTCGAAGCAGCGTGCGCCGCGCACTCGCGGAGGACCTCGGTCGCGACGACCTGAGCTTGCAAGGCGACCTGACGACCAGATTGGCGTTGCCGCAGCGCCGTCCCGGCCGGGCGCGCATCGTCGCCAAGGCCGAGGGTGTGCTCGCCGGCGTCGACTGCGCGGTCGAGTGCTTCCGCCTGCTCGACACCGACGCGCGGATCGACGTTCGCGTGAAGGACGGCCAGTCCTTTCGACGGGGCGATCTCCTGTTGCACGCCGAGGGCGACATGGCTGCGCTCCTCGCTGCGGAACGAACCGCGCTCAACTTCCTGCAGAGGCTCACCGGTGTCGCCACTCGCACTCGCGCCTTCGTGGATGCCGTCGCGAACACCGGCGCCAGGATCCTGGACACGCGGAAGACGACGCCAGGGCTCCGACACCTCGAGAAACACGCCGTCGCGTCCGGAGGCGGGAGCAACCACCGGATCGGTCTGTTCGATCAGGTGCTGCTGAAGGAGAACCACTTCGGTTTCGCTCGCCCGCTGCAATACGAAGAGGTGGTGCGTCGCTGTGTTCTCGGTCAGTCCGCTCCGGTCGTGGCCGAGGCCCGAACCCTGGTCGAGGCCGTCGCGGCGGTGCGTGGCGGGGCCGGCGTCGTGCTGCTCGACAACTTCGCTCCCGGGGAGTCGCTGCGAGCCGCCGTCACGGCCGTCCGCGCGGAGGCGCGCCGGGTCGGCTCGACGGTGGAAGTCGAAGCGTCCGGCGGTGTGGACCTCTCGACGGTACGGGCCTTCGCCGAGTGCGGGGTCGACCGCATTTCCGTGGGCGGCTTGACTCATTCTGCGCCGGCCGTCGACTTGTCGATGCTCGTCGAGGGCGTCTGATGCGTGGCCGACTCGTCTTTCCACCGAATCAGGGCGTGCTGAAGGCGTTGCGCGCCAAGATCCGCGCGGCTGCCTCGTCGCTCGGCGCGGCCCCCGAGGTCTGTGACAGCCTTGCGCTGGTGGTGGACGAACTGGTCAACAACGCCGTCGAACACGGGACGAGCTACCGACGGAAAGCGCTCGATCTGGCGATCGAGCTCGGGGAATCCGGCGACCGCATCTCGATCGAGTTCTTCGATCAGGAGATGCCGACGGCCGACGTGCACGAGCTCGCGCGGGCACTCGCAGCGGCTGCATCGGGCATGCCGTCGCTCGAGAGCGAGCGTGGCCGCGGCCTGTTCCTGATGTCCGTCTACCTCGAAGGCCTGCGCGCAGAAGTCGCGCAGGTCGGCGGACTCCGGCTCGTCGGAATGGTCGCCAAGCGATGACGCGGATCGGCGATTGGCGGCGGGAAACGTGACCGGTCTCGCCCGCGACGGACGCGGTGTCGTCGGGCTCGTGAGACGGATCGTGCTCGCATGGCTTCGTATGCCGCTGGCCATTCGTGCTGCCATGCCGGTGCTAGTGATGGGAGTGCTCTGGTGGAGTTCGTCCAGACAGATGGCGCCGGAGCCGCCGTCGGACGTGCGGGCCTTCCTGCACAACGGGATGCACGTGGTCGCGTACGCGGCGCTGTGTGTGGCGTGGTCGACTTCGCTGCGGCGCGGTGCGGGGCAGGCGGTTTCCTTGCGATGCAAGGTCGCCGGTGTCCTTCTCTCGGTCGCTTACGGGGTCGCGGACGAGTGGCATCAATCGCACGTGCCCGGGCGTGTCTGTTCCGTCTCCGACGTGATCTCCGATCTCAGTGGCGCACTTCTCGCCGTCGTCCTTCTCGATGCGGCGCTGGGCGTCGGGTCGGCGAAACGCGGTGTGATCGCGGGGTGTCTGTTCCTCTGCGTCGCCAGCGTCGCGTTCGCCACCTGGGGCCCTTGGTGAGGCGTTCTCGGTCGAACGGGCCGGCGTATTGCCAGCGGGCGGGGGCTCACGACGAGGCAGGTTCTTGCCACGCAGCACGCTGCGCGATCGTTCTGCGCTGGAACCTCTTGCCATGAAGCGATTCCCGTTCCTCTGCGTGGTGGCCCTCCTCGGGGCCGCCGTCTCTGCTCCGGCCCAGGTCGTTGTCGAGGGCAAGATCGGCCGGAACCTTCGCGCGTCGGTTGCCATCGGCTCGCACGGCGCCCACTACTGCGAACCGGTGCGCCGTGTCGCGCCGCCCCCGCGCGGCCATTGGGAGACCGTCTACGAGGAAGTGCTCGTCCCGGGCTACTGGCGCGAGGATCGGATCCCGCCGACCTACGGCTGGGTGTACGACCGCTGCGGCCACCGTCGGTGGGCCATGGTCGACAAGGGCGGCTGCCGCCGTGTGTGGGTGCCGGCTCGCTACGAGACCCGCTCCCGCCGCGTCTGGGTGAGCTGCTGACCCTGTCGTGGCGCGCCGCGCCGCCGCCTGCTAGACAGGCGAGCATGACGGAACGCGGCGATCGCTTCGACCACCCGCTCATCGAGCGCTACGCCAGTGTCGAGATGAGCCGGTTGTTCTCGCCGCGTGTCCGTCACACGACCTGGCGGGACCTCTGGATCGCGCTCGCACAGGCAGAGCACGAACTCGGCTTCCCGGTCACGCCGGACCAGATCGCGGAGCTGCGGTCCAAGCGCGACGAGTTCGATTGGGAGCGAGTTGCGGACCTCGAGAAGGAGCTGCGCCACGACGTGATGGCTCACGTCCATCACTACGGGGACCTCTGTCCGCGCGCGCGTCCGATCATCCACCTCGGGGCCACGAGCTGCTTCGTCACCGACAACGCGGATCTGATCGTCTACCGCAACGCGCTGCGGCTGGTGGAGCGGCGGCTGGTGGCCGTACTTCGAGCGCTCGCCGCGTTCGCAGAGCGATGGCGATCGGAGCCGTGCCTCGGCTACACGCACTTCCAGGTCGCGCAGCCGGTGACCGTCGGCAAGCGCGCGTGTCTCTGGGCTCAGGACTTCCTGCTCGACCTGGACGAAGTGCGTCGGGTGGCCGGCTGGCTGCCCTTCCGCGGCGTGAAGGGGACGACCGGCACGCAAGCGACCTTCCTCCTGCTGGCGGGCGGCGATCACGCGAAGGTCGACGAACTCGATCGTCGCGTCACGGCGGCGCTCGGATTCGCCAGGTCGATCCCGATCAGCGGCCAGACCTACACGCGCAAGATCGACTGGACGATCCACCAGGTGCTCTCTGCCGTCGCGCAGTCGGCTTCGAAGTTCGCCACGGACATGCGTCTCCTCTCGCACGAGGGTGAAGTCGAGGAGCCGAGCGAATCGAAGCAGATCGGCAGCTCGGCAATGGCGTACAAGAAGAACCCGATGCGTTGCGAGCGGGTCTGCTCGCTCGCCCGCTACGTCGTCGAGGTCGCGAACACGAGCGCGCACACGGCCGCCACGCAGTGGCTCGAGCGCACACTGGACGACTCGGCGATCCGCCGCATCGCGCTGCCCGAGTCGTTCCTCGCCATCGACGGGATCCTCACGCTGGTCGAGAACGTCGCGAAGGGACTCGTCGTCTACCCCAAGGTGATCGAGCGCAGGCTGCGCGAGAACCTGCCGTTCCTCGCGACCGAAGAGATCCTGATGGCCGGAGTGGCTGCCGGCGGCGACCGCCAGGATCTCCACGAACGCATCCGTGTGCACAGCCGCGCAGCGGCGCATGCGGTGAAGGCGGAGGGGCGCGAGAATCCGCTGCTTGCTCTCGTCGCCGCGGATCCGGCCTTCGTGGCGATCCGCGACATGCTGCCGCGGTTGCTCGACCCGGTGCGTTTCGTCGGCCGCTCGGCCGAACAGGTCGACGCGTTCTTGCGCGACGACTTGTCTCCGCGGGTATCGAGAGCGGAGGGAGAGTCGCTCTCGTCCGAGATCCGCGTGTGAGCGGCGGCCCGCGCATCGCGTCGTTCTTGCCGCGGCGGAGCCCGTTTCGCATAGTTCCGCGTCGCGTGCGGTCGGCAAGGAATACTGGGCCGATCGCCGCGCACTTGCACGATCCACACATGCGAACGACTCGAACCGCGGCGCTCTGTCTCTCTACGGTCCTGCTGCTGTCCATCCCTTGCCGCGCGCAAGGGCCTGCACCGATGACCGAGGAGAACGTCATCTCCGGCACGATGGACATCGAGTTCGAGACTCGCTCGAAGCTCGACACCTCGGGCGACCTCAAGAAGGGCTCGCCGGCGCTCGGCGCCAAGGACACCTACAAGTTCGCGCTCCAGGTCGGCAAGACCACGGAGTTCGCGGGAACGATCACGCGCATGCCGAAGCTGTTCAGCAGCGTGCTCGGTCGGACGAAGCAGGACGCGTCGCTCTACTACTCCGTCGATCTCGCCGTTTTCAACCCGGCCGACCTGAAGCAGAAGAAGGTCGTCGGCAAGTGGGTCGGTACCGTGCCGATGGATCCGGAGACCGGCGCGTTCGACCTCTCCGGCGGCAAGGCGAAGGAGAGCGCTCTTCGCGTCAAGGTCGACACGATGGGCAAGGCGTCGGCGTTCGAGGATGCCTTCGCCGGCAAGCTGGTCGGCAAGGCCGAGAAGAAGGAAGGGCTCGCGAGCTCCATCTACGAGCGGGTGGTCGGCGGCCGCACGGTGAAGGTCACCGTGAAGAAGAGCGACCCGATGCGCTTCGAGAACATCGCCCTCGCGATGGGACCTGCGCCGAGCTACCCGAAGACCGTCGTCGTCGGTCGCCTCGACTACGACTACGAAACTGGCAACTACTTCAGCGACGGCATCACGTTCCGTTATGCCCTCGACGGCAAGGACTACGAGGACATCGTCACGGGATCGATCAAGTGGGTGAAGGAGAAGGACTACGAGACGAGCGGCAAGAGCTACTACGAGTTCAACCTCCGCTTCAACGAGGCGAAGAACAAGACGGCCACGAACGAGTCCGCGGCGTTCGAGAAGATGAGCGAAGAAGACGCGTTCTTCGCGGTCGACAACAGCATCCCTGCGCTCACGGGGCGCATCTCGTACGTCGACGTCAAGTCGGGCGAGGATTCGCCGCCGACGTCCAGCAAGGTCACCTACGCGCTGAACGCCAACAAGCTGACCAAGCAGCAGATCATGAACTTCTTCAAGCTCTGGCTGCTCGCCGTCGGTCCCACGAACGACGAGTGACGTAGCCAACGCCTGTCCGCCTCTCGCCCACGCTCACACCAATGACCCGCTCCCTCTATCGTCGGCTCGCCCGCTCCGTCCTCGGTCGCCAACTCGCCTCGCGTCGCGACTTCCTCGCTGGAAGCGCGGTCGCGGCGGGATCTCTGCTGATGTCGCGATCGGGAAGTCTGCTCGGCGGTCGCGTCGGCAAGCGGGTCGTGGTCGTGGGCGGAGGCTTCTCGGGGCTGGCGTGCGCCTACGAGCTGAAGGCAGCGGGCTACGACGTGACGTTGCTCGAGGCAACGAACCGCGTCGGCGGACGCGTCCGTTCTTCGACGGAGTTCGTCGACGGGCGCGTGATCGAGGTCGGCGCCGAGTTGATCGGGTCGAACCACCCGACGTGGATGGCCTACAAGGACACGTTCCAGCTCGAGATGCTGGACCTGTCCGAGAACGAAGGTTGGGAGCAGCCGGTGATCCTCGACGGCAAGCGGCTCTCGCGCGAGGAGGCGAAGGCGTTGCTCGAGGAGATGGACGAGGTGTTCGTGAAGGCGATCGATCCGCTCGCCGAGAAGGTCGATGCGGACGAGCCCTGGAAGACGCCCGACGCCAAGGTGCTCGACGCGAAGAACACCGGTGCCTGGATCGCGGAGCTGCAGTGCTCCGACGCGTGCAAGAAGGCCCTTGCGGTCGAGTTCCAGGCGAACAACGGCCAGCACGTCGCGAAGCAGAGCTTCCTCGGGAACCTCACTCAGGTGAAGGGTCACGGCAACGCGCAGAGCTACCGCGACGAGAGTGAGGTGTACCGCTGCAAAGGCGGCAACCAGTCGCTGGCCAGGAAGCTCGCCGAATCCCTGGGCAAGGTCGTCACCCTCGAGCTCCCCGTCCGCTCGATCGAGTGGGCCGGCAACCACGTGATCGTGACGTGCAGCGACGGCCGTACGCTCGAGTGCGACGACGTCGTGGTCACCGTGCCGCCGTCGGTGTGGTCGAAGATCGACTTCAAGCCCGGTCTGCCCGCGGTGCTGACGCCGCAGATGGGCTTCAACACGAAGTGGTTCGTGCACCTGAAATCCCGCTTCTGGCAGAAGGCGAATCAGGAGCAGTACGCGATGAGCGACGGCGTCTTCAACATGACATGGGAGGGCACCGACGCCCAGCCGGGCGACGAGAACGTCGTCTTCGTCGCGTTCAACGGCGGTCCGTCCGCGGAGCGCGCGCGCACCCTTCGGGGCGACGCGCAGGCCGACGCGTATCTCGCCGACCTGGAGACCCTCTACCCGGGCTTCAAAGAGCAGGTCGTCGGCAAGCCGTTCTTCATGGACTGGCCGAACGAGCCCTGGACGAAGGCGAGCTACTCGTTCCCGGCGCCCGGCCAGATCACGGCGCAGGGCCAGATCCTGCGCGACGGTCTTCAAGGGCGCCTGCACTTCGCCGGCGAGCACACGTGCTACCGCTTCGTCGGCTACATGGAAGGCGGGCTCTACTCGGGTTCGCAACTCGCGAAGCGGCTCGCGAAGCGCGACGGCATCGTTCGCTGACTCACGCCGTCATTCGACGAACTCCAGGCTGTCGACGAACACCGCGCCGGCCCCATGGCCCGGTGCGTCGAACCGGAAACAGACCCATCGCAGGTCTGTGAGGCCTGCTCCGGCAAACGTGGACAACGGCAGCCGATCGTGGTCATCGCGCTCTTCGTGAAGTCGCCGACTGCATGGGGGTAGTGCCAGGTGACGAACACGTCGGGCGACGGATCCGGCCGAAGTCGCTGATGGCGACCGACGACGACCATCGGTTGCCCGTGTAGAGGGACACGCGGGTACCGAAGCCCGCGATTCCCTCAGTCGGACATCGTCTTTCCGAAGCCGCGCATGCGCAGCTTCACGAGCAGCTTCGCCTGGGCGTCGTGGAACGCCTGTCGCGCCGTCTCCGCCGACGAGTAGCCGAGCGCTTCTCCGATCGCCGCGAACGGAGCGTCCTCGACGAGGCGCAACTCCAGCAGTCGTCGCTGGCGTTCCGGCAGTTCTCCCAGGGCGTCGCGAACGAGCCCCGCCCGTTCGCCGAGCGACGCGGCGAGCGTCGGTGTGACCTCGCGCCGGTCCGCAGCGACGCCCGCGATCCCAGCCGTCGGCTCCGCGACCTGGCGTCGGCCGTCGCGCCGTGCTGCCTCGTGGAAACGCACGGCATCGAGGAGGCGGTGCCGCACAAGTGTGCCGAGATACGCGCAGAACGGTCCCGGTCCGTCGAACTGCGTGTCCGCGAGGTCCTGGACGACCGCGGTGAGCACTTCGTGGACCACGTCCTGGGTGCTGAACAGCGGCAGCATCCAGCGGTGGCGCTGGCGGAAGTCCTGTTGCAGCGAGGCGTGCACCAGCGCGCGGACCCCGGGAAGGCAGGCCTCGACGATCCGTTCGCGCGCGTCGCGGTCGCCGGCCACTGCCGCGACGATCGCCGGCCGCAGTCGCTCCCAGTCGATGTTCACAGGAACAGCTGCACCGGCCATGCCTCGGCGATCTCGCTCAGCGATCCGTCGGCCGCGAACCAGCGAACCGTCACGTCGAATCCCGTGAGCGAGATGGTGGGCGGCACCGCCAGTGCGAACGTCTGCGGGTCGCCGACGAGCGGTGACGCCGGGTTGCGGAGGAAAATCGGGCTGAAGAGGTTCAGGTCGAGCGCCGGCCCGAACGTGAGGAACATCGCGGCGAAGCCGGGGCCGACGCCCGTCGACGGCGGCCACCCGATCATCCACGAGTCGTACCACGTCGCGCCGGCCTCGCGACGGCGGAACGCCGAGGCGTGGATCGCCGGCGTGCCGAGCAGTCCCTGACGCGGCGTGCCGCACGACCAGCCGAAGTCGTCGCCCGCGGGCGGCGGAGAACCGATCGAGCCGATCGTCGGATCGAGCGTGCACACAGCGTCGACGTCGTCGTTCTGGGCCTTGCCGATCGACTGGCTGACCTTCGTCGTGCCGTCGGGCAGCAGCGCGTCCCTCGGGACCGGAATGCCGTCGGTGGAGAGGTCGTGCACGAGGAACTGGTCGCGCGTCGTGCCGACCATCGAATACAGCATCTTCTGGCGCACGATGTCGACCGCGAGCGCATCGATGTCTTCGTCGCGCGAAAGGCCCATTGCCCAGTACGGCCGGAACACGTGCGGCGGCGTCCAGGATCCCAGGGGCGTGCTGCGAAGCACGCGGTAGATCGTTGCCCCGCTGGAGAGCGTCGTCGACGGACCGTAGAGCTGCCACGAAACGGGCACGAGGTCGCGCGTCGCGTGCGACACCGTGAAGTAGATCGCCTGCGGATTGGCGATCAGCGCACCGAAGTTCGGTTCGACCTGCCCGAGAGCCGCCTGGTCGAGGCCGAGTACGAGGGGTACGTCGAGTCCGTCGACTTCGTTCGTGCCGACAGGCAGGCCGAGTTCGGCGCGCGAATGCGATCGTTCGACGACGCCCACGAGCTGTGCCGGCAGGCTGCTGCCCGGGAAGATCCACGAGAAGAGCGTCGTGCCGATGTCGCCCGCGGCCGCCTGTTGCGCGATGCGCGACGGTCCCTGCGAGCCCGAGCCGACGACGCCGGTGGCGCCCACACGAAGCGAGAACGACATCGCGGCCCACGAGCTCGGCTCGACCGTCATCACGCCGTTGCCGTCGAACAGCACGTCGTCACGGCCGGTGCTGATGTCGTCGACGTCGAGCCCCGCCGGTGCTCCGTTCGCAGCGAGGATCGCTGCCAGATCGGGCGCACTCGGAGTGGCCGGGAACGCGATCGTGGGGGCGAGCGAGAAGCCGTTGCGGTGAACGCGCGTCTCCGCGTCGGCGCCCGGTGAAATGCCGCCGTCGACGAGGACCGCCGCGGGTGCGCCCGCGAGTACCCCGCGACTGCCGACCTGTGCGCCGACCGTGCCGGTCAGCATGGACAGCGAGAGCACCAAGGAGGTGCGACCGACGGGAAGGCATCGCATGGCAAAGGGGCAGCGTAGCTGGCCCGCCGGATCCAAGGTGGAATCGGCTGGCAGCCGTCAGCGGAAGGGCCGCAGTCCTTCGTCGATCTCCCGCTGCAAACGCGCCTTCAGGTCCTCGTCCCCGAGGGCCCTCTGGATGGCGATGGTACGGAGCACCGCGCTGACCCACGCCGTCGCGCGCTCGTCGAGTCCGGTGGGGGGCAGAAGGTAGGCGAAGTTCGCCAGCTGGTAGGCGTTGTCCGGTTCTTCGAGCAGGGTCGTTGCGAACGGTCCGATCGCCGCCAGCTTGTCCGAAGACGTGAGTGCGAACGAGATCGCGCGCCGCTGTCGACCCAGCACCGAGTCGCGGGCGCGCAACGCCTCGTCGTACGCCGCGACCGCGCGGACCGCGGCTCGTCGCGACGCTTCGGGGTCCGTCTCGACGAGCGCCATCGCTTCGTCGAGCGCGATGCTGCCCACGAGGTCGGGCTGCATCCATGATTCGCCGCGGTTGCCCGTCTTCGCGAGGCCGTTTACGATCTCGTACGCCGTGCCGAGGTCGCCGCGCCGCTGGGCCAGCCGTGCCAGGCACTGCTGTGTGTTCCACGCGAAGGGCCGCAGGCGCAGCGCCTGGCGAAGGTGCCGCTCGGCATCGTCGAGGCGTCCGAGATTGAGGAGTGCGACACCGAGGTTCTGGTGCGGCCCGTGGCGCTCGGGGCGGAGTTCGAGCGAGCGCTCCAGTTCGGGAACGGCCTGCGCGTACCGCTTCTGGAGCACGAGCGCGAGTCCGCGGAGTGCGCACGTGCGGGCCGTGGGCCGCCCGTAGATGGTCTCGAGCGCGATCGTCTCGTCGTGCAGGCGCTGCTGGAGTTCCGGGCGGCCGCCTGCGAGATCTGCCCAGGCGAGCAGGCGCAGGTCGCGGGCCGGCAAGTACGCGTCGGCAGCACGGTTCAGGAGAGCTTCGGCGCGCGTGGCGAAGCCCTTCAGGTGCCGCGCGCGCAGTTCGTGGAAGCCGGCGACGTAGCAGTCCTCCGGCGTCACCGGCGGCGGCAGTCCGGTCGTGTCCACCGCCATCGCACCCGAGCGATCGGGCAGGAGACGGAGGTACCGGTCGGCCAGAGCGCGCAGGTACTCGCTGCGACCGTCTGCTGCGATCGTGCGCAGATCGTCAGATGCTCCCTCTCGTTCGCCGAGATCGAGCCGAAGGCACGCGCGCCAGAGCCGCACTGGCAGGTCGTGTGCATCCAGCGCGAGGATGTCGTCGAGCAGCCGGATCGCGGAGCGGTGCTCCTCGTGCAGCGCCGCGAGCACGCGTTCGTCCGGCCATCCCTCGATCGCGAGCACCGACGGCAATGTCGCGTAGAGGCGCTGCTTCTCGGCGACGGTCCGTTCGCTTCTCTGGCGCAGAAGCACGGGCCCCGCGATGGCGGCGGTCGCGATCGCGAGAACGAGCGCGGCGACGGCGACGAGCCGTGCGGGGGTCCGGCGCCACTGTCGCCAACGGCGCTCGAAGGCTCCGATCGGCCGGGCCTGCACGGGCTGGTGCGCGAGGAAACGATCGAGGTCCGCCGCCAGTTCGCTCGCAGTCGGGTAGCGCGCGGACGGAGCGCGTTCGAGGCAGCGTTCGACGATCGCGCGCAGGTCGCGCGGCAGAGTGGGGGCCGCCGTCGCGAGCGGGGTGGGTTCCTGCGTCGGGAGAGCCGCGATGACCGCCGCCGCGTCGCCCTCGTAAGGCGGGCGCCCGGCGAGCAGATGGTAGATCGTCGCGCCGAGGCCGTAGACGTCGAGCGTCGGCGACGCCGGACCCGAACTGCCCGCGCGCACCTGCTCGGGCGGCATGTACCACGGTGTTCCGAGCGTCGTCTGGGTCGCGGTCAGGCGTTCGTCGTTCGCGCGCGACGCGATGCCGAAGTCGAGCAGCACAGGCCGATCGTCGCTCGTCACGAAGATGTTCGAGGGCTTCACGTCGCGATGCACCAGATCGCGGTCGTGAGCGGCGGCGAGGCCGCGCGCCACGTCGCGCGCCCAACGTGCGACCACGCGCGTCCACGGCGTCTCGTTCGTGCGGATGCCGAGCGTCGTCAGCGCCTCGTCCGGCGTCGAACCGGCTGCGGCCTCGAGGATCGTCGCGAGCGTGGTTCCCGCGAGCAGTTCGAGGACGACGAAGTGGATGCCCTCGGTGGTCCGGCCGCGGTCGAACACGGCGACGACGTTGCGGTGCTGGAGCGCCGCCAGTGCTTCGCCTTCGCGCCGGAAGCGTTGTTCGGCCTGTTTGTCGCGGAACAGCCGCGCATCGAGGATCTTCACGGCGACGTCGCGCTGCAGCTCCTGGTCGCTCGCGCGGTAGACGACGCCCATCGCGCCGCGGCCGAGGCACGCGAGGAGGCGGTATCGGCCGGCGAGCAGCAGCCCCGCGAGCGGGTCCTCGCGCAGCGCTTCACCCTGCAGGAGCGGCAGCTCGGCGGCGAGGCCCAGGACCTCCGCGAGAGGACGCGCGAGGTGCGGGTGGTCGCTGCACAGAGCCGCAGGATCCACGATTTCGCCGGCGTCCATCTTCGCCAGCGCTTGCCGCACGTAGGCGACGAGGCGCTCCTGGTTCTCCGGATCGCGGGCGATGGTCACGGTGCGGCGATGGTAGCCAGCACCGCTCCGTCACTGCGTGAGCTGCTTGCTGAACTCGACGATCTTGGGGCCGATCTCCTTCGGGTCGAGACCGAACGCGGTCTTGAAGTCGAGCTTGTCCAGTGCGCCCGTGTAGTACGCGACGACGTAGTCGAGCAGCGCGCGGCGGTGGCGACCGCCCTCGGTCTCGTACAGGTACCGTGCAAGCATCGCGGACTGCGCATAGAAGAGCGAGAGGCGCCGTGCGTGATAGCCGGCTCCGAGGTGCATCGTGCTGGCGATGGTCGACTCGCTCGTGGCCTGAGACATGCGCGCGAAGTCGAGGTGGGACATCCTGCACAATCGCTCCCACGAGATCAGCTGGCGCGGAGAAGCCGACGCGACGATATCGGCGTCCTCGAGATCGCCCTTGCCGAGCGCGGCTCGCCGGTTCACCAGGTCGAAGTCGAACTGTCCGATCAGGCTCGCGAATCCCTCCACGATCCAGAACGCCTTCGGCCCGGCCATCACGGCCGCCGCGTCGGGACGGAACGCCGGGCAGCGATCCATCAGCCAGTGGTGCGTCAGTTCGTGGGCCAGGGTCGGCAGCACCGACGCGAAGCCGGCGTCGTCCGCCGGCACGTAGAGGCGCGACTTCGGAACGACTTCGTTGAGCGCGCTGCCGTAGTAGCCCGCCGCCCACTCGGCGATGTCCACGCCGATCTTCTTCGACTCGGCGATGTACTCGTCGCGGTCGGGATACAGGAAGACGAGCATCGGACGCGGGTCCTCGCGCACGCGCGGCACGTCGGCGAACATCGCCTCGAGCGTGTCGCAGACCGTCTCGCCGGTCGCAATGGCCTTGGCGATGCTGCCGGGACGCGAGACGGGTGTGAAAAGCAGCGTGCGGCCGCCGAGCAGCGCCTGCAGGTCGGGACGCCAGCGGTGCCTCCACTCGAGCAACTGCTGTTGGTTCTGCGCGGTGATCGGATCGAGGTCGCTCTTGCCGAAGTCCTCCGCCTTCGCGTCGAAGAACGTCACCTTCGTTCGCGACGTGGCGTCCAGGAAGTCGAGCCAGTCGGCCGGCAGGAACGGTTCCGCGATCGGCATCTCCTTCGGGAGCATCGCCCGCACCGAAGCACCGGCGGCGCCGTGCGCCGGCGCGCGCGCGAGCAGCCACCGGAGTCCCCGACGAATGGCTTCCGGCGCCCGCGACGTCCAGCCGGCGATCGTGCCGTGCAGGTCGTCCAACGTGACCGACGCGATCCCGTCGGCCGCCACGCGAACCGCCTTGGCTTTCGCTTCGTCGGGCTTCCGCCTGCTGTCCTTGCTGCGCACGACGAGGTCCTTCTCCTTCCTGGTCGCCCATGCTTCGTCGGCGCCGAAGCCGCGCGCGCGGGCCAGCAGTTCGTCGGCGAGGTCCCAGTCCGCTGCCGCCGCGGCGTCGTCGACGAGCGGGCGAACCTTCGCCTCCTGCGCAGCGAGCCACGCCGTGTCGAGTTCGGCGCCGATCGGATCCTCCGGAACGTCGGCGCGGAAGACGAAGATCTCGTCGCTGCTCGCCAGCAGGATGCCGTTGCGCGTCGGGATCGCCCGGGTGATCGGCAGCTCGCGCCCGTCGACCTTCTCCAGCCGCCACAGCATGCGGAACTCACCGGTGTCGATCGCCGTCGCGCCGAGATAGACGGCGCCTGCGACCATCGTCGGCGGAGCTGCCGCGATGCGGCGGTGGAGGTCGCACGTGTCGAGACGGAGGCCGGTCTTGCCGTCGGGTGCGATCGCCATCAGCGCGGTGGCCTTCGTGTTCACCACTGCGCCGAGCTGCCGCGTGTGGTCGAGACCGTGCGCTGTCGGGATCTCGAGAAGGCCGGGCACCCCGTCGCGCAAGGGCAGTTCGACCTGCAGTGCGTTGACCACGATCCCGCCGAGCATCTTGACCTGTGCGCTCTGCGCGCCGCCGAAGCGCACGATGCCGCGGTTGCCGGCGAGCTGCACGCGAGTCTCGTCGCCGGGGTTCTTCGTGAGGGGGACGGCTCCGCTGGTGGACGCAACAGTGCCGGTGTCGCGGTCGAGAGCCGCGAGCGCGTAGTCGTCGCCGACCCTCTGGAGCGCGAAGACGTGGTTGTCCAGCAGCGACAGTGAGCCGGAGAACCCGCTCGCCTGGCTGCGCCACAGCACGCGGAAGTCGGCGACGCGCATGCACACGATCTGTCCGGCGACCACGGTCCACAGCTTCGTGCCGAGGTGGAGAGGGGCGCCCATGCCCTTGGTCGTGGGTGTGCGTGCGAGGAAGTCCACGCTCCTCGCATTGATCCGCAGCGTCTCGAGGCCGTCGGGCCCCGGGCGCCAGAGGATCTCGTTGCCCCAGAGCGACGGACTCGGATCCGCAGTCGACTCCATCACCCGTGGACTCCCGACGAGCTTCCCGTCGGCGAGGCGACGCACTTCGATCGCGCGCTTCTTGTCGTTGATGCGCACTGCGAGCACGAGGTGTTCGTCCCACACGAGCGGTTCCCCGACGATCGTGCCCGACACCTTCTGCGTCCACGCGAGGCGCGGGCGACGAAGCAGCGGTGCCGCCGCCGACCATCCGTTCCGCGCCGCGCTCCCGCCTTCGACGTACCATCGGCCGGCGGCTGTGCATTCCCCGTCGCGCGGAGCGATCGGCGTCGGCTTCTCCTTCACCGGCGCGGGCGGTCGGGCCTGACCCGGCAGGTGGAACACCAAGGCGAGTACGACCAGTCCTGCGTGTCCCGTGCGCATCCGGCGGATGCTATGGCGCCCACGGGCCGAATCCTCCGTCGCGTTCGCGCCCGGGCATGGCGTGGGCCTTCGTGCGCAGGCGGAGCGCGGTCGTGTGTCAGCGTGACAGGCGGGCCGCGGTGGACCTGACAGCAGCGCGGCCCCGGCGCGCCCGCTCCCCCGTGCCGCCGGGCGCGAGCGATGGGTACACCTTGTGCTTTCGGCGCGGCCCCGGACGTGGTGTCCGGAGGAGGAACTGAATGGACACCCAGAAGCTCACGCAGAAGTCGCAGGAAGCGCTGCAGCTCGCCCAGACCAAGGCGGTCGCGTTCGGTCACCAGCAGGTCGACACGAAGCATCTGCTGCTCGCCCTGGTGGAACCGGGCGATGGGCTTGTCGTGCGGTTGCTCCAGCGGATGGACGTGCCCGCCGACGCGCTCCAGAAGGCGATCGAAGGTGAGCTCCAGAAGCAGCCCAAGGTGTCCGGTCCCGGCTTCGCCGCCGACAAGATCTACCTCACGCAGGAACTCGCGCAGGTCCTGACCGCCGCCGAGCAGCAGGCTGCGAAGATGCGGGACGAGTACGTGTCCGTCGAACACCTCTTCCTCGCGATCCTGCAGGGCAGCAAGAACGGGGTCCGCGAGCTGTTCCGCAAGTTCGCGATCGACGAGAGCCGCTTCCTCAACGCGCTGAAGGAGGTTCGCGGCAACCAGCGTGTGCAGAGCGCCAATCCCGAAGCGACGTACGAAGCTCTCGAACGCTACGGGCGCGATCTCGTGCAGATGACGAAGGCCGGCAAGATGGACCCGGTGATCGGGCGCGACGACGAGATCCGCCGCGTCATCCGCATCCTGTCGCGCAAGACGAAGAACAACCCGGTCCTGATCGGCGAGCCGGGCGTCGGCAAGACCGCGATCGCCGAGGGGCTGGCGCAGCGCATCGTGCGCGGCGACGTGCCGGAAGGACTGAAGGACAAGACGGTGTTCGCACTCGACATGGGCAGCCTCGTCGCCGGCGCGAAGTACCGCGGCGAGTTCGAGGAGCGGCTCAAGGCCGTTCTCACGGAAGTGAAGAACAGCGAGGGGCGCATCCTGCTGTTCATCGACGAGCTGCACACGATCGTCGGCGCCGGCAAGGCCGAAGGCGCGATGGACGCCGGCAACATGCTGAAGCCGATGCTCGCGCGCGGCGAACTTCACTGCATCGGCGCCACGACGCTCGACGAGTACCGCAAGTACATCGAGAAGGACGCGGCGCTCGAGCGGCGCTTCCAGCCCGTCGTCGTCGATCAGCCGTCGGTCGAGGACACCATCTCGATCCTGCGCGGCCTGCGCGAGCGCTTCGAGGTGCACCACGGCGTCAAGATCCAGGACCAGGCGCTGGTCAACGCGGCGTCGCTGTCGCACCGCTACATCACGGATCGGTTCCTCCCCGACAAGGCGATCGACCTCGTCGACGAAGCGTGCGCGATGATCCGCACGGAGATCGATTCGCTGCCGACGGAGCTGGACACCGTGAGCCGTCGCGTGATGCAGCTCGAGATCGAGGAGACCGCTCTCGCCAAGGAGAAGGACGCCGCGAGCAAGGCACGTCTGCACGAACTCAAGAAGGAGATGCAGGAGTTGCGCGGCAAGGCCGACGCGATGCGGGCCCAGTACGAGGCCGAGAAGAAGGCGATCGGCAACGTGCGTTCGCTGCGCGAGAAGCTCGAATCGCTGCGACGCGACCAGCAGGAGGCCGAGCGCCGCTACGACATGAACAAAGCGGCCGAGCTGAAGTACGGCGCGATTCCGGACGCCGAGAAGGCGCTCGCCGCCGAAGAAGCCCGCATGGCGAAGGGTGGCGGCGATCGCCTGCTGCGCGAAGAGGTCACCGCCGACGAGATCGCGCAGATCGTCGCGCGCTGGACCGGCATTCCGGTCACGCGGCTGATCGAAGGCGAACGCGAGAAGCTGCTGAAGCTCGACCAGATCCTGCACGAACGCGTCGTCGGCCAGGACGAAGCGGTGCAGGTCGTCGCCGACGCGGTGATCCGCGCGCGTTCCGGCATCAAGGATCCGAAGCGCCCGATCGGCAGCTTCCTGTTCCTCGGTCCCACCGGCGTCGGCAAGACGGAGCTCGCGAAGACGCTCGCCGAAGCGCTGTTCGACAGCGAGGACAACCTCGTGCGCATCGACATGTCCGAGTACATGGAGAAGCACGCGGTGTCGCGGCTCATCGGCGCGCCGCCGGGCTACGTCGGCTACGACGAAGGCGGACAGCTGACGGAGGCCGTGCGGAGGAAGCCGTACTCGGTCGTGCTCTTCGACGAGATCGAGAAGGCGCACCCGGACGTCTTCCACGTGCTGCTGCAGATCCTCGACGACGGCCGCGCGACGGACAGCCAGGGTCGCACCGTCGACTTCAAGAACACCGTCATCATCATGACGTCGAACATCGGCGCGCCGCTGCTGCTCGAGGGCATCACGAAGGAAGGCACGATCCGCGAGTCGGCGCGCGACCAGGTGATGGCGGAGCTGCGTCGGCACTTCCGGCCCGAGCTGCTGAATCGCATCGACGACATCGTGCTGTTCAAGCCGCTCCAGGCCGCCGAGATCCGCCGCATCGTCGACCTGCTGCTCGTGTCGCTGCGCGCGCGCCTCGCCGAGCGACGCATCACGGTCGAGGTCACCGACGACGCGAAGACGTTCCTCGGCAACCAGGGCTACGACCCCGTCTACGGCGCGCGCCCGCTGAAGCGCTACCTGCAGCGCGAACTCGAGACGCGCATGGGGAGGAAGCTCATCGCCGGCGAGATCGTCGACGGCAGTACCGTGCACGTCGACGTGAAGAACGGTGCGCTCGTCATCGAGGCGCGGGCCGGCGAAGCGGCAACTCGCTGAATCCACGACCAGGCGTGGAGCGGACCGCTGGCGTCGCACGCCGGCTCGCTGATCGCCGCACGGGGCCCCGCTTCGCCCCGGCGCAGCTTCCCGGGGTCCCGCCACCGGGGGGCGGGTGGATCAGAGCGAGTAGAAGCGCGCTTCGAGGTTCGACAGGCGGATGTCGCCGTTGGGATCGAACGACGCGAACTGCATGTAGAAGGGGAACGGCACGGGGCCGCCGAACAGCGCCAGCGGCACGAAGCCGAACTGGAACTGGCCAGCCGGGTCCAACTGCCCGGCGACGAATGCCGCGGTCGACAGGTCGACCAGCAGTGCGCCCACGAACGGCGCGCCCAGATCCGTGTAGGAAGGCGTCAGCCCGAAGAGGAACGCGAACGGCGCGGATGGTGCGAGGCCGTCGCACGTGATCGTGACCGGCTGGGTCGAGTCCGTCTCGCCGGACGGCAGCGGCGTCGACGCGAAGACCAGTCGTGGCATCGCGGGGGCGTTGAGGGTCACCGGGCCGATGACCTGGCCCGAGATCGGCATCGCACCGTGGATCGTTACTTCCGACGCCGGGTAGAAGCGTTCGTTCGTCAGGCGGACCGCTGCACCGAGGAAGGCTCCGTAGCCGGCGGTGATGGTGTCCGTCGCGTCGCCACTGACCAGGAGACGCGAGTCGTTGCGCACGAAGATCGCATCTCCGCCGAGGCCGACGAAGAACCCGGGCGGCGCGCTGCTGCCCGCAGCGATGCTCACTCCATCGAGCCGTGCATGGGCGGAGGCGTCCATCGCGAGTCCCGAGCCTCCGGTGCGGGAGCCCGGTCCGCCGAACACACCGGTGATGCTGCCGCCGAGGATTTCGCAGTCCGTGGCGGCGAACTCGCCTGCCTGCACCGTCACCGCGTTGCCGCCGACCATCGGACCGCCGAACGGAGGGGGCGGCGGCGGGCCGATCGCGTCGCCGCCGACGAATCGGCACCGCAGTGCGAACACTTCGGAGAAGCCGCTGACGAACAGTGCGCTCGTGCCGTTCGACGCCTGGTCGATGCCGAGCACCTCGCAGTCCGTCAAGGTCGCGTGCGCGCTGTTGGTGACCCAGACGTAGCCGTGGATCGTCATGCCGCTGAACACGTCGACCGTGCCGGCCGGCGTCTGCGTCACGACATGGGACGACCCGTTCACGATCGTCGCGCCGATGCCGGCGCCGCGGATCGTAAGCGTGCGGCCCGTCATGGCGAACGACGAGTACGACCCCGCGCGGACGAGGATCGTGTCGCCATCTGCGGCCGCGGCGATCGCCGCGGGCAAGTCGGTGAAGTGGGAGCCGGGACCGGCTGCTGCGTCGACGATCCACGTCGTTGGCAGCAACCCCAGAGCGAGTACCGTGAGCATGAGACCTCCTGGTGGAAAGGTCTGCGCGGCGAGGGCGGAAGTCGAAACCGTGCGAGCTGCCGCGTCAACCGGGCGGAGTCACTTCGGCTGTCACTGCGTGGCGGGAAAGGCGATGCAGATCGCGGTTGCGTGGCGCCGATGCGCCAGGCCTGGATCCTCACGACATGGCGCACAGTCGACTGCCACCGCGCCGCTCTCGTGGGCAAACGGCGGGTGCCGCGATGGCCGCGCAACAGGCGCGCTCCCTCGATCTCGCCGAGCATCTGCTTCGCGTCGTCGCGCCTGATCGGCAACAGCGGCAACGTCACGTCCTCAGCACCTCGACGGTGGTGCCGCCGAGGCCGACGACGCACGCCGCCGTGCAGGGCTGGCAGCCGTCGTGGGCGGTTCCGGGTGTTGACGGCGGGTGGGCGACGGGGATTGCCGGGTTCTTCCCGTACATTGCCGGCTGCCCGGGCATCCACCGAGCGCCGATGCTCCCGACCGACGTCCAGCTCTTCCGCCGCTACGTGACGGCCGCCGATCGCGCGGCTCTGGACGAACTCTTCGGCCGCCACTACCCGGCCGTGCACCGCGTTGCCGCCAGGCTCCTGCCCGAACCCGCGGACGCTGCCGATGTGGCCCAGTCCACTTTTCTGGCCGCCATCCGAGCCGGGGACTCCGCACCCCCGACCGACTCCTTTCGCGCCTGGCTGCTCGCGATCGCCGTCAACGAAGTGCGCCAATTCCTGCGCACGAAGCGCCGCCAGCGCCGCGATCCGCTGGCAGAGGTCGTGTGTCCTGCCCCCGACGACCTCGTTCCGGACGCCGCCGCGCGCCGCGAGTTCGAACGCGCGCTCGAAGACGCGATGCGTCTCCTGCCGCAGCACCTGAAGGAACCCGTGGCGCTGCACTTCTACGAAAGCATGCCGCTCGCCGATGTCGGCGCGGTGCTCGGCCTGCCGAAGAGCACCGTGCAGACCCGCGTCGCGATCGCCGTCGAGCGCCTGCGTCGGCACTTGCGCCGCTCCGGCCACGCCGCACTGGTGCCGCTGTTCGACGCCCGCATCACCATCCCGGCGCCGGCGAACGCCGCTTCTGGCCTTCTGCACCTGCTCGCCTGGATCATGTCCGCCAAACTTCCCGTCGTTGCCGGCGTCGCGATCTTCGTTGCCGGACTCCTCGCTCTCGTCGCGATCTGGCCTCCGGCACCGCCGATCGAACAACGAACCAGCGCGAACGCGCCGGACGGCGCCAGTGCATCACCGCTGCTCCCCGTCAGCGAGCCGGGGGCGCCGGAACAGGTGCCCGATGCGCGCACCGCGGCCGGCGAAGCCGCGCACGAAGTGTTCGGACTCGTCCTGCGCGAGGGCGGCGAACCGGTCGCCGAGGCGACCGTGCGCCTGTTCGACTACACCGCCGATCACACCGAGATGGTGCTCACCGACACCGACGGCCGGTTCCGTTTCGCCGGTACCCGCGATCGCGACGGCGTCTTCCACCTCACCGCCGAGAAGCCCGGCAGCGGCCGTTGCACCGCCGCCGACGTGACCGCGTCGGTGCAACCGCTGCGCTGCATTCTGCAGTCCGGCCTGATCATCCGCGGCGGCGTCGTCGACGCCGTCGGCGGCGCGCCCGTCGCGTCGTTCACCGTGGAGGCCGTGCGACTGCCGTTCCAGCGCGAAGCCGACTGGGACCCGGCCCTCGTGCTGCACCGGCAGAGCCTGCCCGCGAACCTGCTCGTCGATCGGCGCGTCGAAGTCGTCGACCCGAACGGCCGTTTCGAGCTGTCGGACCTCGAAGCCGGCCGCTACGTGCTCGTCGTGACCACGGAGGGTCGTCAGTCGACGTTCTTCGCCGCGGGCGGCCGCTCCTGGGATCGCTTCGCCGGCGTCGAGGCGCTGCCGCGCGCTGCAGCAAGCGAACACACCATCGTGTTGCCCGCACCCGGCCATGTCGTCGTACAGGCCATCGCTGCCGCGAACGGCACGCCGATCGCCGGCGCCACCGTGCGACTGCACTGCACGTTCGGCGACCTGGCTCTCCCGTGCACGGCGACGACGACCGATGGCGACGGACGTGCCGTGGTGCCCGTCGCGCTCGACGCACGCGGCCGGATCGACGATGTCGCGCTGACCGTGAGTGCACCAGGTCTTGCCGCCGCGAGCACCAGCTTCGGCGGCCAGGAGAACGGCTGCACCGTCGCCGTCGCTCTCCCGCGTCCCGCTGCGCTGCACGGCCGCGTACTCGGTGCCGATGGTGAGCCGGTGCCCGGTGCGACGATCCTCGTCGAACGCGTCGTCGATCGCACCCTGCTCGGCCGGGCGCGCAGCGACCTCGACGGCCGGTACGCGATCGACGGCCTGAACGCCGTGAGCGCGACGACGCTGCACTGCCTGTCGCCGGCACTCGACCACGTCGTCGCCACGCTGCCGCTGCAGCTCGACGACGGCGAGACGCGTTACCTCGACATCGACCTGCGTGGCTCCGCCGGCGTCGTCGGAAAGGTGGCGGTCGGTGGTGTTCCGGCCGTCGGAGCGCTCGTCGTCATGCACGCCGAACGCGGCGGCATCCGTGTCGACTGCACGACGCGGCGCGACGGCGCGTATGCGTTCGCCAGCCTGCCTTCGGGCCGCTACGACGTGACCGTGACGGCGGTAGGGTTCGGGCGGCAGCTCGCGGCGCGAGCGCCGATCGAGATCGGCCTCGCCATGCAGCGGCGCGATTTCGACTTCGCGCACCGCCTCACCGGCCGCGTCGTCGCCTTGGCCGCGGGCGGCAAGGAGGCGCCGCCGGTGGAGGGGGCCGATGTCGTGGCGACCCACCTCGCCGACCAGACCACGATCGAGGTCGAAGCGGCGGCCGACGGCAGTTTCGCGGTGCTGCTCTCGGCGCCCGGCCCGTGGGAGCTGCACGCGCAGCGCGGCGACGAAACGTTCCCGGTGCGCCCGCAGCGGATCGAAGTGCGCGACGCGGCGGAGATCGACGGTGTCGAGCTGCTGTTCGCCGCGGATCCGGCCGACGGTCGCATCGAGTTGCGCTTCGTCGACGCACGGAGCGGTGCGCCCGTGAACGGCGAGCTGCGCTTTTCGCACGGTCGTTCGCAGACGGCCGCGAGTTTCGCGAACGGCGTCTTCGTCGAGGAGAAGGCGTTGCTCGGTCGCTACCGCTTCACGGCGACGTCGGCCGAACACCGCCCGACGCCCTTCGAAGTCGAACTGCTGCCCGGGCAGCGGGAGGTGGTGCTGTCGGTGCCCCTTGCCGCGGCGAGCGAGGTCGAGATCACCGAGGTTGCGCCAGGCAGCCCGGCGCACCGCGCCGGACTGCGCGTGGGCGATCGTCCGCGCCGGTACGGCGGAACGGCGATCCACAGCACCGCCGGGCTGCGCGCTGCGATCGACGCACAGAGGGGTCCGACGACGTTCGTGGTCCTGCGCGACGGCGGTGAACTCGCCGTGCCGGTTCCCGGCGGCACGCTCGGCATCGCGGTCGAGAACGTGCGCTGACGAAGCCTGGGGCAGCAGCGTCGCCAGCGCCGGCTGCTACTGGAACGCGAGTTCGATCGCGTTCGAGAGTCCCCAACCCTGGGGCAGCATCGCATCGAGATACGCGAACTGCGCGAAGATCGTCGGCAGGCCGGTCGCGCCGGTGAGCCCGTCGTCCCAGAACCAGCCGCCCTGCGCGTCCAGCAGGGCGATCTGGGCGTGGAAGATCGGCACCGGGACCAGCGTGCCGCCGAAGAGAGGGACCGGCGCGTTCTGGGTCCCGAACGCGACGAGGCCGAGGCCACCGGCGGGTCCGCCGGAAACGCGCATGTCCGTCGTCGTGCCGACGAGGTTCAGCGGCCCACCGCAGGCGGACAGCACCGACGTGCCCGGACCCTGGAAGCCGAGGTTCGCCTGGCAGAGGTTCGCCGCACGAATCGCATCGACGTGCGCGATGACCTCGCGAAGCGTGACCTCGGCCGCCTGGCGGGCGAGCGTCCACGACAGACTGCGCCCGACGTGCACGTGCCCCGCGGTGACGCACCAGGCGGGATCGGTCGGCGACTCGTGGATGTCCTGGTACCAGACGCCGTGGTACGCGATGAACTCGGACAGGAAGCCGCCGCCGTTCCCCGTGTAGCAGACGTACGGGTTGACCGGCAGCCCGGCCGCGAAGATGGCCGTCACGATGTTCTGCACCGGCAGCGTGCTCAGGCGCAGGGCGTCCGGTGGAACGGACCCGTCGGGCGGACTGCGCGTCGGCTGGGTCGGCGCCGCGTAGTCGTTCGCCCAGGTCGTGCGGTTGTACTGGTTCATCTCGAGCTCCCACGTGATCTGCGTGGAAGAGCGGGAGAACGTGATCACCGCGATCGGCTGCAGCGCGTTCGCGATCGACCAGAAGTCGGCCGACGTGTCCTGGTAGTCGACCGTCAGGTTGCCGGTCCCGGCACCGCAGCTCGTGCACGTCGGCGGTGAGAACTCGGGGTGGTACGCGTGGATGTCGTACCCGCGACCCTCCCAGTTCGCGCCGATCCATCCGCCGGGGTTCTGCGCCGGGTCAGGGTTCCACTGGCGGATCGCTTCGTTGCTCGGCGGCCAGTAGCCGGTGAGCAGGATCTTCGGCAGCTGCGCCCGCGCCGTCGCGACGCACAGCAAGGGGACGACCGCGATCGAGAGTCGGTTCATCACGACGAAAGCCTCGGGTGTGGCCAATGGCGAACCGTGCTTCGAGCGGCGCCGCACCTCGCGGGGCCAGCGGGGGCATGGATCGCGCCGCACGATAGCAGGTCGAGTTCTGGCCGCACGACGCCCGCGGCGACCGCTTCGTCAACCGGCCGCGGATCGTCGCATCACGGCGCTTCGGCAGCGGGCGGCGGGAACACCGTCGACAGCCACTGCTGCCAGTGCTCCTTCTGCGTCACGGCGGCGCCGGCCTTCGGGCCGTAGAAGAACGCCTGCAGCGTCGCCATGCACATGCCCATGCAGTCCATGGCGCTCGCGAGGACGATGCCAGGCGCTGGCTCCTGCACGATCGCCATGATGCCGCTGCCCTGCGGGACGTTGTCGATGGCCTGGACCGTGCCGCGGAACAATTCGCGCCCCGCCGCGGCGACGCGCACCGACTGGCCGATGCTCGGGGTCGGTGTGCCGAGGGCGCCCGCGAACACTTTCCACGCGGAAGGAGCGCCTCCGGTCGGCGGCGTCGGCGTCATGAGCACGAACGACGCGGATGCTTCGCCGGCGTGGTGGGCCAGGTAGTGACGCAGCACGCGGAAGTAGCCGGGCCAGCCGTGCTCCACGCTCTCGAGTTGGCCGTCCCAGTCGTCGGTGCTCGCGAACAGGCTGTGCACGACGCGCACGATGCAGGTGCCGCCGCTCTTCGCCTCGACGATCCACTCGGTCGCGACCGAAGGTCCGCCCTGCAACCAGGACGAGTCCTCGGCGGCGAAGCGGTGGGGAGGTTGCCATTCCGTGATCTTCGCGGACGAGACCATGCCGCCGCCGAAGTCGAGCGACAGCGATCCACCCGGGCGACCCTCGAGCTTCGTCGGGACGAACCACGACGAGATCCCGGGTCCGCTCGCGATCGCTTGCCACACCTGTTGCGGCGTGCCGGGGACTTCGACTTCGACTTGGACGCTGCGGCGTCCGGACGGCTCTTTCTTCACGCTCATGGTTCGACTCCGGTTCTCGGTGTTCAGGGTGAGGGATGGGCGAAGGCCACGACACGATGCGGGCGCCCACCGGGCGCGTCGGGGTCGTGGTAGCGCGCCGCGAGGTCGGCGATCGCGGTGGCGAGCTCCTCGCTGAACGCCCCGCGCTCGGCGGCGCTGCGGAAGCGGATCTCGGTGTCGATCGACAGCGTCGCGAGGCGCTGGTCCGTCGCCAGTGCGCGGCGCACCATCGCGCCGACTTCGCGCACCGCGCGGGCGGCGAGCGCGATCAGGTAGCTGGCGGACAGGCGGTCGGCGGTGCGCTCGGGCGTCGACGCGGCAAGCCCCATCGCGGCCGGCGACACGACGTACGAGTTCGCGGTCGCGACGAAGCGGCGCTCCGTGAGTCCGCCCCAGCGGCGTTCGCCGGCGGGTTGCACGAGGCCGTGCCCCGCGAGGGCCTGCAGGTGGTAGTTCACCTTCTGGCGGGGCAACCCGAGGCGTTCGGCGAGGGTCGCCGCGCTGGCGGGGGTCGCCAGTTCCGACAGCAGGCGGCTGCGCATGGGATCCAACGCAACTGCCGCTGCAACAGGGTCTTCGATGACCTCGACGTCCTGCATGATCGCGCCATCAAAGCATTGACAACAAAAGTTGTCAATAGGGTCGCGCAGATTCCGGGCGAAGGCGGAATCAGAAGGCCGGGGCGGTCGCACGCGCCCCGGCCGCGCTCCTCACAGCGAGTAGAAGCGCGCGTCGAGGTTGGACAGCCGGATCGAACCGCTCGGGTCGAAGACTGCGAACTGCATGCAGACGGGCACTGGCATCGAGCCGCCGAAGATGGCCAACGGCACGAAGCCAAGCTGTGCCTGGCCGAGCCCATCGAGCGTGCCCACGAACAGCCCGGCTGTGCCGAGGTCGAGCAGCAGGTCACCGGCGAACGGTGCTTGTACCGCCGCGTAGCGCGGCCGGATGTCGAAGAGGAACGCGTACAACGCCGCAGGCGCGAGGCCGTCGAGCGTCACCGTGACCGGCTGCGAAGCATCGGTTTCACCCGACGCGAGCGTCGTCGCAGCCACGGTGAGTTCCGGCAGATGGGTCGAGGCGAATGTGACGGGCCCGCTGACAGTGCCGAGGACCGGTGTCGCCCCGTGTACGATGACGTCCGAAGGCACTGCGAAGGGAGAGGCGAGCACGTAGATGGCCGGCCCTGCACCGGAGAAGCCGGAGGTGCCGCCGGTGACGATGTCCGGGGCGTCGCCGTGGATCCCGACGTGGCTCCCTCCGTTGGCGTACACACCCTGACCGGCGGCGTGCATGCCGTTGCCGCCGCTGAGGCGGCACGAGTCGACGCGGGCCCACGACAGCGACGCGGCGAGACCGTGTCCGCCCGCGTGCTGCATGAACGGGTTGTTGGCGAAGTTGTCCCCGCCCTTCAAGTCACAGTCGTATGCGGCGAAGTTCGACCCACCGATCGTCACCGCGGTGCCGGCGTACGTCTGGCCGATGCCCGACGGCCCCAGGCCGGATGCGGGAGCGAGCACGCTGCCGCCGGTGAAGTCGCAGCGGAGTGCGAACACCTCGCTCTCCACTGCGCGCAGGGCCGGGCTGCCGAGGAACGCGGTGGCGCTGCCGACCAGTGCGCAGTCGAGCAAGGTGACGCGAGCGTTCTGGCTGGTCACGAACTCGCCCTGGATCGTGAGGCCGGCGAGCACGTTCACGCCGCCGGGCGGTGTCGCCAGCACAGCGTGCGACGTGCCGTTGACGACTGTCGCGCCGACCCCCGCGCCGCGAATCGTCAGTTCCTTCGCGTTGATCGAGATCGCGGAATAGGTGCCGGCGCGCACCAGGATCGTGTCGCCGCTCGATGCCGCGGCGATCGCCGCGGGGATGTCGGTGAAATGGGAACCGGGACCTGCCGCCGCATCGACGATCCAGATCGTCGGCAACAGCACCAGAGCGGGTGTCAGCATGGGGACTCCATTGGTGGAAAGAGTCCGTCGCAGTGCCGGGGAAGTCGACCCGGCCCGGACCCATGCGTCAATGCTCGCGACGCGCTTCAGCGCGGTTCGCGCAGCCGGGCCAGCGCCGCCCGCGCCTTCTCGCGCGACGCGGGGGGCAGCTTGTCTTCCTCCCGGAGCGCGGTCTCGAGCAGATCGATCGCAGCCTGCACGTTACCGTTCGCCGCTTCGGCGCGGCCCCAGAGGGCGCGCTCGCGTGGCGTGATGGCCTTGTCGACTGCGCGCGCGCGTTCGACTGCCGCGGCGGCGCCCGCTGCGTCGATCGGGCGGATCTCGAGACAGACTTCCGCGAGGCGCCACCACGTGCCGTCGTTGTCCGGGGCGATGCGCACGGCACTCTCGGCGGCGTCACGGGCGACTGCGGGCAGGTCGACTTCGAGCGCTCGCAGCGCCAGCATCATGCGCGCTGAGTAGTCGTCCGGCGACGCGACGGTGCTCGCGCGCACTTCTTCGACGAAGGCCTCCTCGATCCGATCGAGGCGCTTCAGGGTCCGGGCCATGCACGCGTGTGGCGCCGCTTCCGTGGGCGCCAGGCGGGCGGCCGCCTCGAACTGCGCGAGCGCGCCTTCGTCGTCGCGCAGTTCGTGGAGCAGGAGCCCCAGGTTGTGCGCGTTCCTCCATTCCCGCGGGTCCAGTTCTCTCGCACGTTCCAGCGCGGTGCGTGCCTCCGGCAGGCTGCCCGCTTCCGTCAGGATCGCGCCCAGCAGCCCGATCGCCGCGGCGTACTTCGGATCGATCGCGATGGCGCGCCGCAACGCTTCGAGCGCCCCGTTGCGGTCCTTGATCGAACGCCGAAGGCGTGCGAGCTGCTCCCAGCCGCGCGTGTTGTCGGGTTGCACGGCGAGGGCGCGCTCCATCGCGTCGATCGCCGCCGAGGTGCGGTTCGTGCGTGCGAGGAACTGTCCGCGAGCGAACAGGAAGCGCGGGTCACCCTCGAGGTCGGGTGCCGCGAGGACCGCGAGCCCGCGTTCGACCGGAGCGAGCTTCGATCCGAACGCGTAGAGCAACTGCAGGCCGCGCGTGTCCGGGAAGAAGTGTTCGTACGCCGCGAGCGCCGTGGCGAACGCATCGACGTCGTCGGCACGGGCTGCAGCGATCGACCACTGCAGCAAGAGCCACGCGCGCGGCTTCGGCGAGAGCGCGACGGCCCGGCCGTACCACTTGGCCGCGTGCTTGTAGAAGACCGGATCGCGGTGGTACGACCGCACCTGCTCGTACGCGAGGTGGCCGAGGACCGCGCACTCGAGGGGCGTCGACGCCTCCACCTCTTCGAAGCGGAACGGCAGCTCCTTGCCGCCGCCGTCGAGAAGCATCGTGACCAGGTCGTGAATGCGCGTTCCGGTGAAAGGAGCCAGCGCCGTGAGCGCCTTCGCCGGCGTTTCCGTCCAGGTCCACAGAGCGCACTGCGCCAAGCGGACTTCGAGATCGGTCGGGTCGTCGACCCAGGGCTCCAGCTCGCGCAGACCATCGCGCGGCCGTTCGTCGTTGAGCGCCACCCACGCGGTCGTCAACGCGCGCTCGCGCCTCTCCGCTCGCTCGGCACGCGCGGCGGCTTCGATGCGCGGCGCGTTCGCCCACAAGTAGCCACCGACGACGGCCAGCAGCGGAACGCCGATCGCGAGCAGCGCGGCGGCGAGTGCACGCCACGGTTCGCGTCGCGCCCAGCGGCGCAGACGCTCGGTCGCGCTCGGCAGACGCGCCGCGACCGGGAGTCCCTGCTGCCACGCGCGCAGGTCGGCGAGGAACGCGACCGCGCTCGCATACCGCCGCTCCGGGTCCTTCTCGAGTGCGCGCGCGCAGATCGCCGCGAGGTCGTCGTCGATTCCGGCTGCGCTGTGCAGGCCGGTCGGATCCTGCGTGAGGATCGCGCGCAGCGTCGCGGTCGCCGTGTCGGCTGTGAACGGGTGACGGCCGGCGAGCAGTTCGGCGAGCACGACCCCCGTCGACCACACGTCGACGCGCGCATCGACCTTCTGCCCCTGGATCTGCTCCGGCGCCGCGTAGTCGAGAGTGCCGAGGAACCCGCCTTCGACCGTCACGGTGGGGGAGCTCACGTCGCGGGCGAGGCCGAAGTCGGTCAGCACCACCTGGCCGTCGGTGCGCACGAGCACGTTCGCGGGCTTCACGTCGCGGTGCACGAGACCCGTGGCGTGGGCGTGCTGCAACGCGTCGAGGATCCGCGCGGCGAGTTCGACGGCTGCACGCGGATCGCGAAAACGTTCGCGGCAGCGGTGGAGCGGCTCGCCTTCCACCAGCTCCATCGCGAACCAGTTCACGTCGCCGTCGCGCCCGACGCCGAACACCTCGACGATGCCCGGATGGCGCAGTTTCGCCGTCGCGGCGGCCTCGCGGTGGAAGCGTGCGATCGCGGCGGAGTCGGCGCCGAGCGCGGGCGCGAGGATCTTCAGGGCGACCTTGCGGCCCAGCGACTGCTGCCACGCGGAGTACACGACGCCCATGCCCCCGCGCCCCAGCTCGCCGTCGATGCGGAAGTCGCCGATCACCCGTGCTGTCGCGGCGCCGTCGCGTTCGCCGAGCATCGGCTCCAGCAGTTCGCGCAGTTCGGGGTGCGCCGCGAGCAGTGCGTCGTCGTCGTGCGCGCTGGTCTCGACGTGGGCGAGCCACACCTCGAGGGCTCGCTCGAGGCGCGAGGAATCGCCGCGGCTCATGTGCCCGGTGCCTCGGGCACGTCGCCGGAACGGAGGGATCGCATGATGTCCGCGAGCCGCGCGACCGCGCGCACCCAGCGCATGCGCACCGCGTTCGCCGTCATGCCGAACTCCTCGCCGAGATCGACGAACGAGCGGTCCTCGAATTCTCGCGCGACGACGAGGCGGCGGTCCTCCGCGTCGAGCAGTTCGAGGCCGAGCCGTACCCACTCGCGCAATTCGCCGCGGGCGGCGTCCCGACTCGGCGTGGCGCTCGTCGCGAGCGCGGGATCGAGTGCCAGCACGCTCTCGCTCGGCAGCGGCGCGTCGCGGCCGAGGTCGCGACGCTTGGCGCGGTACCAGTCGTTGCGATCGCGCAGCGTGTTCTCGACGACTCTCGCGAGGAGGCTGCGGAACTGCGCTCCGTCGCGGACCTGGAAGCGCGGTCCGTCGCGAAGGAACTCGAGCACCGCGGCCTGCAGGTAGTCCTCGGGTTCCTCGCGCCGACGGAGGAAGGCACCGACGCGACGTTCGAGGTGCTCACGAAGCCACGGCAGGTGCGCTTCGACCAGAGCGGGCAGGGCCGCCGGATCGCCTGCGTGCCACCGCCGCAGCAGCTCCTGGGTCGGTTCGGCGTCGGCCGGCATGGGCCCGGATTCCAGGCGGGAACGGAATGCGGGTCAAGCGGCCTGCTCACGTCCCGGACAGCGGCGGTTCGCGCGAAACCACACACGCGGCCCATGCCGTCGGCTACGTCCTTGACCGGGCGCCCGCGCGTTCCCCGCCGCGTTCGCTGTCCCGATGACCATCCACGCCTCGGTGTCCGCGAAGGCCCGCTCGGTCTCGGCGATCCGCCAGCTGGTCGGCAACACCCCGCTCCTCGAGGTCCTCTACCGGATCGACGGGCGCGAGCGGCGGCTCTACGCGAAGTACGAGTCGATGAACATGACCGGGTCCGTGAAAGACCGCATGGCGTGCCACATCCTCGCGGAGGCGTATGCCACCGAGCAGCTCGAGTCCGGCTGGACCATCGTCGAAGCGAGCAGCGGCAACACGGGCATCGCGTTCGCGGCGCTCGGCGCCGCCCTCGGTCATCCCGTGCGCATCCACATGCCGGACTGGATGAGCCGCGAACGCGTCCAGCTCATCGCGAGCTTAGGCGCGGAGGTCGTGCCCGTCTCGGCGGCCGACGGTGGGTTCCTCGGCGCGGTGCAGCAGGCCGAGCGGTTCGCGCGCGAGCACGAACACGTGTTCCTGCCGCGCCAGTTCGAGAACCAGGCGAACGTGCGCGCGCACGCCAGCACGACCGGCCCCGAGATCCTGCTGCAGCTCGAGGCGTTCGGCGTGCGTCCCGCGGCGTTCGTCGCCGGCGTCGGTACCGGCGGCACGGTGATGGGCGTCGGCCGCGCGCTGCGCGCCGCGTTCCCGCGCGTTCGTGTGCATCCGCTCGAGCCCGCCAACTCGCCGACGCTGCGCACCGGCCAGAAGGTCGGGACACATCGCATCCAGGGCATCTCCGACGAGTTCGTGCCCGCCGTGGTCGATCTCGCGTGGCTCGACGAGATCGTCGACGTGTGGGACGGCGACGCGATCCTCATGGCGCAGGCGCTCGCGCGCGACCTCGGCCTCGCCGTCGGCATCAGCTCCGGCGCGAACTTCCTCGGCGCGGCGCAGCTGGTCGAGCAGATCGGCTCGCCGGACGCGGTCGTCACGGTCTTCTGCGACAGCAACAAGAAGTACCTCTCCACCGACCTGTGCCGCGTCGAGCCCGTTCGCGACGACTACGTGTCGCCGCGCATCGAGCTGGTCGGCTTCCGTGCCGTGCGCTGAGCTTCGGGATGGTGAGCCGCTCGCGTCCGTTGGCTACCGTGCGCGCCATGGCGCCACCCCGGTCCGTCTTCGCCTTCCTGGTCGTCGCGACTGCCTGTGCCACCGCGCCGCCGGCGACCGACGCGAGCGACCTGCGACCGTTCTTCGCCGCGCACGGACTGCCGCCGCGGGCGCAGGGGCCGCGCCCCACGTGTTCGATCTTCACCACGGTGGCGGCGTTCGAGTTCGCCGTCGCGAAGGTCGCGGGCACCGGCACCCGCTTCAGCGTCGAATACGCGAACTGGGCCGCGAACGCCGCGAACGGCCGCGCCGACGACGGCGACTTCTTCCACTTCGCGACGAGCGGCCACGAACGCTTCGGCATCTGCCGCGACGAGCTCTGGCCGTACGCCGCCGCATTCGACGCGAAGGCCGTGCCGGCGCCCGACGCGCTCGTCGACGGCGGCCGCCATCTCGCGGCGGTCGCACCGCGGCTGCACGTGCGCTGGATCCGACCGAACGACGGCAAGCCGGGCCTCGACGACGCGCAGTTCGCCGACGTGCTGCGCACGCTCGCCGCAGGTTGGCCGGTCGCCGCCGGCTCGGGCCACAGCCGCCTTCTCGTCGGCTACCGCGCGGACCCCGCCGCGGCAGGCGGCGGCACGTTCTTCACGCTCGACTCCGCGCTCGGCGCGTTCGCCGAAGTGCCGGCGGCGTTCGTGCGCAACGACCTCTACGACGCGTTCGTGGTGGAAGAGGCCTCCGGCGCGGCGGCGCGGTGACGCGACACCGCCTCACGGCATCGACGCGCGCTCTGGATCGATGCTGCGGGCGGGACGGAAGCCGAGGAAGGCCCAAGTGCTGTCCGGGGCCACGTTCGAACGCATCGCGGAACGGCAGTAGATCCACGAGTGCTGGGCCGCGCTGATCCGCGCCGTGCGCTCGTAGTTCGCGTCCAGGCTGCCTCGCTGTCCGTCGCCCGGTCTCGCCGCGCGCTGCTCGTAGAAGAAGAAGCGGTCCCGGCACCACTCGGCCGCGTTGCCGCAGACGTCGTGCAGTCCGTACGCGTTCGACCGCAGGCTCCCGACCGGAGCCGTCTCCGCGAAGCCGTCGTCGAACGAGCCGTGCGCGAGGTCGGGCGCCGTCTGGAACGCGAGTTCCGGATGAGCCCGGACGCGGGCCGCGTCGTGGATGTTGGCGCACCCGACGAGCGACGCACTGTCGGCGCCATACGGGTACGGCGTCGAGGTTCCGCCGCGCCCCGCGCGCTCCCACTGCGCTTCCGTCGGCAGGTCGAGGTCGAGGCGGCGGCAGAACTCGCGGGCCTGCAGGTACGACATCTGCGTTGCGGGATGCCTGCCGGTGATCTCGATGCCTTCGTTCGTCCTGGTTCCGGGGGCGTTGAGGGTGACGTTCGGATCTCCGTGGGTGCGCCACTGTGCGAGCGTCACCTCGAACTTCGCGATCAGGAACGGCGCGAGCACGACTTCGTGCGGCGGCCACTCGACGGCCTGGGCGCGCGGATCCGGGTTGGGGAGTCCTTCCTCCGGGCGCGAAGCGCCCATGTGGAACGACCCGCCGGGCACGAGTACGAGCACGATTCCCTCGGCGCCGTCCATGCCCAGTTCGACGCGGCCGCGGCCGAGGGCCTCGCCCTTCCACGCCGGGCGGCTGCCCGAGGCAACGTGCCAGAACTCCCACAGGCCGGAGTGTTCGTCGGTGCCGAGCGGAACGAGCCCCGGGATCGGCGCGAGCGCCGTGCCGCGGTACGGCGAGTCACCGCGCGCGACGTCCGCGATGCAGCGCCGCCAGGCTTCCGCGTCTTCGCCGGTCACGCGCTCCGCCAGCGCGATCGCGCGGGCACGGCGTTCCCGGATGTCGGCGACGGCGCCCGTGCCTTCGACCAGGATGCGTCGCGTCTGCGCGACGAGGCGCTCCATCTGCTCGTGCTGGTACTGACGGACTTCGCTGGTGAAGCGCCATCGCTGCTGCTGCGTCTGTCGGTCCCGGAGTGCCGCCGCCGCGGCCCGTCGGTGCCCGAGGTTGTCGCGCACGGTCAGCGCCCAGCGAAGCATCACCTTCGCACCCTCGACGCGCGCCGTCGCATCGAGCCGCACGGCATCCGGAGTGTCCTCCGGCAGGTCCTGCAGTTGTTCGAAGCGCTCGTCCACGCGGGACGTCAGCGGGCCGACCATCTCGGCGAACGCGATGTCGGCTTCCATGTCCGCGAGCGCCGGAACGTCGGCCGGGTTGCCGAAGTCGGCGGCCTCCGCGGGCAGTGCCTCGGCGCGCAGGTTCGCGAGGCGCTGTTCGAACTCGGGCAACCGTCGCTCCAGGTTCGCTGCGCGGTCGAGCCACGCGTCGTAGCGCACTCTCTGTCGAGGAGTCACGGGCCACGCGTCGGTGTCGACCTCCGCGATCATGTGTTCGACGGCGCGCAGGTCGGCGAGCCGCTCCCACTCCCTGCCCTGGATGCCGCGCATCACGAAGAGCACGCTCACCGCGGCGCCGGCCACGAGCTGGAGGACCGCGACCGCGGCGAGGGTCGCGAGGCCTCGGTTGCGGCGCGCCCACCGGCGAACGCGCATCCACGTCGTCACCGGTCGCGCGAGGATCGGTGTGCCCGCCCGCACATGGCCGAGGTCGTCGGCGAGCGCGGCCGCGGTCGAGTACCGGCTCGCCGGTTCCTTCGTCAGCGCGGTCGCGACGACGACGGCGAGGTCCGTGCCGATGTCTCGTACGCCGCGCAGGTCGGTGGGTTCTTCGTCCGTGATGACGCGGCAGAGCGCTTCGTAGGTCGGTGCGCCGAACGGTCGCCGTCCCGTCAGTGCCTCGTACAGCGAGACGCCGAGCGCCCACACGTCGACGCGCCGGTCCGCGAGCGGGCTGCCGGCGCGGATCTGTTCGGGGGCGAGGTACGCCGGTGTGCCGAACAACTCGCCCGAGCGGGTGAGCCCGGCGCCGCCGTCGTCGAGGCTCCGCACGAGCCCGAAGTCGATGACGATCGGATCGCCCGCGGCCGTCACGAGGATGTTGCCGGGCTTGACGTCGCGGTGGACGAAGCCCGCTTCGTGTGCGTGGTGCAGCGCGCGCGCCACGCGCTCGAAGAGGTCGATGGCCGTCGCCCGCCGCGCGTCGGCGGGAACGTCGGCGAGGTGTTGCAGCAGCGGCTTGCCCTCGACGAAGCGCATCACGAGGAACGGCACGCCTTCGTGTTCGTCGGCGTCGTGCAGTGCGCACAGGCCAGGGTGCGAGAGTCGCGAAGCCGCTTCGGCCTCGCGTCGGAACCGTTCCTTCGCGGCGAGCGAGCTGCCGCCGAACCCGGTCAGGAGCTTCAACGCGACGCGCCTTCCGAGTCGCTCGTCGATCGCCAGGTAGACGATGCCCTGACCGCCGCGGCCGATCGTGTCGACGATGCGATAGCGGCCGATGCGATCCTGCGACGTCGCCGCGACGGGACGACCGTCGTTCGCCAGACGCGCGAGTTCTGCGCGGACGAGGTCCTCGTGCCCGGGAAACGCGGCGACGTAGTCCTCGACCGACCGCTGACCGCCCTTCTGCCGATCGAGCAGCACCCGCTCGAGCAGGGCGACGACGATCGCGGACGACGCGTTGCCGTGAGTGGGTTCGTGGGACGGGTGCTTCGGCTCCTCCATCCGCAACACCCTAGCGCCGGCCGCTGGCGACGCCGAGACCGTCTGCTCATGATCCGCGAATGGAAGACGACGCGCGCCGACGGAGCGGACCGGAAGTGACCCACGGAACGACGTCGCATCACCTCCGCGGCGCGGTCGCAGGGGACATGGCCGCGCTCGACGAACTCGTACGCCGCGTGACCCCGCTTCTGCTCTCCGCTGCGTCGTACCGCCTGCGCAGTCTCGCGGGTCGCGGTTGCGAGCCGATGGACGTGGTGCAGGACGTCTGGATACGCACGCTCCCGCGGCTCGGCCAGTTGCGCGAACGCGACGGCCGGCTCACGCCCGTGCTCCTGGCCTGGCTCGGCACGACGCTGCGCCGGCGCGCGCGCGATCTGCTCGAGACGGCGCTGCGGCGGCATCGCACGGTGCCGCTGGCAGACGGGGACGACGTGTTGCCGGAGGTCCCGGAAGCGACCCGTGGCGTCGTGTCGCGCGTGGTGTACGCCGAGAACCACGGCCTGGTCAGCAACGCGATCGCGGCGCTTTCGGAAGCGGATCGCGAGATCGTGCTGCTGCGCGGTGTCGAGCAGGTCCCCGTGGCCGAGGTCGCGACGTTGCTCGGCATCTCGCCGAGCGCCGTCAAGATGCGCTACCTGCGCGCGCTCCAGCACCTTCGCGACGAAGTGCCTCGCTCCATCTTCGACGAGCTCGACGACACGGACTGATCGACCGCGCCGCCGGCATCGGCGCGGTCAGCGCGACAAGAGATGCAGTCCGCGCAGCCTCGTGTCGCCCTTCGCCTCGAGGCGCACGTCGATCACTTCGAGATCGGGCGGCAGCGCCACGACGCAGCCGGCGTCCTTGGCGGTCGCCGGAATCTCGACCGTGAGCGTGCCGTTCAGCAGCACCGTCATCGCCGCGGTGCCTCGGCTGCCGGCGCGCAGCAGCAGGGCGGCACCGCGCGTCGGAGCGGCGAGCCGGAGCACGGTGGGCCGGTTGTTCACCCGGAACTCCTGCTTCGCATCCGTGCCCGGCGCGAACATCGCCGCGAGCTGCGGCGTCGGCCGATCGGCCTGCAGCACTTCGCCGGACAGGGCCACCGGCGCACCGTCGTTCGCCCTCGCCGCCACTGCGGCGGCGTCCAGGATCGCGGGCTCGAGCGAAGCCGCCGCGCGTTCTCTCTCACGACGCGCCGCGGCGGCGATCGCGGTGAGGGCCCGGGCACGCTCCTCGGTCAGTGCGGCGAGCTGCATGTTCCCCGAGCAGACGACGGCGTCGCCGACCGTGTTGCCGAGTTGCACCGGCTTCGCCTCCCCGTCGATCGTGAGTGCGACGTTGCCCTGGGCGTCGACCACCGCTTCGAACGCGACGTCGCGAGCCGGCAGCGTGCGGATGTCGATGCCCTTGCCCACGGTCTTCAGGGTCGCCGCGTCGTGCTGCACCTCGGTGAACACGAAGCCGCGCTGGGCGGAGGCCGGCAGCGCCAGCATCGCACCACGACCGGACGTGGCGGCTGCCACGAACGGCGCGAGGCGCGGTGCGGCGGTGGCGCGACGCTGCGCCTCGGCCCGCTCCGCGCGCGCCTTCGCGGCGTCGTCCGCGCGCTTCTTCGCCGCCGCTTCGGCGGCCTGTTGTTCGGCGACCTGCTGCTGGCGCCGGCGCTCCGTCTCGCGAGCCCATTCCGCGGCCCTGGCCTCGTCCGCCTTCTTCTGCTCGGCGGCGAGCTTCGCGTGGTCCTCCGAACCGAGCACGATCGCGCCGGGGAGAAGGGACGCCGACACGAAGCGCGGCCCGGAACGCATCCTCACCTCGCGGTTCGGATCGCCGATGACCGGGTAGCCGTTCCGTACTTCGCCGGCGGCGTCGAACCAGGGCCGCAGCGGACCGCCATCCTGCGAGTTGCCGCGATCGACGTGGGCCATGACGTCCCAGCCGCTCGTCGGCAGCAGCGCACCGCGGACCCTGCCCGCGAACGGCAGGGTGGCGCCGGTCTCCGCGATGGTGCGAACGACGAAGCGGCCGCGCAGTTCGTGGTCGATCATCACGACCGGCTCCTTCAGACGGAGCGTCGCGGTCCACTTCGTCTCCCACGCCACGGGCACCTTGCTCGCGTCCCCGCCACCGCGTTCGACGTTCTTCCGCTGCATCACGGACATCTCCGACTCGGCCCATTCGCCGAGTTCGACGTCGACGACTTCGATCCCGGTCGGCGCCAGCCCCAGGTTGCCCCAGTTGCCGCTGTCGAAGGTCGACACCTCCTTCGCGATCACCGGTTCGACCGCGGCTGCCGGCGGAGTGCTCGCGCCGCACGCGGCCAGGGCGGCGGCGAGGCAGGCGATGGGAAGGCGGGACGGGAAAGGACGGAGTGCGGGGCTCGGCATGGGGACCTCGGGTTTCGTGGACGAGATCCCCGAAGGGCCGACTGGCGCGGCGGTCACATCGTTTCCGGCGTGACCGCCGCGTGGGAGGCGTCAGAGTTCGCCGGCCGTCAGCTGGAGCGCGTTCGTCGCCGTGACGACTTGCCAGGCACCCTGGGCATCGACGCCGATTGCGATGTGCTGGTGATGGAACGTGATCCCGACGAGCGGCGGAGTGTCGGGCAGGAAGAGCTCGCTCGTGAACACGCCGTTCAGTGTGATGCCGGCGCCGAGGATGTCGGGTGCGACGAGGAACTCGCAGCCGGCCGCGGCTTGCGCGAACACGAGGTCGAGTGGGACTCCGGGGGCGATGGCGACGACGCTCGTGGTGTGCAGCACGATGGCCGTCGTCGGCAGGCCCTCGCCGCGTGCGCGGAACGTGCTCCGGACCCACGGTGCGGAGACCGCGGTCAGCGTGCTCCCGGCACACCCTGCGCCTACGGATGTCGCGGTCGCCGGACACGCCGGCTCGAGGATCGCGACGCTGCGGGACGGAATGCCGGCGATGTGCCTGAACCCGCCGGCCGCGGCGAGGCGCCCGTCGAAGGCCAGGGCGAGGCCGAACACACCGCCGGTCGCGCCGTCGCCGAAGGTGCTCCACGACGTGCCGTTCCATTGCGCGATCCGGTTCGTCGGCACTCCTCCGGCATGCATGAACAGGCCTCCCGCGACGAGGTCGCCGTTCGGCTTCGCGGCCAGCGCCTGGACGGAAGCATCCAGCCCGGCGCCGTAGTCGTGCCATGCCGCGCCGTCCCAACGCCGCACGCCGCCGACGAAGTCTCCGCCGACGACCATGTGGCCGTTCGCGTCGATCGCGAGGCAGTTCACGGTCTGGTTCGGGCCGCCGGCGATCGGACTCCACGACGTGCCGTCCCACCGCGCGAGTCCGGGGCATGCCACGCCGCCGGCCTGCGTGAACGGACCGCCCGCGACGACGTCGCCGTTCGGCATCAGGACGAGGGCGTTCACTGCCAGGTTCATTCCCGCGCCAAGCGGTTGCCAGGTCGTCCCGTTCCATCTGGCGGTGCGTCCGGCCGGTGCGCCGCCGGCCATGGTGAACGCACCGGCGACGAGCACATCGCCATTCGCCAGCGGCAGGATCGCGTTCACCTGATCGTTGCAGCCGAGGCCCAGTGCGTGCCACGCGGTGCCTTCCCAGCGAGCGACGTGCGCGGCGGGTGTCGTCCCCGCGGCGGTGAAGGCGCCGCCGGCGTAGAGATCGCCCGCGGGGTCTTGGCCCAACGCGCGGACATCGCCGTCGACGCCCGTGCCGAGAGGGTTCCAGCGCTCACCGTTCCAGCGCGCGATTCGCGATGCAGGCCGACCACCGGCCTCGGTGAAGCCACCGCCGAGCGCAAGGTCGCCTCCGGGCATCCAGAGAGCCGCGAACGACTCCTGCGGGAAGAGGGGGCCGTAGTGCTGGTAGCCGACGCCGCTTCGCAGCGGCTGCCATTGCCCCGCTCGGTGGCGCGCGACGAGGTTCGTGTGCACGTCGTCGATCTGGCTGAAGCCACCGCCGACGAACACGTCGCCGCTCGAGTGAGCGTGCACCGCGAAGCAGAAGTAGTTCGTGTCCTGCACCATCGCTTGCCAGGTCGTCCCGTCCCATCTCGCGATGTACTTCGCCGGGACACCGCCGGAGACCGTGAACTGCCCCACGGCGAGCACGTCGCCGGCCGCCGTCTGCGCCAGGTCGTGGACGAAGACGCTGTCGAAGCCCGTTCCCATCGCATGCCAGGCCGACCCCGACCAGCGCGCGATGCTCGCGAATGGCTGGCCGTCGATCGACCAGAACGGGCCCGCGACGACGAGGTCGCCGTTCGCGAGTCGTTCGACGGTTTCGATGCCGATGCCGCTGATGACCGAGGACGTGACAGCGCTCCACGCCGCACCGTTCCATCGCGCCAGGTACTGCGCCGCGGTGCCGCCGATCAGCGTGAATTGACCGCATGCCATCAGGTCGCCGTTCGGCAGGGCGGCGACGTCTGCCACGAAAGCGTTCGCTCCCCCGCCCATGGAGTTCCATGCAGTGCCGTCCCACCGCGCGATGCGATTCACTGCCTGGCCGCCGGCACTCACGAAGGCGCCGCTCGCGACGATGTCACCGTTGGGCAGTGCGGCGAGCGCGGCGACGTCGCCGGAAAGGCCGTTGCCCAGCGCGTGCCAGGCGTTGCCGTCCCAGCGGGCCACGTGGTTGGCCGCGATCCCGTCGATGGTTCCGAACGATCCGGCTGCGTACACGTCACCGTTTGGATGCAGCGCGATGGCTTCGATGCCGTCGGTTCCGGCGCCGAGCCCGTGCCACGCGGTTCCGTCCCATCGCGCGATGCCTTGCACCTGCGTTGGCGCGCCGTTCGTCGCCTCCACTTCGATCGTGAAGCTGCCGCCCACGTATAGGTCGCCGTTCGGTGCCTCGACGAAACAGCGCGCCCAGTTTCCGTGGGCCATGCCAGGCGAACCGAACGCCCGCGACCACTCCGGTGCGCATTGCGCGACGGCTTGCGCGGCGAGAACCGGGGCGATGGCGAAGACGACGAGCGGGTGCGTTGGGGACATGGCGCTTCTCGGTGAGGACATCCAAGGGCCCGGGGCCGAACCGGTCACGTGCATCCTCGGCCGATTTCGGCTCGCTGCGGTGAGATGGACACGCATGACCGGGGCGCTCGCGGGCACCGGTGTGACCGGTTCCCGGCTCGACCCTTCGAGGCCGGTGACTCCTGCAAAGCAGATCCTCCGATGAACCACCGCCATTCCCTCGTGCGCACCGCCGCGCTCTCGATCCTGTTGCCCCTCGCAGCCTGCGTCACTGCCGGCCGCCCGTTCGACCTCGCCGCCGCCGACACCATCACCGTGGGCATGACGGAGGCCGAGGTCACCGCCGCGATGGGGGCGCCGCAACAGGTGCACGTCGACGACCAGGGCGGTCGGTGGCTCGGCTGGGTCTACTCGCGCGCCAGCATCTTCCGCAGCCACGTCCAGCAGTTCCTGGTGCGGATCACCGACGGCAAGGTCGACTCGATCCAGAAGCACTTCTGACTCGACGCACCGGCGCGTGCGGTGCCCGACGCGAGTGCGTTCGTCGCTCAGGCCTGCCGCAGTCCGATCGCCGCGCCGATGTCGGTGAGCATGCCCGGCACGACGTCCGCGGCGCGGCCCTCGTGCCACCGGTCGCCGCCGTCGAGGTTGTCCGGTGCCTCGAGCGCCTGGACCCAGGTGACCGCGCCGTGCGAGCGCGCCTGCTGCAGCATTCCGGCGGCGGGCCACACCTTGCCGCTCGTGCCGATCGCGACGAAGTGCGTACATCGCCGCAGCGCACGCTCGATCTCGCCCATGTGGAACGGCACTTCGCCGAACCACACGATGTGCGGCCGGAGCCGCGCGTGGCCGCACGCTTCGCACGGCACGAAGCGCCCCGGGTCGAAGTGCACACGGTCCTCGATCACGGTCTCGCACTGCTCGCAGCGCAGCTTCACGAGTTCGCCGTGCATGTGCAGCACTTCGCTCCCTGCGCGGTCGTGCAGGTCGTCGACGTTCTGCGTCACGAGGGTCACGCCGTGGCCCGCTTCGGCCGCCGCCTCGGCGAACTCGGCGAGTGCGCGGTGCGCGGCGTTGGGCTCCACGGTGCGCAGCTGCCGCCGTCGTTCCTGGTAGAAGCGCCAGACCAGCGACGGGTTGCGCTCCCAGCCGTCGGGCGTCGCGACGTCCTCGACGCGCTGCCCTTCCCACAGGCCGCCGGCGTCGCGGAACGTGCGCACGCCGGAGTCGGCGCTGACGCCGGCGCCCGTGAGGATCAGCACATGGTGGCTCTGCATGCGCGCATCTCACGCCGTTGGTGTTCCCGACACCAGGGGCTTGCGAGGCGGCGGGACGCGGTGGACAACGGGCCGCATGAGATGCGTCGCGGGGTCGGTGCTCCTCATCCTCATCGGTTCTCTCTCGGCGCAGCAAGGCGCGAACGAAGCCGCCGAGGACGTGGCCAAGCGCGTACTCTCCGGCGGCTGGTTCGAAGAGGCGCGCTCGCGGCGCAGCGGCGATGGTGTGTTGGAACGGTGGACCACTGCGCACACGGGTGACCCGGAGCGCGGCGAGTTCCTGCCCCTGGTGTCCTTCGAGCAGCCGATGCGAACGATCGGGTCGATCGGGCTGGCCGGCTGGTTGTCCCTCGTCTGCCACGGCGACGGCGACCTGCTGGCGATGACGGACGTCGCGTTCCACTTCGGCGCGCTCGGCATCGACCCGAGTGACGTGGGACTTCGCCAGTGGCTCGCGCTCACGCCGCCCTCGTTCGAGGGCGAACTCGGCCGCGCGGAGCTGTTCGATCGGCTGCTCGCGATCGACCACCTCGTCGCTCGGCGGGTGCGAGGGGCCTCGGCCGAATGTGCGGCCATCGCGGCCAACGATGCGTTGCCGGCGCTGCTGCGCGACCGCGCTGCGAACGCCCAACGTACGCTGCGGGGCGACACGACGGCGCCCGCACCCGCTCGGCGGCGCCTCGACCCGGCGACCGTCGAGCTGCCCCAGGCGTTCGATGCGTGCATCGCGATCGACCACGCGCGCCTGCCCGACCTGCGGTGGGTGACCGCGCTCGGGCGGCGCGTCGGCGCCGCGGTGTCGGCGCGCGCATTCGAGGCGGCCGGTGGTCGTACTTCGGCGTCACAGTGCAGCGGCGTGCAGCTTCACTGCGACGCCGTCAGCGAGGCGCCGTTCCGTGTCGCGCATCACTTCGGAAACCTGCGGTTCGACCATTCGATCCTGACCTTCGTGGCGAAGGCGCCCGCCCGCCGGTCGGATCCGCCGTTCGCCGTCGTGTGGCAGGCGGTCGGCGACTTCGAGGGCGAACGATGGGGTGGTGTGCCCCGTGAACTGCAGATCTCCGACGTGCTGCCTCTCACGGTCGAGGTCGAACCGCACGCCCTCCGCGCGGCGAGCGACAAGGGCCGCGGCAAGGCGCGCCCCGAGGTGGCGACGCCGCTGCTGCTCGACGACGGCGTCGCGTTGCGCATCTCGTTGCCGGCCACGAGCAAGGTGTGGACGGGCTTGGCGATGCAGAAGGTGCCGGCGGTGAAGAGCGGCGAGATCCGCGTGACCTTCGGCGATCCGGGAGTCGTGGTCGGGGCGCTCCAGGGCCCCGCCCCCCACGACGCGGCGGGCGGGGGCGAGTAGGGGCAGGCGCGGGTGGCCCCCGCGCACCGGGGCAGGAAGGGGCGCCC